>DATFEJ010000014.1:0-6474 GCA_035251235.1 Burkholderiales bacterium
CAGCACGAGCTCGGGTGCGGCCGGCGGCTCGTAGGCCGCCTGCGCACCGGGCAGCGTCGTACTGCGCCCCTCGCGCGCGCCGCGATACAGCCCCTTCGGGTCGCGCGCCGCGCACACCTCGAGCGGCGTGTCGACGTACACCTCGGCGAAGCGCGCGATCTTCGCGCGCGCCGCGTCGCGGTACGCGCGCCGGTTGGCGGTGGCGTCGAACAGCACCGGGCGGCCCTGCGCGACGAGCTGCGCGCCGAAGTCCGCGAGCGCGCCGTAGAAGAACTCGCGCTCGGCTGCGTCGTAGGTCGGAAACGGCGTGAGCTGCTTGCGCATCACGTCGGACTCGAGCACCGAGGCATCGATGCCGCGCGCGTGCAGCAGCGCGACGAGCTCGCGCGCGACGGCGCTCTTGCCCGAGCCCGAGAGCCCCGTCAGCCACACGGCGAAGCTCATGCGCCGCAGTGGGCGTTGGCGCGCGCCGGGTCGAAGCGCGGCGCCGCCAGCACGTTGAGCGCGAAGTCGAGCACCTTGCGCCGCACGCCATCTTCCAGCACCGGGTACCAGAGTGGATTGGCCATGACCAGCGCGCGGAAGGCGAAGAACGGCGCCGCGACCTCGAGGATTTCCGCGTCGCCCGAACGCTCGAGGTAGCGCGCCCAGAAGCCGCCGAACAGGCGCTCGAAGTCGCCCGCCAGCCGGCCCGAGCGCTGTAGCGAGAAGAAGAGGTAATTGAGCGTCAGGCAGGTGACGTCGTCGGCCGCCTCGCCCCATTCGCCGCGCGAGCGGTCGAGCACCGAGAAATCGGCGCCCGCGCGGAACAGGATGTTCCAGGGGTGGAAGTCGCCGTGTACCTGGCGCAGCCGGTGCGTCTTGCCTTTGAGCCGCCAGCGCCACTCGAGCGCGCGCCGCTCGATCTCGCGCACGGGCTCGACCAGCGGGCCCGCCGGGTAGCTGTCGGCGACGCCGAAGATGCACTCGCCGTGGCCGAGCAGATCGCGCACGCGGCGCACGTACAGGCCGGGGTCGGGACCGCGCACGCGGTGGATGTCCGCCAGGTAATCGCACAGCGCGTCGGCGCGCGCGAAGTCCTCCGCGCGCGCGGGCTCGCCGGCGCGCAGCCGCAGCAGGTCGTCGGCGTACTCGCGCCCTTCCACGAACGGCGCGAGCATGAACAGCTCCTCGGCGCTGCCCAGCGACTCGAGCGCGCCCTCGGCGCGCACCGCGCCCACGTCGAGCGACGGCACGTGCCGCGGCAGGTGGTTGAATGCGCCGTGCGCCCAGAGCAGCAGCTGCGCGCGGTCGGCCATGTGCTCGTGGCCGAAAGGCCCCGGGCGCACGGTCTCCAGCACCGCACGCCGCGGCTCGCCGGCGAGCAGGTAGTCGATGCGCAGCGGCACGCCGTAGCCGTAGCCCTTGTCGCCCTGGCGGCCGCCGCCGAGCGGCGTGACGCGCACTTCGCGCACCTCGGCGCCGTGCAGGCTGCGCAGGTAGTCCGCGAGCGCTTCGGGCGTGAAAGGCGTCATCCCTTGACGCATATGAGGGGCTCCACCCTTGCCACCTTGCGCGCGAGGCCCGCGGCATCCGCCGCGTCCACGACCGCGGCGACGTCCTTGTACGCGCCCGGCGCCTCTTCGGCGACGCCGCGCATCGACGGGCTCTTGACGACGATGCCGCGCGCGGCGAGGTCGTCCACCACCTTGCGTCCCTGCCAGTTCTTGAGCGCCTGGTGCCGGCTCATGGCGCGCCCGGCGCCGTGGCAGGCCGAGCTGAAGGCGAGCGCCTCGGATGCCTTCGTGCCTGCGAGCACGTAGGAGCCGGTGCCCATCGAACCGCCGATCAGCACCGGCTGCCCCGCCTCGCGGAACGCCGCCGGCACGTCCGGGTGCCCCGGGCCGAAGGCGCGCGTCGCGCCCTTGCGGTGCACGTACAGCTTGCGCGTGCCACCGTCGGCGCGGTGCTCTTCGACCTTGCAGGTGTTGTGCGACACGTCGTAGAGGAGCGGCAGGCGCGCCTGCGGCAGCATGCGGCGGAACACCTGGCGCACCAGGTGCGTGAGGATCTGCCGGTTGGCGAGCGCGCAGTTGATCGCCGCGCGCATCGCGCCGAGGTATTCCTGCCCCACGTCGCTGTTGATCGGCGCGCAGGCGAGCTCGCGGTCGGGCAGCGCGATGCCGTGCTGCGCGGCGGACACCGCCATGCGCTTGAGATACTCGGTGCCGATCTGGTGGCCGAGGCCGCGCGAGCCGCAGTGGATCATCACCACGATGTCGCCCTGCGCAAGGCCGTAGGCCGCGGCGATCCTCGCGTCGAATACTGAGGTGACTTCCTGGATCTCGAGGTAGTGGTTGCCGCTGCCCAGCGTCCCCATTTCGTCGCGCTGGCGCTTCTTCGCCTGCGCCGAGACGTTGCCGGGCTTGGCGTGCTTCATCTGGCCGTGCTCTTCGATCCGCTCGAGGTCCGCCTCCTCCCCCCAGCCGCGCTGCACCGCCCAGGCCGCGCCGCCGGCGAGCATGGCGTCCATCTCCTTGTCGCCGAGGCGGATCTCGCCGGTGCTGCCCACGCCCGCGGGAATGGCGCGCGAGAGCTCGTGCGCGAGCGGCGCTTGGATCTTCACGATGTCCCCGCGCGCTAGGCCCGTGTGCAAGCAGCGCACGCCGCAGGAAATGTCGAAGCCGACGCCGCCCGCGGACACCACGCCGCCCTCCTGCGGGTCGAAGGCCGCGACGCCGCCGATCGGGAAGCCGTAGCCCCAGTGCGCATCGGGCATGGCGTAGGACGCCTTCACGATCCCCGGCAGCGCGGCGACGTTCACCGCCTGCTCGTAGACCTTGTGGTCCATGTCGCGCACCAGCGCCTCGCTCGCGTAGATCACCGCCGGCACGCGCATCGCGCCCTGGCGCGGGATCACCCACTCGTACTCGCCCGCCTTCTGGAAGAGGTTGAGCTCCATGTCAGACATCTACCACGGTCTGCGCGACCCAGCCATCGGCCGCGCGGGCGACGCGCAGCTGCGTATAGGTCGCGCCCTTCACTTCCACCGCCGGATGGTGGCGCGCGACGTCCACTTCCTCGCCCCAGGCTTCGGCGGTCAGGCCGTCGCTTTGCAGGCGCACCGCGAAGCGCGAAAAGAGCATGTGCCGCGTGGCCATCTCGTAGACGATCGCGTTCAGCCATTCGGCGAGCAGCAGCTCGTTGTCCGGCGCCTCGCAGCTCAGCTCGACGTGCTGGAGCGGCCGCACCGTGGACGGGTCGGCGATCACGGCCGTCAGCGCGAGCGCCGCCTGCTCGAAGGCCTCGGCCACGCTCGCGCCGAAGCCGCGCACGCCGATGTCGGCGCCGTGCTCGAAATGCTCCCAGCGTTTCACTCGGTCAATGCTCCGCCTCGCAGCGCGACACCCGGTTGACCTGCATCAACCTGACGGCTGCCCCGGCGCGTCGCGGGCCGCCCGATCGCTGGTCCTGCCGTAAGGTCGGGCGGGATCGACGCGACTGCAAGGAGATACTTCAGGCATACAGCGTACGAAAGGAAGGAGAACGTGACCAAGCCAGGCCCTATGATCGCCGCGGACACTCCGCCCCGCGCCAAGGCATCCAGCTACCCGGAGCCGTTCGCCTCACGAGTCGCCGGCCGGCACAAGCAGGCCCTGGGTGACGTGTTCGGACTCAGGAGCTTTGGCGTGAATCGCACGACCTTGAAGCCCGGCGCGATGTCGGCGCTGCGTCACTGGCACTCGGTCCAGGACGAGTTCATCTACGTTCTTTCCGGCCATCCCACGCTCGTCACCGATGCCGGATCGACGACGCTCCACCCCGGCATGTGCATGGGGTTCAAGGGGGGAGATCCGGATGGGCATCATCTGCTGAACCGATCCGACGAGGATGTCGTCTATCTCGAGATCGGGGACCGACTGCCGGGCGATTCCGGGTCGTACCCGGACGACGATCTGCAGGCAGTCCTGGGGGCTGACGGCAAGTGGCAGTTCCGGCACAAGGACGGGGCGCCCTATTAGCGCCGCGGATGTCCGACGGCCGGCCGGCGCTGGCGAGCGCGCAGGTCCTCCCGCTTAACAACTGGTTGCACATCGTTACAGCGCGGCCTCGCCGGTCGGGTCAGGCTTGGTCTATCTGAAACGAAAGGAAGATCGATGAAACGCTACCTTGCCCTATTGCTCGCTACGACCCTGATTCCTGCGGGTTTCTCCACTGACGCGCTCGCGCAGAGCGACGGCGCCCGCGGCCTGGATTTTCGCGCCTATCTTTCGATTCGGCGCGGCATGACCGAGGGCGAGGTGGTGGCGATCGCAGGAACACCGGACATGGCGTCGGACCAGGGCTTTGCGCTGTCGAATCTGGGCTGGACGGAGAAGGGGGACCCCCTGTGGAGGCCGGAACGCGCGGCGCTGTCCTTGAAGACGTACACCTACCTTCCGATCCCGGACGCGCCCTATACGACTACCATTACGTTCGTTGCAGGTCGGGTGAGCGAGATACAGCGAGACAGGAAACCCTAGTCCCGAACGTTCGCATCGACACGCGCGCGTAACGCGCGAGTTGCGCATTGGCATGCGAAACAGCTTGACCTTGGTCAAGGCACCCGCCGCGGTTCACGTACGATAGGCGCGCCATGGAGACGCTCACCGGCCGCAACGCCTTCCTGCGCCTGCTCGTCGACGAAGGCGTGACGCACCTGTTCGGCAACCCGGGCACCACCGAGCTGCCGATCATGGAGGCGGTGCCGGACTTCCCGCAGCTCAAGTACGTGCTCGGCCTGCACGAGTCGGTCGTGGTGGCGATGGCCGACGGCTTCGCGCGCGCCTCGCACCGGCTCACGGCGGCCAACGTGCACGTCGCGCCGGGCCTCGGCAACGCGATGGGCGCGCTGTACAACGCGCAGTTCTCGGGCTCGCCGATCCTGCTCACCGCGGGGCAGCAGGAGCAGGGCCACGGCCTCGCCGAGCCGCTGCTGTACGCGCCGCTCGTGCCGGTCGCCACGCCCTTCGTCAAATGGGCCATCGAGGCGACGCGCGCCGAGGACCTGCCGCGCATCATCCGGCGCGCGGCCAAGGTCGCGCTCACGCCGCCCACCGGCCCGGTGTTCCTTTCGCTGCCGGGCGACGTGCTGGAGCAGGAGGCCTCGATGGACCTGGGGGCGCGCACGCGCATCGACGCGCGCGTGCGTCCGTCGGACGAGGCGCTCGCCGAGCTCGCGCGCCGGCTGCTCGCGGCGAAGAACCCGGTGATCGTCGCCGGCCACGAGCTGGCGACCCACGACGCCTTCGCCGAGGCCGCCGAGCTCGCCGAGCTGCTGGGCGCGGGCGTCTTCCAGCAGACGGTGCCGTACGCGGCGCAATTTCCGTCCGGTCACCGCGCTTATCTCGGGGCGCTGACGCGCGTGCAGAAGTCGGTGCGCGCGGCGCTCGAGCCCTTCGACCTGCTCTTGTGCCTGGGCGCCGACCTGCTGCGCATGTCGGTCTACAGCCCGCTCGATCCCCTGCCCGCGGTGCTGCCCGTGGTGCACGTGAGCGAGCGCGACTGGGAGATAGGCAAGAACCACCCGGCGGCGCTGGCGATCTGCGCCAACGTGAAGGAAACGCTGCGCGCGCTGCTGCCGGTGCTGAAGGCCAGGCGCAGCGCGGAGCGCGCGGCCCGGGCGGCGGCGCGCCTGGGCGAAATCGCCCGCGACAACTGGACCGCCAAGCGCGAGCGGGCGAAGCAGGATGCGCTGAAAGCGGCGCAGGCGCGACCGATGGATCCGCGGGTGCTGACGATGCGACTGACCGAAGCGCTTCCCGCGGACGCCGTGGTGGTGGAGGAGGCGGTCGTGTCCGGCCTGCCGCTGCTGAGCTTCCTGCCGCTGCGCGATGCGCATTGCTACTATGGACTGGCGAGCGGCGGTATCGGCTTCGCCATGGGCGGTGCGGTGGGCGTGAGCCTGGCGCTGCGCCAGCGGCCGGTGGTCGCGCTGGTGGGCGACGGCAGCGCCATGTACAGCGTGCAGGCGCTGTGGACCGCGGCTAATCTGAAGCTGCCGATCACCTACGTCATCGCCAACAATCGCGGCTACCGCATCCTCAAGGAGCGCCTCAAGTCGATGCGCGGCACCGAGCGCTTCATCGGCATGGACTTGCGCGATCCCGAGATCGACTTCGTCGGGCTGTCCCAATCGCTGGGCGTGCCCGCGCAGCGCATCGACGATCCCGAAGCGGTCGGGCCCGCGCTGCGGGCGTCGATCGCCGGCGGCGGCCCGTCGTTGCTCGACGTGCGCGTGGCCGACGGCTTCGGCGGATGAGCCATCGCAACGCCACCCTGGCCGACTTGCCGCGTATCGTCGCGATCTACAACGCGACCATCCCTTCGCGCTTGGTCACCGCCGATCTCGAGCCGGTGACCGTCGAAAGCCGCTTGCCGTGGTTCGAGCAGCACAGCGCCGGGTCGCGTCCGCTCTGGGTGGTGGAGAGGGAGGCGCAGATAGTGGCGTGGCTG
>DATFEJ010000011.1:0-10710 GCA_035251235.1 Burkholderiales bacterium
CCCGCCTCGGCGCCGTGCGCGCGGCGCAGCCCGAAGTCGATCAGCCCCTTGCCGGGCGCCGCCAGCCGCAGGTGCGCGGCCTTCGAGGCCACCACCGTCTGGAAGTGCACGAGATTGAGCAGCCGCGTCTCCACGAGCTGCGCCTCGGGCATCGGCGCCGTGACGCGCACGATGGGCTCGTCGGGAAAGAAGAGCGTGCCTTCCGGCATGGCGTCGACATCGCCCGTGAAGCGCCAGCCTTCCAGGCGCGCGGCGAATCCCGGCGCGAACAGGCCCGAGCGCTCGATCCACGCCAGCTCCTCGGGCGCGAAGCGGGCCTGCTCGAGGAAGTCGAGCGCCTGCTCGAGCCCTGCGGCGACGAGGAACCTGCGCCCGGGCGGGAGCTTCCTCACGAACAGCTCGAACACTGCCGTGCCCGTCATGCCCTGCGCGTAGTACGCCTGCAGCATGGTGAGCTGGTAGAGATCGGTCAGCAGCAGGCTGGAGAGCGGGATCATGGGCACACCTTAGAGGGGGCGCGGCCCGTCCGTTTGACGCATGTCAACGGTCCCGGTGCCGCGCCCCGGCACACTCGCCGGGCCGGAGTAGTCTTCGGGCGGAAGATGCCCGCCAGGCCGTCCGGAAAAGCGCACTACTCCGTCTACGTGATCGAGCTGGACGCGCGGGTATGGAACCACGCCCGCTTCCGGGAGGCCAACCCGGAGCACGACATCACCAAGCCGTGCGTGTACGTGGGGATGACCGGGCTGCCGGTGGAGCGGCGATTCGCCAACCATCGCCGGGGGCACAAGGGGAACACTTTCGTCGCGAAGTACGGCGTGCGCCTGCTGCCCGCCCTCTACGCGCGGCTCAACCCGATGCGCTACGAACTGGCGAGGCTCACCGAGGTGACGCTGGCGCAGAGGCTGCGCGCGCGGGGATATGCGGTGTGGCAGGCCTAGCCGCGCCGGCCGACCTACACGCCCGCGGGAAGCTTCGCGCGCATCATCTTCCGTCGATCGAGCTTGCGTCCGTCCACGACGAAGGTGCCGTCGCCGATGGCGTGCAGGGTGCGCTTGTCCTTGCGTGAACCATCGAACCAGGCGGCGACGCCTTCAAGGACGACGATATCGTGCTTCGCGATGATGTCGACGACCCTGCATTCGATGTTCGCCAGGCACTCCCGGATCAGGGGCGCCCGGACGTGCTTCGCCCTCACGGGGGTCAGTCCGAAGCGCCGGAACTTGTCCGTGTCGGCTCCCGAGCACGTGCCGATGCCGACCACCTTGTCGAGCAGGTCGAGCGTCGGGATGGCGATCACGCATTCCCGGGATTCGCGCAGCGCGGCGTAGGAATGGTTCCAGGAGCCGGTGGTCATGGCGAACCTCGGCGTGAAGTCCAGCACCATGGTCCAGGAGATGGTCATGACGTTGCTCTTCGCGCCGTCGTGCGTCGTCACCAGGACGACCGGCCCGGGCTCGATCAGCGTGAATGCCTTGCCGAGCGGCATCTTTTTCATCGCCGCGTGCGCCTGATTCTGCTTGCCTGACGTACTCAATCAGCGGCGGGCCGACCGCACGGCGCGCGGAGCAATTGAGCGCTCGAGACCCGTCCGCTGCATTGAGGGGTTAGGCTGCAGATTTGCCTCATGGGCCAGGCGTCTTGTACTTGTAGGTTCGAAACCCTCTTTCCTGCGTGTAACCATCGGGCTCCCATCCGCGCTCAAGGATAGCGTCGGTGATGATTGCCATGTTCACTCCGACGGGATCCTGCAGCTGATCGGAGATTGGGAGTCGAAAGTCCTCCGGTCGTCCAGAATGCGCCGCGATCAGTCCTCGGGCTTCGTCGATGGACGCGGCCGGTTTCATGGCTGCAGGCTAACGATTCGTGTCAGAGGCGCCCGCTTGCGGGCGTCCGCCGCACGCGGCGGTCAGGCAGACCCATTTCTGGCAGTCGCCCGGGCTTCCCCGTATATGCGTTTCATATCCGGGAGCTCGGTCGCAAAGTAATGAACCCATATGTACAGGTGGTTGAAGAGCGCCACGGCCAGTGCCGCCAATGATGCGAACCAAAAGGCCGGAACCCAAAGCAGGAGGAAGCCATAAACGTACATGCCGTTGCGCGTGAAGCGGAAGATGCCTTTGCGGACGAACGGCAACGATCGGTAGCTGGTATCGAAATGATCGATCCCGAACGCGCGCTTGAACCCAAAGTAGCGCTTTACCGAGTAGAACAGGTACGTTGCTGGAATGAACGCGATGATCGCGAGAAGCTTGAGTACCAGGGGATTCGCCTCCAGCGTGTCTCGGTTCGAAGCGGCCAGAATAAACACCGCGGCTACTCGCAAAATGCCCAGAACCGAGAATCCCACGGCATACAGAGCAAACCCGTAAGTACCGAAGGTTCGGGTGAGCCAGGATGCGTGCAACTGAGCTCGCCAGCATAGCCACACATATGCCTGATGAACGACCGCCAGAGCGACGGCGAGCCAGAACCACACCGGGGTAGTGACCCCCCACAACTGCCCGCCGCGAACGCCATCCGCACCGCTGACCACCGCCAGTCCAACAAGCAGGGCGGCGAGAAGCAACGCGTGAAACCACTGCCTTTCGAAGATCAGCTGGGCTTGGGGCACACCCTACTCCTATTCAGACGAGACACTTGCGTGGTCACTGATCTTTGCAGAGCTGCAGAACGTGAAGTAGACAGCATAAAAGCCGGAACGCAAACCGCCGGCCGGCGGCGCGCCATGAAACCCCGCCCTGTATTCAACGGCTTGCTCAGGCCCGCCCAATACCCGCAACTTTGCTCAATGGACTTGGTGTCGATTGGCATCACGACACAGTCTATCGCCCGATCTGCCAGCCTTACAGCCCCCGCACAACCACCGCCACGCCCCGCTTCGGCTCGCCCGAGGCGATGCTCAGGATGAACGCCCAGTGCCAGGCGATGCCGGCCAGCACGGCGACATGGAAGATCTCGTGCGGCCCGACGATTCCCGGCAGCACCTGCGGCCAGCGCAGAAACTCCGCCACGGCCCCGGCGGTGTAGGCGAGACCGCCCCAGATCAAGGGCAGCACGAATCCAAGTCCGTAGCGGCGTGCGAGGGCCACCACGGAAATCACCCCCATCCAGCCCAGCCCCAGGAACATCAGCAGCCCGACCCATTCGGGCGTGGTGCCGAAATTGACGGTCTTGATCGTGAGCACGGCGATCGCCGCGCCCCAGATGCCCGACAGCATGCCCCAGCGCCACGCACCCCGGAACAGGATGGCGTGCACCGGCGTGAAGCTTCCGGCGATCAGCCCGAAGATGGCGGCATGGTCGAGCCGTTTCAGCACCTCCCGTCCTGCGGTGCCCGGCCCGAGCAGGTGGTACACGCCGCTCAGGGACAGCATCAGCACGCACGAGAACGCAAAAACACCAAGCGAGAGCATGCGCCCCGCGTCGCCGCGCCCGCGATGCAGGAGAACCATGGTGAGCACGGCAAACACCACCGCGGCGGCCAGGTGCGTCAGGGAGCTGAACGGATCGCTGAAGCCGGCAATGGGAAGTACGCGATCGGCCTCGGGCATGGGGTATCCCGCTACCGCGCCAGCGTGCCCGCCAGCCAGCGCCGCAGCTCCGCCAGCGTCCGCGTATTCAGCACGTCCTTGTTCTCCAGCCACCCTCTCCTCGCCTGCCCCACTCCGTAACGCAGCACCTCGAAGCCGTCCACGCCATGCGCATCCGAGCCGATCGCCACCAGCACGCCCTCGTCCTTCGCCATGCGGCAATGCACCTCGTTCAGATCCAGCCGATCGGGATGCGCGTTGAGCTCGAGCGCCACGCCGCGCGCCTTCGCCTTGCGCACCACCGCGAGCATGTCGACGTCGTAGGGCTCGCGCTCGCCGATCAGCCGCCCGCTCGGGTGCGCGAGGATATGGACGCAAGGACTGTCGAGCGCAGCGAGGATGCGCGCGGTCTGGCGCGCCCGCGAAAGCTTGAAGCCGCCGTGCACTGCGGCGACCACCACGTCGAGCTTTCCCAGCACCGAATCGGGAAGGTCGAGCGTGCCGTCCTCGAGGATGTCGACCTCGATGCCCTTCAGCAGCGTGATGCCGGAAAGCTCGCCGTTCAGGTCGTCGATCTCCGCCATCTGCTTCTCCAGCCGCCGCACGTCGAGCCCGCGCGCCATCGCCAGGCGCCGCGAGTGGTCGGTGATGGCGAGGTACTGCAGCCCGGCGGCCTTCGCCGCGAGCGCCATGTCGCGCGCGCTCGCGTGCCCGTCGGTGGCCTTGGTATGCGCATGCAGGTCGCCGCGCAGGTCGGCAAGCTCCACAAGGCGCGGCAGCTTCCCCGCCCTCGCCGCCTCCAGCTCACCCTGGTTCTCGCGCAGCTCGGGCTCGATATAAGGCAGCCCCACCGCGGCGTAGACGGATTCCTCGGTCTCGCCCGCGATACGCTTCTCGCCGCGCCACACGCCGTACTCGTTCACCTTCAGCCCGCGCGCGATGCCGAGCTTGCGCACGGCGATGTTGTGCGCCTTCGAGCCCGTGAAGTAGTGCAGCGCCGCGCCATAGCTTTCCTTCGGCACCACGCGCAGGTCTGCCTGGAGGCCGCACGCCAGGCGCACGGAGGAGCGCGTCTCGCCGTGCGCGAGCACGTCGCGCACTTCAGGGTAGGAGACGAAGCGCGCGTTCGGCTTCTCCGGCTCGTCGGAAGCGACGAGGATGTCGATGTCGCCGACCGTGTCGCGCATGCGCCGGAAGCTGCCCGCCACGACGCCGCCGACGTGCCTGGCGAGCGGCGCGGCGTATTGCGCGGCGACCGCGAGCTTGAAGCGCCGCGTGGCGCCGAGCTGCGCCTGCGCCGAATCCGAAATGCGCTGCGCGGTCTTCTCGCCGAAGCCCGAAAGCTTCGGCAGCTTGCCGGCGCGCGCCGCACGTCGCAGGTCTTCCAGCGAGTCGATTTTCGCCTCGTGCAGTGCGCGCACGCGCTTGGGGCCCACGCCGGGCAGCCGCAGGAGCTCCGTGATGCCCGCGGGAAAGCGGCGGCGCAGCTTTTCCAGCAGCTTGCAGGTGCCCGTTTTGGCGATCTCGTGGATCTTGCCGTCGAGGTCCTTGCCGATGCCGGGGAGCTTGGGAAGGTCCTTGCCCGCGGCGAGCGTCGCCGCGAGGTCGAGCGACAGGCCGCCCACGACGCGCGCGGCGTTGCGGTAGGCGCGGATGCGGAACGGGTTCTCGTCGCCGAGCTCGAGCAGGTCGGCGATTTCCTCGAAGACGGCGGCGATGTCGGCGTTGTGCACCGCCATGGCACTACCGGCCGATCAGTGGTCCTCCAGCCGCGGCACGCCGTCCTCGGCGGGCACGCCGGTGTCGGGATCGATGTAGTCCGACATGCCGATCTCGTTCTCGGCCTCTTCCAGCGTCTCGCCCGGCTCGAGGTTCCGGTCGCCGCCCAGCTCCATGTCCTGCACCGCCTCGAGCAGCGTGGCGAAGGGACCGTACTCGCGCCCGCCGTCCTTGTCCTGCCAGTAGAAGCCGTCGGGCCGCTCGACGATGCGCGTGCGGTCGTACTCGGGCGGGGTTTCGGGGATGATCTTGGTCATCGGCGTCCATCTTACCTGCAAACGCGGCCCCCGCTTGATTGAAATCAAGCCGGCGCGCGCCGGCCGTGCCAGCCTGCGGCCATGGCCATCGAACCGGTCACGCGGCGCGTGATTGCCGCGGCGCTCGGCGCCTTCGGCGTGGTGCTGATGCTGACCGCGCCGGACACGCGCGCGGGCCTCGCGCTGCTCGCGCTCGCGGTCGCCATCGAGGTGGTGGGCATCCTGCTCGATCGCCGCCGCTAGGACGGACATGCGCGCATGACCAGCCTGTTCAACGACCGCCTGGAGGCCGGACGCCGCCTCGCCGAGGCGCTCTCCGCCTACAAGGGCCGCAAGCCGCTGGTGCTTGCCATTCCGCGCGGCGCGGTGGCCATGGGCGCGGAGATCGCGCGGCAGCTCGACGGGGAGCTGGACGTCGTGCTGGTGAAGAAGCTGCATGCGCCGGGCAGTCCGGAGTTCGCCGTCGGCGCCATCGACGAGAGCGGCTGGACCTTCGTCGCCGGATACGCCGCGCAGGCCGGGGCGGACGAGTCCTATCTCAGGCGCGAGCGCGCCGCGGAGCTAGAGCTCCTGCGCAAGCGCCGCGCGCGCTACACGCCGGCGCGTCCGCCCGCCGATCCCGCCGGGCGCATCGCCATCGTGGTGGACGACGGCATCGCCACGGGCGCGAGCATGATCGCCGCGCTGCATTCCGTGCGCGCCAGGAAGCCCGAGCGCCTGGTATGCGCGGTGCCGGTGGCGCCGCCCGAGAGCCTGGCGCAGATCCGCCCCTACGCCGACGAGCTGGTGTGCCTCGAGACGCCCGAGGACTTCATGGCCGTGGGGCAGTTCTACCGCCGCTTCGAGCAGGTCGAGGACGACGAGGTGGTGGCTCTGCTGGCGCGCCATGGCAGACAAGCAACGGCCGCCTGAGACGCTGAAGGCGCTGTTCGAGCAGAGCTGCGCGCGCTGGGCCCCACGGCCGGCGTTCACCAGCATGGGCGTCACGCTCTCCTACGGCGAGGTCGGGCGGCGCTCGGAAGCCTTCGGCGCGTTCCTGCGGCGCAAGCTCGGCCTCGGGCCGGGCGAGCGCGTCGCGCTCATGCTGCCCAACCTGCTGCAGTACCCGATCGCGCTCATCGGCGCGCTGCGCGCCGGGCTCGCGGTCGTAAACGTCAACCCGCTGTACACCGCGCCCGAGCTCCGGTTCCAGCTCGAGGATTCGGGCGCCGCGGCGATCGTCGTGCTGGAGAACTTCGCGCACACGGTCGAGCACGCGCTCGCCGGCACCAACGTGCGCCACGTGATCGCCACGCAGGTCGGCGACGCGTTTCCGGCGGCGAAGCGCTGGGCGGTCAATCTCGCCGTGAAGCACGTGAAGCACATGGTGCCCGCGTGGCGCATTCCCGGCGCGATCGCCTTCAACGATGCGCGCGCGGCGGACACGCTCGACGCCGTCGTGCGTCCCGAGGACGTCGCCTTCCTGCAGTACACCGGCGGCACCACGGGCCGGCCGAAGGGCGCGGCGCTCACGCACGCCAACATGGCGGCCAACGTGCGCCAGACCCTGGCCTGGGCGGGCGCGCTGCTCGAGGAAGGCAAGGAGACCGTGGTCACCGCGCTGCCGCTCTACCACGTGTTCGCGCTCACCGCGAACCTGCTGCTCTTCTTCCGGCTCGGCGGCAGGAACCTGCTCATCCCGAACCCGCGCGACCTGCCGGCGTTCGTCGCCGAGCTCAAGCGCACGCGCTACTCCGGCATCACGGGCGTGAACACGCTGTACGCGGCGCTGCTCGATGCGCCCGGCTTCGACGAGGCGTGCCGCGCCAACCGCGGCGCGCTCAAGATCTCGGTCGCGGGCGGCATGGCCGTGCAGCGCGCCGTGGCCGAGCGCTGGCAGCGCGCCACCGGCGCTCCCCTGGTCGAGGGCTACGGGCTCACCGAGACCTCGCCCAACGTGTGCGCCAACCCGATCGACGCGCGCGAGTGGAGCGGCACGCTCGGCGCGCCGCTGCCCGAGACCGAGGTGACGATCCGCAGCGAGCAGGGCGCGGAGCTGGCGCGCGGCGAGACGGGCGAGATCTGCGTGCGCGGCCCGCAGGTGATGCGCGGCTACTGGAACGCGCCCGAGGAGACCGCGCAGGCCTTCTTTCCCGGCGGCTGGTTCCGCACCGGGGACCTGGGCCGCATCGACGGGCGCGGCTACGTCGAGTTCGTCGACCGGCGCAAGGACGTGATCGTGGTCGCGGGCTTCAAGGCCTACCCGAGCGAGATCGAGGCGGTGGCGCTCGAGCACCCGGGCGTGAAGGACGCGGGCGCCGTCGGGGTGCCGCACCCGAAGAGCGGCGAGGCGGTGGCGCTGTACGTCGTCAGGCGCGACCCGGCGCTCAGCGCCGCGGCGCTCGCCGCGCACTGCGCCGAGCGGCTCGCGCCCTACAAGCGCCCGGCGCGCATCGAGTTCCGCGACGCGCTACCGAAATCGCCCCTGGGCAAGGTGCTGCACCGCGAACTGAAGGCGGGCGCCTAGCGCCCGCCGCTCAGCGGCCGATCGCCACGTTCGCCGGCACCGACTCGACCGGATAGCCGCGCGCCACCCACTCGGGGAAGCCGCCGCGGAACCAGTAGACCTGCGTGAAGCCCTCCTTGCGCGCGGCGACGCACGACTTGTAGCTCTTCCAGCACTCCGCGCCGTTGCAGGCGAAGATCACCGGCGCGTCCTTGCCGCCGGCGCGCGCCACGTCGAACGCGTCCTTGCTGACGTCGAAGCCGACTTCCTTGGCGCTCTTTTCCTTGTAGGGCAGCCACTTCGCGCCCTTGATGTGCTTGTCCCGGTACTCTTCCTCGGAGCGGGTGTCGTACAGCACGGCGCCCTTGCCCATCAGCGCCTGCACCTCCTCGGCGCTGACGATCTTGACGCCGTCGAGCACGCGCGGCGTGAAGTAGCCGAGCGTAGAGACGTAGTCGTACTCCTTGGCGACGGTCGGCTGCATGCTGCGCACGTCCTTGGCGACGAAACCCGCCGAGTCGACCGACTTGGCGTTGGGCTTGAGCAGCGCCGTGCGCACGCGCTCCTTGGTCGCCTTGTCCACGGTGCTGAGGATCGCGACCCCGGTCATCGGCGCCGGCTGCGTCTCGAGCAGGATGCGGCCCTTGTGGCGCGCCACCCACTCCTCGGCCAGGCGCCGGTCGGCGACCGCGATGTCCGCCTGCCCGAACTCGAGCGCGAGCAGCGCCGCCTCGTGGAAGCGGTACTCGCGCACCGACGAGAAGTACGACTTCGCCTGCACGCCCTTGGCGTTGAACTCGCCGCGCGCGAGGTAAGTGGCGAGCGAGTCCGACGGCGGCAGCGCGAGGCGCTTGCCCTGCGCCTGCGCGAACGAGGTCACCTTGCTTTCCGCGCTGGCGATGAACACGGCGCGCTCTTCGCCCGGCAGCCGGGCCACCGGCTCATAGCCGTAGCGGATCGCGCTGCCGATGACGTGCGCCGGCCCGATCATCAGGTCGGAGCCGCGCGAGCGCGTGCGCTGCAGCTCGCGCGTCAGGTCGCGGCCGTAGCTCAGGCGGATCTCCGTGCCGGCCGCCCCGCCGATGTACTTGGCGAGCGATCCGTAGCGGTCCATGAAGTCGGCGGTGCTGATCTCCTCGCGCGGCTCGCCCGAGATGCTGACCTTGAGCGGCTCGGCAGCGGCTGCAGCCGTGGCCGCGGCGCAGCCGGCGGCGACGAGCATGGCAAACAGACTCTTACGCATCGGATTCCCCCCGTATGTGGCGGATTCTAGGCGCGATTCGGCGCGCGCAACGCGCGCCGGCCTGCCGTTCGTGACGGATTCCACGGCCGCCCGTCGGCTGCTCGTGCTTGACCTGCGTCAAAGGCGTGCGGCGGCGGCACGGCATCCTTCAACTATCGGACAGAAAGGAAAAGCGACGCCATGCAACTTCCCCTGCAAGTCACCTATCGCGGCATGGACACCTCCGCGGCGCTCGACGCCGCAGTGCGCGAGCACGCCGCCAAGCTGGAGCAGTTCCACCCGCGACTGATGAGTTGCCGCGTGGTGATCGAGGAGGCGGGACGCCACAAGACCAAGGGCCGGCAGTTCGTGGTGCGCGTCGACCTCAAGGCGCCTGGCGGCGAGGTCGCGGTGAACCGCGACCACCACGAGGACGTGTACGTGGCGCTGCGCGACGCGTTCGACGCGGCGCGCCGCAAGCTCGAGGATTTCGCGCGCGAGCAGCGCGGCGACGTCAAGCACCACGAGAAGTAGCGCAGCGCGGATGAAGCGACTCCACCGCAACGAGGCGGAGCGCAAGATCGCCGGGGTATGCGCCGGCCTGGGGGAGTACTTCGAGCTCGACCCGGTGTTCTTTCGCCTCTTCTTCCTCTTCTCCATCCTGTTCGGCGGCCTGGGCGCCATCGCCTACCTCATGCTCTGGATCCTGATGCCGTTGCGCGAGGGCGCGCGGCCCGCGGGCCCGGCCGCGGCGCGCCTGCGCCTCTCGGCGAAGGAGCGCATGATCGGCGGGGTGTGCGGGGGACTGGGCGAGCACTTCGAGCTCGACCCCATCCTGTTCCGCGCCGCGTTCCTCGTGCTCGCCGTCCTCGGCGGTCTCGGCATCCTGCTCTACGTCGTGCTCTGGCTGCTGATGCCTTCCGCCGCGGGGCCCGACGCCTAGAGCGCCGCATGGGCGATGTCTCCATCCCGTCCGGCGCCGTCGCGCTGCAGGGAATCCTCGAGGCGCCGGCCGGTGCCCTGGGCATCGTGGTGTTCTCGCACGGCAGCGGCTCGGGGCGCTTTTCCACGCGCAACCGCTACGTTGCCGGCGAGCTGCGCAAGGCCGGCATCGCCACGCTGCTCCTCGATCTGCTGACCGAGGAGGAAGACCAGGTCTACGACAACCGCTTCGACATCCCGCTGCTCACCGAGCGGCTGGGCGACGCGGTGCGCTTCGCGGGACGGCAACCCGGGGCTCGCGCGCTGCCCGTGGGCCTGTTCGGCGCGAGCACCGGCGCGGCCTCCGCGCTGCGCGTGGCGGCCTCCATGCCGCATGAGGTGCGCGCGGTCGTCTCGCGCGGCGGCCGGCCCGACCTGGCGGGCCGCAACGCGCTGCAGGCGGTCAAGGCGCCGACGCTGCTGATCGTAGGCGCCGCGGACGAAGGCGTCATC
>DATFEJ010000060.1:0-10525 GCA_035251235.1 Burkholderiales bacterium
CGAGGAACGCCCGGCCGGCGGGGGTAAGGCTCACGCCGCGAGCAGAGCGCAGCAGCAGCCGCGCCCGCAGCTCGCCCTCGAGCTGCTGCAGGCTGCGGGTCAGTGCCGGCTGCGACATGCCGGCCTGGCGCGTGCCCGCGCGCAGGCTGCCGGCCTCCGCCACCGCCACGAAATTGCGCAGCTGGCTCAGTCTCACGGACATATAACCTCTCGTTATCGGCGTGATGCAGCCCGCATCTTACGCGGCGGCCGCCGGCGTGATTCACTGGCGCGGCAACCGGAGAAAGGAGCCCCAGCCATGTCGATATTCACACGCCTGCTGGCCGTCCTGCTGCTGGCGACCGCGGGGGCGGCCGCCGGCCAGTCCTACCCCACCCGGCCGCTGGCGATCCTGAACGGCTTTCCCCCGGGCGGCGCTACCGACATCGTGCTGCGCCGGGTCGCGGCGAAGCTCTCCCTGAGTCTGGGCCAGCAGGTAGTGATCGAGAACCGCCCGGGCGCCGCGGGAACGATCGCAGCGGGCGCCGTGGCGCGCGCCGCGCCCGACGGCTACACGCTGCTGTTCGGCGTGGCGGCCAATCTTGCCGTGGCACCGGCCACGATGCGCAATCCTCCCTACGACCCTGCCGGTGCGTTTTCGCCAATCATCGAGGTATCCCGCGGGCCCTATGTCTGGCTGGTGCGGTCCGACGTGCTCGCAAAGGACTTGAAGGAATTCATCGACTGGCTGCGCAGCAATCCCGGCAGGGCAAACTACGCCTCGCCGGGACAGGGCAGCGTGCACCACCTTGCGACCGAGATGCTGAAGCGCAGCACGGGAGCGCAGATGACGCACGTGCCCTACAAGGGAGGCTTCGCGATGGCAGCCGCCCTGCTGTCGGGAGAAGTGCAGGGAATGTTCGACAGCCCGCCGGCGCACTTGGCGAACATCCATGCCGGAAAGCTGCGGGCGCTGGCGGTCACTGGAAGCCGGCGCCTGGCGTCGCTGCCGGATGTGCCGACCCTAGGCGAGCAGGGCCTGCCCGAGCTGGACGTGCACTCCTGGTGGGGATTCGTGGGCCCGGCCGGGCTGCCGCGGAGCATCGTCACGCGCCTCAATGCGGAGATCGCGAGCGCGCTCGCCGACCCTGAGCTCAAGGCGACGTTCACCAAGCTGAACGTCGACGCGACGCCGGGCACTCCCGAGGAGTTCGGCCGATTCATTGCGCAGGAGTCCGCGCGCTGGCGGCAGTTCGTCGCGACCTCGGGGCTGAAGCTGGGACAGTAGAATCGGGGCGTGCGCCCCAGCTTCGTCTTCATCCTCGCCGACGACCTCGGCTACGCCGATCTCGGCTGCTACGGGGGCCGCGCGGACTGCTCGCCGGTGCTCGACCGGATGGCGCGCGCGGGGCTGCGCTTTACCGACGGCTACGCCAACTCCTCGGTGTGCTCGCCGACGCGCTTCGCTCTGGCCACCGGGCGCTGGCAGCACCGGCTGCGCGGCGGCGCCGACGAGCCGATCTCGGGCCGCGTGCGCGGCAACCCGGTGCTCGGGCTTCCGCCCGAGCACCCGACGCTGGCGTCGCTGCTGCGCGACGCCGGCTACGCCACCGCGCTGGTGGGCAAGTGGCACCTCGGCTACCCGCCGCACTTCCACCCGCTGAAGAGCGGCTACCAGGAGTTCTTCGGCTCGCTGTCGGGCGGCTTCGACTACTTCACGCACCGCGACACCGCGGGCGTGCACGACCTGTGGGAGAACGAGACCGAGATCGAGCGCGACGGCTACATGACCGATCTGATCTCGGAGCGTGCGGTGCAGTACGTGAGCAAGGCGAAGGCGCCTTTCCTCCTCTCGCTGCATTACAGCGCGCCGCACTGGCCCTGGGAGACGCGCGACGACGAGGCGGAGGCAAAGCGCATCGAGAAGATCTGGCACACCGACGGCGGCTCGGTGGCCGTTTACCAGAAGATGATCCACCACATGGACGAGGGCATCGGCGCGGTGCTCGCCGCGCTGCCCGACCCGGAGAACACGCTCGTCGTCTTCACCAGCGACAATGGCGGCGAGCGCTTTGCCGACACCTGGCCGCTGGTGGGCAAGAAGATGGACCTGCTCGAAGGCGGCATCCGCGTTCCCTACCTCGTGCGCTGGCCGGTGGTCGTGAAGCCGGGCGGAGTGACCACGCAGCAGGCCATCACCATGGACTGGGTGGCGACCTTTCTCGAGGCGGCGGGCGTGAAGCCGCACGCGCAGTATCCGCTGGACGGCGCGAGTCTGCTGCGCGTGCTGAAGGAGCCGCGCGCAGTCTTCGCGCGCGACCTGTTCTGGCGCATGAAATACCGCGGCCAGCGCGCGGTGCGCTCGGGCGACTGGAAGTACTTCGCCAGCGAGGACGGCGAATTCCTGTTCAACATTAGGATCGATCCCCGCGAGCGCGCCAATTACGCGAAGCGCGAGCCGCAGCGGCTCGCCGAGCTCAAGGCGAAGTACGAGGCCTGGGAGCGCTCGATCCCGCCGATTCCCGCCGACGCGGCCTACAGCATTCCCTACTCGCGCGCCGACCTGGCGCAGCCCTAATTGGGGACAGACCCTATTTTTCTCATTTGCGAATGAAGTGCAGATGAGAAAAATGAGGTCTGTCCCTATTTGCTATTCTGCGCAGATGACGACGGTCCTGGGCAGCGGCGAGCACCGCTACGAAGTGGTGGAGGACTGGGCGAAGCTCCCCGAGGGCTGGGAGCTCAAGGACGTCGCCGCGGTCGCCTGCGACCGCAAGGACCGCGTCTACGTCTTCAACCGCGGCGCGCACCCGATGATCGTGTTCGACCGCGACGGCAACTTCCTGCGCTCGTGGGGCGAGGGCCAGTACCCGCGCGCGCACGGCCTGCACATCGACGCCGAGGACAATCTCTTTCTCACCGACGACGGCGGCCACATGGTGCGCAAGTGCACGACCGAGGGCAAGGTGCTGCTCGAGCTCGGCGTGCCGGGCAAGCCCGCGCCCTACATGAGTGGCAAGCCGTTCCATCGCTGTACGCACACCGCGCAGTCGCCCAAGGGCGAGATCTACGTGAGCGACGGCTACGGCAACGCCCGCGTGCACAAGTACGCGCCCGACGGCAAGCTGCTGCTCTCCTGGGGCGAGCCGGGCACCGACCCGGGCCAGTTCAACATCCCGCACAACATCGCCACCGACGCCGAGGGCTGGGTGTACGTCGCCGACCGCGAGAACCACCGCGTGCAGGTGTTCGACGGCAACGGCCGCTACGAGACGCAGTGGGTCAACATGCACCGGCCCTGCGGCCTGTACTGCTGCCGCGGGCCGCGCACGCAATTCATCATCGGCGAGCTCGGGCCCGGCCTGCCGCTCAATCGCAACCACCCGAACCTGGGACCGCGCCTGACCATCGTCGACCACGAGGGCAGGACGCTCGCGCGGCTGGGCGGTGCGGACGGGCCCGGCCTGGAGCCCGGCAAGTTCGTCGCGCCCCACGGTCTGGCGGTGGATTCGCGCGGCGACATCTACGTCGGCGAGGTGAGCTACACGGAGTACCCGCGCCTCTTTCCGGAGCGCCAGATTCCCTGGCGCATGCGCTCGCTGCAGAAGCTGAAGAAACTATCCTGAAAGGACCGACCATGATCCACGTCGTCGCCGTCGTCACCGCCAAGCCCGGCAAGCGCGAGGAGATCCTCAAGCACTTCAGGGCGAACGTGCCCGCCTGCCGCGCCGAGAAGGGCTGCATCGAGTACGGCCCGGTCGTGGACGCCGAGAACGCGCTCGGTTTTCAGACGAAGGTCGGCGCCGACACCTTCATGGTGGTGGAGAAGTGGGAGAGCATGGATGCGCTCAAGGCGCACGCCGCCGCGCCGCACATGGCGGCCTACGCAGGGAAAGTGAAGGACTTGATCGCCAGCCGCACGATCCACATCCTGCAGCCGGCCTAGCGCGGCTTGGATTCCAGCAGCCGCACGAGCGCGTAGAGCGTGCGGTTGACAGGCGTGGGCACGCCGAGCGCCGCGCCGCGGCGCATGACCAAGCCGTTCAGGTGCTCGATCTCGGTGGGCCTGCCGCGCGCGAGGTCCTGCGCGGTGGAGGAGTACTGCGTGGGCATCGCCTCGGCGATCTTGTAGACCCGCTCGAGCATCCCGGGCGCCATGGCGACGCCGCTCGCCCTGGCGAGCGCGAGCGTTTCCTCGACCACGTCGCGCATCACGTCGCGAATGCCCGCGCCCGCGATCATCTTGCCGTAGGGCAGCTGCGTGATGGCGGACAGCGCGTTGTAGGCGCAGTTCACCACCAGCTTCGCCCACAGCTCGCCCGCCACGCTGTCGGAGACCGTCGTCGGGACGCCGGCAGCATCGAACCACCCTTGCACCCGCTCGAGCGCCCCGGGCGGCAGCTGCACGCCGAGCTCGCCGATCACGAGGTCGCCGCGCCCGTGGTGCTTGAGGTGTCCCGGGCCGGCCATCTCGGTGGCCACGTACACGGCCGCCGGGATCACCGGCTGCGAAATGCGCGCCTGGATGCGCTCGGTGTTGTCGACGCCGTTCTGCAGGTTGACGACCAGGGCATCGGCATCGAGGTGCGGCGCGATCTGCGCCGCCGCTTGCTCGGTATCGGTCGACTTCACGCAGAACAGAACGAGTCGCGCGCCGCGCACGGCGCTCGCATCGGTGCTGGCCTTGACAGGGATATGCTCGTCGAATTTCAAGCCCTCGAAATGCAGGCCCCCCGCCTTGAAGGCGTCCACGTGGGCCGGACGTCCGATGAGCGTGACCTCGTGCCCGGCGCGCGCCAGCATGCCGCCGAAATAGCAGCCCACCGCGCCCGCCCCGAGCACGGCTATCCGGATCGACTCGCCGTTTGCCATTTCTGCAAATATACTGCGGTGCCATGTCCGTGCATTCGCTGACCGCCAAGCGCGCCGCCGATCCCGTCCGGGAGGCGAAAGTCCATCTCGCCGCCGCGCACCGCCTGGCGGTGCTGCACGAGCTGGAAGAAGGCATCGACAACCACTTCACGGTCACCGTGCCCGGCACGACCGACCGCTACCTCATCCTGCCCTTCGGCTTGCACTGGTCGGAGGCGCGCGCGAGCGACATGATCGTGTTCGACGAGTCGGGCGCGACGCTCGAGGGCGAGGGCGTGGTCGAGCTCTCCGCGCAGTGCATCCACGCCCCGATTCACCGCATTACCGGCGCGCGCGTGGTGCTGCACACGCACCAGACCTGGGCGCTCGCGCTCAACATGCTGAAGGAAAACCGCCTGCTGCCGGCGAGCCAGACCGCAGCGTTCTTCCACGGGCATGTCGCCTACGACGACACCTACGCGGGCACCGCCGACTTCATCGAGGAAGGCGAGCGGCTCGCGCGCCTGATCGGCGGGAAGCACGTGCTGTTCATGAAGAACCACGGCGTGCTGGTGGTGGGCGCGACCATGGCCCAGGCCTACCGGCGCCTGTACAAGCTCGAGCGCGTATGCCGTGCCCAAGTGCTCGCCATGGGCACCGGCAAGCCGCTCGAAGAGCTCTCCGACGAGGTCGTGGCGCAGGTCCAGGCGCCGCCGGTCGACGACCGCCACTCGCGCGCCGAGCGCGAGCGCCTGTACTTCGAGGCGATGATGCGCGTCCTCGACCGGGAAAATCCCGGCTACGCCGACTAGCGGCGAGCGGCGAGAAAGTCGCGCAGCAGGCCGGCGACGGCTTCAGGCTGCTCCTGCTGCACCCAGTGGCCCGCGCCGTCGACGAGGTGCGTTCCGCGGTAATCGGTGCAGACCTTCGTGCCCATCGCCTCGAGCTCCCCGGGCCGCTGGTGATTGCCCCAGTCGCTCTTTCCCGAGATGAAGCAGGCGGGCACGTCGATCGTGCGGCCCGCGTACAGCTGCAGCAGCCGCTCGAGCTGGGGCGTCCAGCGCGCGCGGTACCACTGCAGGCCGCCCTGGAACCCGGTGCGCGAGTACTCCGCGGCGTAGACCGCGAGCTCGTCGTCGGGCAGCCAGCGGCAGGCGTCGATCTGCGCGCGCGAGGGCATCTCGTGCGCGACCGTCTGCGCCATGTTCTCGTGCAGGTCCATGATGTAGTAGGTGGGCATCTTCGCCAGCTCGGGCGCCGACCACGCGGCGAGCGGATGCGGCCGGTTCGCCTGCCAGTCGGCGCTCTTCACGTGGAAATAGGCACGCAGGAAGGCGTGCACTCCCTGCGGGCACTCCAGCATGTCGCGGTTCGCCTCGCGCGTGCAGTAGTAGGCCTGGTAGTGCTTGCGCGGTCGCGGCAGCGCGGCCAGCTCGGCGAGGATCTTCTCCGGCGAGGCGGGCTGCAGCCCGGGCGGCCCGCCGAACGGCGCGCTCATCACTGCCACCGAGCGGAACACGTCGGGTCGCAGGAGCGCGCACCAGGCCGCCAGGATCGAGCCGAAGTCGTGGCCGACGAGATGCACATCGTCGTGGCCAAGCGCGCGCACGAGACCGAACGCGTCGCGCGCCAGGTTGAGCGGATGGTACGAGGCGAGGTCGCCGTCGTAGTCGGGGTCCCAGCCCGTCGTGCGCCCGTAGCCGCGCTGGTCCGGCGCCATGACGTGATAGCCGGCTGCGGCGAGCGGCAGCATCACCTTGCGCCAGCTGTAGGCGAGCTCCGGGAAGCCGTGCAGCAGCAGCAGCCCCGGCGCGGAAGGATCGCCCGCCTCCAGCACATGCACCCGCAGGTCGTTGACGCCCTCGACGAAGCGCGAGCGGATGCCCGCGGGCAGCGGCAGCGCCTGCAAGGCTAGCGGGCCCGCCTGCGCGCCAGCGCCGCGCCCGCCGCCAGCGCCTTGAGCTTGGCGACGGCGATCTCGCGCCGCATCGGCGCCATGCCGCAGTTGGTGCAGGCGATGAGGTGCTTGCGCGGCACGTACTTGAGCGCGGTGCGGATGGTGGCCGCCACTTCCTGCGGCGTCTCCACCTTGTCCGAGGCGACGTCGATCACGCCGACCAGCACGTCCTTGCCCTTCAAGAGCTTCATCAGCTCGGGCGGCACGTGCGAGTGGATGCATTCGAGCGACACCTGCTTGATCCTGCTCTTCGCCAGCGCCGGGAAGATCTTCTCGTACTGGCGCCACTCCTCGCCGAGCGTCTGCTTCCAGGCGACGTTCGCCTGGATGCCGTAGCCGTAGCAGATGTGCACGCAGGTCGTGCACTTGAGGCCCTTGGCCGCGCGCTCGAGCGCGGCAATGCCCCACTTGTTGACCTCGTCCATGTACACGTTGAACGCGGGCTCGTCGAACTGGATCACGTCCACGCCGTCCTTCTCCAGCGCGCGCGCCTCCTGGTTGAGGAGCTCGGCGAACGCCATGGCCAGCTTCACCTTGTCCCCGTAGTGCCGGTCGGCGATCGTGTCGACGATGGTCATGGGCCCGGGCATGGTGATCTTGAGCTTCTTCCTCGTGTGCGCGCGCGCGAGCTTCGCCTCGGTCTCGTGCACCCGGCCCTTCAGCTTCAGGGGCCCGACCACCACCGGCACCATGGCCTCGTAGCGGTTGTCGCGGATGCCCATTTTCACCTTGTGCTCGAAGTCGATGCCCTCGACGAACTCCAGGAAGCCGTGCACGAAGTGCTGGCGCGACTGCTCGCCGTCGGTGACGATGTCCAGGCCCGCGTCCTCCTGCTCTTTGAGCCACAGGAGCGTGGCATCGCGCTTGGCTTTCGCCAGCTCGGCGCCGGACGCCTTCCAGGCGGGCCATAGCTTGTCGGTTTCGGCGAGCCAGAACGGCTTGGGCAGGCTGCCGGCGAGGGTTGTCTGGAAATCTGGCATTTTGTCTCCTCCGTTGCGCCATTATCCCGTGCAACCGGCGTCCGGGGAGTGACTTCCACGGGCCGTTGCGCTGTAATGCGGCGCATGAGGCGGGTATCCCTCATCGTCCTGGCGCTGCTCGCGGCCGCCGCGGGCGGCGCGCAGGCGCAAGCGCTCACCCGGGAGCGTTGGGCCTCCATGATGCGCGAGGTCATGCCGTCGGCCTTCTGCCAGGACAAGGCCTACTTCCGCGCCTGCTTCGCGCAGGGCGCCGCCGAGTGCGGCAAGGCGGCGCAACTCGCCGTGCAGGATTGCCTGCGCCGGCACGAGGCGCAGATCCCGGACACCCTGCACAACCCGGACGCGGGCGCTCGCTGGAGCCGCCTGATCGGCGCGTGTGCCGGGACGCTGTTCGAAATGCACAGCCGCAGAGTGAAGCGCGGCACCGCCAGGTGCAACGACCCGGACGCCTGGCATTGAGCGCCGTTCAGGCCGACGCGCGGCTGCGCATCGGCAGGAGCCAGGCGATGACCGCGGCCTGCAGGGCGGCGAGGATCCAGAACGCGGCCGCGTAGCCCTCGGGCGCGTAGCGCCCGTCGAGCGACGGATAAAGGCGCAGCACCGCGCCGATGCCCCACTGGAAGAGAAACGACAGGGTGAACATCATGACGTTGGACGCGGTGTTCACGCGGCCCGTGAACTCGGGGGGAAAAAGCGGCGTGAGCAGCGCGTAGGCGAGGGCCGCGGACACAACGGTGAAGCCGTAGACGACGAGGATCGCCGGCAGGGCGCTCGTCACGCCCGCGGCGAGCAGCACGAACATGCCGAGCGACAGCGCCATGCCGGCCTTGAACACGGCGAGCCGCGAGACGCCCGCGCGCGCGAGGCGATCGCTCGAGACGCCGAAGAACACGGAGCCCGCCGTATAGGCGATCGCGGCCGCCAGCAGCCCGTTGGCCACCGCGGCGCGCGGCAGGGCGGCGACGTCGTAGAGCCATGGCGCGAGCCACAGGCCCTGCAGCGCCTGGTACGCCGAGTGCCCGACCACCATCGGCAGCGCGATGCGCCAGAAGGGGACCGAGGCAAAGATCCGGCCGAAGCCCGCGACCTGCGTGCGCAGGCTCTGGCCGTGGCCGGGGAGCGCCTTCTCCGGCACCACGAGAAAGATGAGCGCCGCGGCGCCGACCGATGCGGCGGCCAGCCCGTAGAACAGCGCGCGCCAGCCGAATGGTCCGAGCAGCGCTTCGACCGGCGCGGTGGCCGAAAGGCCGCCCAGGCCGCCGACGGCGAGGTACAGGCCGTTCAGCGTGGCCAGGCGCGAGAGCGGGAACCACAGCGAGAATGCCTTGATCGCGCCCATCAGGCCGCCGGAGACCCCGAGGCCGATCAGCGCGCGGCCGACCGACAGCGTGACGAAATCCTGCGCCAGTCCGAACACCAGGGCGCCCGCGCCCGCGATGCACATCAGCGCGGCGACCACGCGGCGCGGCCCGTAGCGATCGAGCAGCACGCCCAGCGGAAGCTGGAACGCGGCGAAGGCGAGCAGGTACATCGAGGTGAGAAAGCCGAGGTCCGCGCTGGACAGCGCGAACTCGCCCGCCAGGTCGCGCGCGATGACCGCGTTGACGTTGCGGAAGAAGTACGACAGGAAGTACCCCGCGGCGAAGGGGCAGAACACCACCAGGAGCAGCCGCGGATGCACCGTCGGATTGTAATGGGCTAAGCTTGGGCGCATGACGAAGCGCCTCATCGTCGGCATTACCGGCGCGACCGGCACGGCCTACGGCATCGGCCTGCTGCGCGAGCTGCGCTCCCTGAAGGGCTGGGAGACGCACCTCGTGCTCACCGACGCGGGCGTGCTCAACGCGCACCAGGAGCTCGGCCTGAAGAGAAAGGACATCGAGCGCCTTGCGCACCGCGCCTATCACCCGAAGGACATCGGCGCGGCGATCGCCAGCGGCTCGTTCCTCACGGACGGCATGGTGATTGCGCCGTGCTCGATGAAGACGCTCGCCGCGGTCGCGCACGCGCATGCCGACGACCTCGTCTCGCGCGCCGCCGACGTGGTGCTCAAGGAGCGCCGGCGCCTGGTGCTGCTGCCGCGCGAGGCGCCGCTCAACCTCGCGCACCTGAGGAACATGGTGCAGGTCACCGAGATGGGCGGCATCGTTTTCCCGCCGGTGCCCGCGTTCTACGCCAAGCCCCGGTCGATCGACGACCTCGTCGCGCACACCGTGCGCCGGGTGCTCGACCTGTTCGGCGTGCATTCGCCCAAGCTCGCGCGCTGGAGGGGCATCGATGCCTGAGCTCTCGGTGTTCTCGGCGTCCTATGCCGAGGCGCGCGGCAAGTTCGTCGACGCGGCGCGCGCCGCAGGCGCCACGGTTTACGAGTTCCGGCACCCGACGCACAAGGGGCCGCTCGGCGAGCCGCTGTGCCTCGACGTCGCGGTGGCCGGCCCGGAGAACGCCGAGCGCGTGCTGGTCGCCGGCAGCGGCACGCACGGCATCGAGGGCTTTTCCGGCTCGGCGGCGCAGACCGCGTGGCTGCTCGGCGGCGGCGCGCAGCGGCTTCCCAAGCGCACCGCGATGGTGTTCTTCCACGCGCACAACCCCTGGGGCTTCGCGCACCGGGCGCGCGGCACCGAGGAGAACGTGGACCTCAACCGCAATTTCCTCGATCACGCGCAGCCCTATCCGCCGAACCCGGGCTACGCCGAGGTGCATCCGATCGTCACGCCCGCGGACTGGAACGACGCCACGCAGGCGGAGGTCTTCCGGC
>DATFEJ010000223.1:0-20726 GCA_035251235.1 Burkholderiales bacterium
CGTGCCGGCGGCCAACGCCGCCTACCAGGCGCGCCTCGCCGAGCGCCTGCGCGAGGCGCTGGGCAGCGTCGATGACGAGCGCGTGCGCGCGGAGCTGGCGGTATTCGCGGTCAGGACCGACGTCGCCGAGGAGCTGCAGCGGCTTGGCGCCCATCTCGAGGAGGCGGCGCGCGTGCTCGCCGCGGGCGGCGCCGCCGGCAAGCGGCTGGACTTCCTCGCGCAGGAGCTGAACCGCGAGGCCAACACGCTCGCCTCCAAGGCCGCCACGCGCGAGATCGCCGACGCCGCGCGCGATCTCAAGCTCGCCATCGAGCAGCTGCGCGAGCAGGCGCAGAACGTCGAATGACGGGGCTCTTGTTCGTCGTCACGGCGCCCTCGGGCGCGGGCAAGTCCTCGCTCATCCGCGGGCTGCTGGCCGCCGACCCCGGCGTGGTGCTGTCGGTGTCCTACACCACGCGCGCCCCGCGCCCCGGCGAGCAGGACGGGCGCGAGTATCACTTCGTCGATCCACAGGCCTTCGCCGCCATGCTCGAGCGCGGCGAGTTCCTGGAGAGCGCCGAGGTGCACGGGCACCGCTACGGCACGTCGCAGAAGGTGATCGACCAGGTGCGCGCCTCGGGGCGCGACCTCATCCTGGAGATCGACTGGCAGGGCGCCGAACAGGTGCGGCGCCTGCACCCCGACACCATCGGCATCTTCGTGCTGCCGCCGTCCATGGCCGAGCTCGAGCGGCGGCTGCGCGCGCGCGGGCAGGATGCGGACGCGGTCATCCGCCGCCGGCTGCGGAACGCCGCCGAGGAAATGACGCACGCCGTCGAGTTCAAATACGCTATAATTAACAAAGACTTCAACGACGCCCTGCAAGACCTGCAGGCGATCGTCCGCGCCGAGCGCGTGGCCACCGGCCACCAGCTCGCCCTGCACCCGGACATTTTTGGATTGGAACGCTGACCATGGCCCGCATCACCGTCGACGATTGCCTGCAGAGAATCCCCAACCGCTTCCAGCTCACGCTGGCCGCCACCTATCGCGCGCGCCAGCTCGGCGCCGGGGCCTCGCCGCTGGTCGAGCCCAACCGCGACAAGTCGACCGTCATCGCGCTGCGCGAGATCGCGCTCGGCAAGGTCGGCACCGAGGTGCTCAAGCGCAACCCCACGGCGCCCACGCCCCCGACCTCCTGAGGCCCGGCACCAGCCCCCGAGGGGGGCGGGCCTGCGGTAACCTCTCCGCATGGCCGCAGTACAGACGCTCGACGCCAGCC
This sequence comes from Burkholderiales bacterium, assembly GCA_035251235.1. Lineage (GTDB taxonomy): Bacteria > Pseudomonadota > Gammaproteobacteria > Burkholderiales > SG8-39 > JAABQT01. Next base: position 1,262 of record DATFEJ010000223.1, read on the forward strand.
GCTTCGGCTACCTGAAGAAGGCGGACATCGCGCGCCTGGCGGACGCCTACCGCTTCTCCGAGTCGGCGCACGCCGGCCAGAAGCGCCAGTCGGGCGACCCCTACATCTCGCATCCGCTGGCGGTCGCCGAGATCCTCGCCGGCTGGCACCTGGACGGCCAGGCGCTCATGGCGGCGCTGCTGCACGACGTCATGGAGGACACCTCGGTCACCAAGGCCGAGATCTCGGACACCTTCGGCAAGCCGGTGGCCGAGCTGGTCGACGGCCTGTCGAAGCTCGACAAGATCGAGTTCCAGTCCGCCGAGGACGCGCAGGCCGAGAACTTCCGCAAGATGCTGCTCGCCATGGCGCGCGACGTGCGCGTCATCCTCATCAAGCTCGCCGACCGGCTGCACAACATGCGCACGCTCGATGCGGTGCCGCCCGCCAAGCGCCGCCGGGTGGCGCGCGAGACCATGGAGATCTACGCGCCGATCGCCAACCGCCTCGGCCTGAACTCGCTCTACCACGAGCTGCAGGAGCTCGCCTTCGCGCACCTGCATCCGCTGCGCTACCGCGTGCTGGTCAAGGCGACCAAGGCGGCGCGCGGCAACCGGCGCGAGGTGGTGAGCAAGATCGAGGCGCAGGTCAAGGCGCGGCTCTCGGACGCGCGCATCGCCGCGGTGGTGAGCGGACGGGAAAAGCACCTGTACTCCATCTACCGCAAGATGATCGAGAAGCACCTGTCGTTCTCCGAGGTGCACGACATCTACGGCCTGCGCGTGGTGGTGAAGGACGTCGCCACGTGTTATCTCGCGCTCGGCGCGCTGCACGCGCTGTACAAGCCCGTGCCCGGCAAGTTCAAGGACTACATCGCCATCCCCAAGGGCAACGGCTACCGCTCGCTGCACACGGCGCTCATCGGCCCCTACGGCGTGCCGCTCGAGGTGCAGATCCGCACCGAGGAAATGCACCGCCTGGCCGAGGCCGGCGTCGCCTCGCACTGGATGTACAAGGAGAGCGGCGACTCGTTGTCGGAACTGCAGAAGAAGACGCACCAGTGGCTGCAGTCGCTGCTCGAGATCCAGAACCAGTCGCGCGACCCGCACGAGTTCCTCGAGCACGTGAAGGTGGACCTGTTTCCCGACGAGGTGTACGTGTTCACGCCGGCGGGCAAGATCCTGCCGCTGCCGCGCGGCGCCACGGCGGTGGACTTCGCCTACCAGGTGCATACCGACATCGGCAACCGCTGCGTGGCCGCCAAGGTGAACGGCGAGCTGGTGCCGCTGCGCACCGAGCTCCGCAACGGCGACCGCGTGGAGATCATCACCGCCAGCCACGCCAAGCCCAACCCGGCGTGGCTGCAGTACGTGCGCACCGGCAAGGCGCGCGCCAACATCCGGCACTTCCTCAAGACCATGCAGTACGAGGAATCGGCCGCGCTCGGCGAGCGCCTGCTCGAGCAGGCGTTGAAGGGCTACGGCGTGGCGCTCGCCGAGATCGACGAGGCGAGCTGGGAGCGCGCCGTGCACGAGACGGTCGGCCTCACCCGCCAGGAGCTGCTGGCCGACATCGGCCTGGGCAAGCAGCTGCCCGCGGTGGTCGCGCGGCGGCTGCTCAAGCGCGCCGAGGTGCCGCCCGAGCCCAAGGGCAAGGCGGCGCAGGTCGTGATCCGCGGCACCGAGGGCGTGGCCGTGCAGCTGGCCACCTGCTGCCGGCCGATCCCGGGCGACGCCATCGTCGGCTCGATGAAGAAGGGCCAGGGGCTGGTGGTGCACAACGCCGATTGCCGCGCCATCGAGCGCTCGCGCAAGAACGAGCCCGAGCAGTGGCTGGACGTCGAGTGGGACCCGGCCTCGTCGCGCCTGTACCAGACGGCGATCAAGGTCATGGTGGCCAACCAGCGCGGCGTGCTCGCGCGCGTCGCCTCCGAGATCGCCGAGGCCGGCTCCAACATCGACTCGATCAGCATGGACGAGGATCGCGCGGTGTACGCCAACATGCACTTCGTGCTCGAGGTGCAGAACCGCCAGCACCTGGCGCGCGTCATGCGCGCGCTGCGCCGGCTGGCGGACGTGAAGAAGCTCGCGCGCGTGCGCGAGTAGCAGCCGCGGCGCGCTAGCGCGCGCTCTCGGCGAGCTCGGTGAAGTGCGTGGAGAGCCTCGCGATGCTCTCCGGCACGACATGGCGGTGCGGCGTGTACCAGGGCAGCATGGAGTGCAGGCGCATGCGCAGCGGGAACAGGGCGACCTGCAGCCGCTGGCGCGGCGTGATGCGGCAGCGCTCGCCATAGCGCGGCACGTCGGCCCTGGACATGAGCATGCCGCACTCGTCCTGGAAGCGCAGCATGTGGCCCTGGGCGAACCAGCACATGCGCACGCGGTACGGATAGTCGCCGTACAGGTGCTGGTAGACGTCGAAGGCGACCTTGCGGTGCTCGATTTCCTCCAGCATGTGCCACTTGAAGAGGTTGCCGAACGCGGGGCGGGTGCGCTTGTGGTCGTACAGGCCGCTGTCGATCATGCGCAGCGCGAACTGCGTGGTGTAGGACTCGAAGCCCTCGGTGTAGCCGACGCAGAACCGGTCGCTCGCATTGCCGAGAAAGCCTTCCAGCTCCGCGCGCAGCTGCGCCAGGCGCTCCTCGAGGCCGGGATAGTCCTGCGCGAGCACCACCTTGTTGAAGTCCACGTGCCGCTGGTAGTGCTGCGCCTCCTGGCGGCAGAAGCGGTCGAGGTTCTCGCGCAATTCCTCGTCGCGGATGCGCTCGAGCACCTTGCGCAGCGACTTCACCACGAACGGCTCCACCAGCGCCGCGTACAGCCCGAAGGCGGTGTGCTGGTAGGAGAGAATCGAGTTGCCCGCGATGTAGAGCGGGTGGAAATCCGACGCGCTCGGCACGTCGAATTTCATGGTGCGAACCGGGATCGGGTGCATGGAAGGCCTCGTGACGCGATAAGCTCCGTCGAGTATGCTCGCCGGCTTTCCCCGGCACAAGCGGGCAAGGAGAACCGGCTTGCAGAAGATCAGGATCCAGTTCACCCTGTTTTCGGCGTTCTACTCGCCGCTCATCTCGGCGATGTCGGGCGGATTCCTCAAGGCCGAAGGCCTCGAGCCGGAGTGGTCGGTGTCGCCCCCGGGCGTGTCGGCGCTCGCGGCGCTCAAGGACGGCTCCGCGCACGTCGTGCAATCCGCGCTCAGCCAGGGATTTGCCACGCTCAACGAGGGCAGGACGCCCGAAGCCGCGCACTTCGCGCAGGTGAACGAGATGGACGGCTTCTTTCTCACCGCGCGCCAACCGGACCCCGCCTTCACGTGGAAGAAGCTCGAAGGCGCCGAAGTCGTCACCTTCAAGGGCGGCCAGCCGCAGGCGATGTTCAAGTACGCCTGCCACCGGGCGGGCATCGACTTTGCGAAGCTGAAACTCGTCTGCCCCGGCGGCCCAGCGGAGATCGACCAGGCCTTTCGCGCCGGCCAGGGGCAGTACGTGCACCAGCAGGGCCCGTTCCCGCAGCAGCTGCAGGCCGACGGCGTCGGGCACGTGGTCGCGCAGGTCGGCCCGCAGATCGGTCCCTGCGGATTCTCCAGCCTCGCGGCGACGCGCGACTGGCTGAAGACCGACATGGCCAGGGCGTTCACGCGCGCCTATCGCAAGACGCGCCTCTACATGAACGAGGCGCCGGCCGCCGAGATCGCCAGGGTGCAAAAGCCGTACTTCCCGAAGATCGACGAAGCCGTGCTCGCCGGGTGCATTGCCACCTACCAGAAGCTCGGCTGCTGGACGCCGCACGTCGAGATCACGCGCCCGGCCTACGAGCGGACGCTCGACGTCTTCGAATACAATGGGCTGCTCAAGCAGCGCTACCGGTACGAGCAGGTGTGCGCCGAGCCGCCGGCGGCTTGAGCACATCGGCCGAAGGGAGAGCCTGATGAAGTCGTTCGCGACGGCAGTCCTGGCGCTGGCCGTACTGTGCTGCGCGGGCCTGGCGCGGGCGCAGGACGACATCTATGCCGGCGTCAGCTACGGGCTGGTCACCTACCAGCAGGAGGGCCTGCCCTCGGCCAGGCCCCAGTCCCTCGCGTTCAAGGCGGGCCGGGAGCTCCATCCCAACCTCGCGGTCGAGGTGCGCGCCGGATTCGGCGTCGGCGACGACACGGTGAGCGTCGCGGGCACGCCGGTCGACTTCCAGATCGACCACTTCGCCGGCGTCTACGGCAAGGGCATCCTGCCGCTGGCGGAGGCGTTCTCGGTCTATGGCCTGGTCGGACTGGTCGCCGGCAAGGTGACCGCGCGGGGCTTCGGCTACAGCGCGAGCAGCTCGGATACCAGCTTCTCCCTGGGTCTGGGCATCGACCTGGCGTTCAGCCGGCACAGCGTCCTCAACGTCGAGTGGTCCGAGCTCTTCCAGGGAACGGGCTACACGGTCGAGGCCGCGTCGCTCGGCTACACGTACAAGTACTAGCGCGGCCAGGGCAGATGAGCGCGCAACCACGCCTGGCGATCGTCACCGGGGCCGGCTCGGGCCTGGGCCGCGCGATCGCCCACAAGCTTGCCGCGGACGGCTTTGCCGTCGCGGCGATCGACCTGGACGAATCGTCGGCGCGCGAGACCGCGCAGCACATCGCGCGCGCGGGAAGCCGCGCCGCCGGCTACCAGGCCGATGTCAGCCGCTCGGCGGACTTCGATCGCGCCGTGACCGCGGCCATCGCCGAGCTTGGCCCGCTCGAGGTGATGGTCAACAACGCCGGGATACTCGACGGCTATTTCGACGTCGACGAGATGGACGAGGCGCTCTGGCGCAAGGTGATCGACATCGACCTGACGAGCGTGTTCCTGGGCTGCAAGCGCGCGTTGCGCGAGATGCTGCCGCGCCAGCGCGGGCGCATCGTCAACATGGCCTCCGTCGCCGGGCTGAACGGCACCGGCGGCGGCGCCGCCTACATCGCCGCCAAGCACGGCGTCGTCGGCCTCACCCGCCAGATGGCGGTGCAATATGGCGCGCGCGGCATCCGCTCGAACTGCGTCTGCCCGGGCCCGGTCGCCACGGGGCTGCGCGCGCACTCGCAGGCGATCCTCGGGCCGGGCGTGCCCGACATGAGCGGCCGCGGCGTCGCGGTGAACGACGACATGGTGCGCGCGCTCGTGCCGGCGGGCGTGCGCGGCACGCCCGAAGACATTGCCGGCGCGGTGGCCTTTCTCGCCTCGGATGCGGCCGACTACATCAACGGCCACGCGCTGGTCGTGGACGGAGGCTGGCGGGCGAAGTAGCCGCTGCCGCAAGGTGAGCGCCCTCGCCCCTTTTCGCGTCCGCAGCTTCCGTTTCCAGTGGCCCGCGGACCTCGTGACGTCCTGGGCCTTCGAGATGGAGGCGCTGATCCTGGGCTGGTACGTGCTCGCCACCACGGGCTCGGTGCAGCTGCTGGTGGTGGTCGGCGCGCTCGCCTGGCTCGGGTCGCTGTTCGCGCCATTCTTCGGCATCGCGGGCGACCGCATCGGCGTGCGCAGGCTCCTTTGCCTCACACGCGGCGGCTACGCGCTGCTCGCCGCCCTGCTCGCCTGGCTGACATTGAGCGGGCGACTCGAGCCCTGGCACGTGCTCGTGGTCGCGGGGCTCGCGGGCCTGATGAAGCCCTCCGACATGGCGATGCGCCACGTGCTCGTAGGACACACGATTCCGTCAGAGTCGCTGATGGGGGCGCTCGCCATCTCGCGCACCACCTCCGACACCGCACGCATCTTCGGGGCGATCGCGGGCACCGGCGGCGTCGCGCTCATCGGCATGGGGCAGGCGTACGCGGGGGTGAGCCTGATTTACGTAGGCGCGTTCCTGTTCTCCCTCGGCGTGGCGCCGGTGCATGCGAGCGGCGCGCAAGTGCGCATTCTGACGGGCCTCAAGGAGGGCGTGCGCTACGTGTGGGACAAGCCCGACCTGCTGGGCGCCTTCAGCCTCGCGTTTCTCGTCAACTTCCTCGCCTACCCGTTCTTCCTCGGCCTGCTGCCCTACGTCGCCAGGAACGTCTACGGGATGGAGCAGTCGGGGCTGGGCTGGCTCGCCGGCGCATTCGCCGTAGGCGCGCTCGCCGGGTCCCTGGTGGTGAGCGCCAACCGGCTGCCGCTGCGCGCCGCGCGCGTGATGCTGCTCTCCAGCGCGCTCTGGTTCGTCCTGATCCTCGTGTTCGGGCAGGTACGCTCCGCCGGGACGGGGATCGCGATTCTGTTCCTCGTGGGTTTCGTGCAGAGCTTCTGCATGACGCCGATCGCGGCCGTCATGCTGCGCGCCTCGAGCGAGGAGATGCGCGGCCGCGTGATGGGCATCCGCATGCTCGCCATCTGGGGCCTGCCGCTCGGGCTGGTGGCCTCGGGGCCGATCATCGCGGGACTGGGCTTTGCAGCCACCACGCTGATCTACGGCGGGCTGGGCCTGGCGGCGACCGTTGCGATCGGCTACCGGTGGCAGCAAGCGCTGTGGGAGAAGAGGGCGGCCGCCAATGCGCATCTCTAGGAACGAGCCGGGCACCCGGGATTGATGTTCCCGGCGCTTTCTGCGACCCTGCGCGCCACACCGACACTTTGGAGCCGTGGAACCGATGACCGGGGAAGCCCCGCCTCCCGCCTATCGCTGGATGATCGTCTGCGGGGCGGCGCTGATCCTCGCCATCGCGATGGGCGCGATCGTCAACGGCATGTCCGCGTTCATCGTCCCGATGCAGGAACGCTTCGGCTGGACGCGGGGTGACGCGGCGCTGATCAACCTGGCGGGCCTGGTGGGCCTTGCGTTCGGTGGCGTAGTCTCGGGACGACTGGCAGACCGCATCGGAACCCGACCGGTCCTCGTATTCGGCGTGGTCGTGCTCGGCCTTTGCTATCTGGCGGCGTACTTCCTGACCTCGCTCTGGCAGTTCTACGTCGTGTTCGCCATCGCGGGCTTCTTTGGCGCGGGCGCGATCTTTGCGCCGGTGATGGCGCTGGTGGGGAACTGGTTCGCCGCGGGCGCCGGACTGGCGATCGGCATCGTGTCCGCCGGCCAGGCGCTGGGGCAAGGTGGCGTGCCCTTTGCATCGTCCTTCCTGATCGAGGCATACGGAGTCCAGGGCGCGCTCGGCGTCACCGGCGCAGTCATGCTGGCGGTGATGGCGCCGCTCAGCTTGCTGATGCGGCCGGCGCCGGCACTCAAGGCAGCCCAGTCCGCCGCCGATGTCGACGCCGAGGAGACGGCGCTTCCCTACAACGTCGTGATCGTGCGGATGAGCGCGGCCGTCATCCTGTGCTGCACCTGCATGTCCATTCCGCTGATGCACCTCGTGCCGCTGGTGCAGGACGCGGGCATTGCGGCGGAGGACGCGAGCAGCGTCATTTTCGCCATGATGGTGACGGCGATCTTCGGGCGGGTGGCGTTCGGCAAGCTGGCCGACGTGATCGGCGCGGTGCCCGCCTATATGACGGCGACGGCGTGGATGACGCTGATGGTGTTCGGTTTCGTGTGGCTGGAAAGCCTGAGCGCTTTCTATGCCTACGCCGTCGTCTACGGCTTCGGCTATGCGGGGGTGATGACCGGCGTGCTCACCACGGTCCGCGCGTTGACGCCGGCGCAACGCCGCGGATCCGCGATGGGGATCATCGGCATGTTCGGCTGGTTCGGCCACGCCATCGGCGGCTACCTGGGCGGCCTGCTCCATGACCTCACCGGCCATCATGATGCGGCCTATGCGGTAGCGGCAGCCGCCGGCATGCTCAATCTGGTCATCGTCAGTACGCTCCTGCGCAAGACGCGCAGGACGGATCTCGCGGTGGCCTGACGCGATTCAGGCCGTGGCGCTTGCAATCGTAGCCGCGATCTCGTAGCGAAATCCGCCGGCGTCGGTATGCGCGCGCACCACGTCCGCGCTATCTTCGCCGATGCGCGCGAGGAGCCGCTCGCGCTCTTTCTCTCCGATCTGCGCGGCAGCGGCGCTCATGCCGATGAGCGCCATGGCGTTCAGGCGCACGAACACCGCCCCGTCCTCGAAGCGGATCGTGCGCGACACGTTCTTCGTGCGCACGTCGCGCAAGCCCGCTTCGCGAAGCAGCGCCTCGATCGGGCCCGGCTCGCCGAAGGCGTGGCGCCGGTCGGCCACCGGCCCGAGGTGGCGCTCGGCGATCCGGCGCAATTCGAGTAGCACCGGGAACTCCCCGTCGGGCCGCCACGTACTGACCGCGAGCCGCCCGCCCGGCGCGAGCGCACGGCGCATCTCGCGCACCGCGGCAGCGCGATCCGGGAAGAACTGCAGCCCCTGCTGGCAGAGGACGTGGTCGAACTGCTCGCCCGCCTCGAGGGGCAGCGCGCCGGCGTCGCCCACGCGCCAGTCGACCTCGGGCGCGACCGAGCGCGCCATTTCGATCATCGGCGGCGCCACGTCGACGCCGACCACCTTCGCGCCATCGCCGAGCCTTTCCTTCGCGAGGCGGGCGACGATGCCGGTCCCGCAGGCGACGTCGAGAACGCGCTCGCCCCGCTCGAGAGCCGCGTCCTCCAGCATCTGCTCGGCCCACGGCCGGAACAGGGGACGGACGAGCGACTTCTCGTACATCTCGGGGAAGCTGGTGCGGTCAAAGGGGATCGACACGGTGTCCTCCGCATGCCGTTGCATGTACGGCAGCATCTTGCGACGGGGCGGCGCCAAAGAGAATCCTGCGATGCCGACATGGATTGTTTCCATTGCGGAAAGAGTGCAGGATCGCCGCGTGGACCGGCTGCAGAGCATGAAGGTCTTCGTGCGCGTGGCGCAGGACGCCGGCTTCGCGAAGGCGGCGCGGGACCTGCGCATGTCCCCCGGCGCCGTGAGCAAGCACGTGAGTGCGCTTGAAGCCCAGGTCGGCGTGCGGCTGTTCGACCGCACGACGCGGCGCGTCGCGCTCACCGAGGCCGGCCGCGTCTACCTCGAGCGCTGCCTCGAGGCGCTGCAGGCGCTCGAGGACGCGGATGCGTCCGTCGGCGAGCTGGCAAGGACGCCGAAGGGCGTGCTGCGCGTCACCGCGCCGATCGACTTCGGCGAGCAGCTCATCCCGGTGGTGGCCGGCCTGATGCGCGCACAGCCGGAGGTCATGGTGGATCTGCGGCTGTCGAACCGCGTCGTCGACCTGGTGGAGGAAGGCGTGGACGTCGCGGTGCGGATCGCCCCCACCCTCGACGGCCGCTACGTCGCGCGGCCGCTCGCGCTGAGCCGCCTTGCGATCTACGCCGCGCCGGAGTACCTGCGCCGCCATGGCCGGCCGAGACGCCCCGAGGATCTGGCGAGCCACCGCTGCCTCGTCTTCGCCGAGCCGCGGCCGATGGACGAGCTGCCCTTCGCGCGCGGCCGGCGCACGGTGCGCGCGAGGCTGAATGCGGTGATGACGACCAACAGCGGGGAGGCGTTCCGCCTCGCGCTGATCGACGGGCTCGGGATCGGCCCGCTGCCGAGCTTCCTCGCTCACCGCGACGTGAAGGCCGGACGCATCGAGCCGGTGCTGCTCGAATGGACACTGCCGCAGTACCGCGTGTTCGCCGTCTATCCTCACCGGCGCTACGTGTCGCCGAAAGTGCGGATTTTCGTCGACACGCTGCGCGCCGCGTTCGGCGATGGCTCGCGCGACCCGTGGTGGCCCTAGGCCCTTGCGCGTGCCGCCTTGCCTGCGCCCCGGGCAAGGATCGGCGGCGAGGCGTTGAGCCTTTCCATCGCGAAGCCCGCGGCAGCGCGATAACCACGCATGAACTCGTCGCGCTCGGCGCGCGGCATGACCTGCTCGATGTCGTCGAACACGCCGCCGCAGCGCTCGTCGAGCAGGTTGAGCAGCCCGAACGGCCCCGCGCCTCGATTGCGCAGCACGAGCGCCGACACGTCCTTGCACAGCTTAGCGTCGTAGTCTAGTAGCGCCGCGGGCCCGACGCCGCGCGCCAGCATCGCCGCCCCCAGCACTCGCGCATCGATGATGGCCTGGCTGCCGCCGTTCGACCCCGTGGGATACATCACGTGCGCCGCATCGCCAAGCAGCGCCACGTTGCCGTCCACCCAGGTCGGCACCGGATCGCGGTCGATCATCGGATATTCGTACACGTCGGCGGCGCCGAGCAGCATCGCGGGGACGTCGAGCCAGTCGTGGCGCCACGCCTCGAAATGGTGAACGAAGTCCTCGTGGCGGACCTTCCTGTTCCAATCGGCGCTCGTCCAGCCGCCGGTGTTGTCGACCGTGATCTCCGCGATCCAGTTGATGTCGGCGAGTCCGCTCGCATCCCGGCGGGAGATGGGATAGAACACGACGCGCTGCCGGTGGGTGCCGAAGCCGACGAAAGAGGCGCCCGTGCGGATCGGCACGCCGCGCGTGACGCCGCGCCACATGATCGCCCCGCCCCACTGGATCGGCGGCTGGTTCGGGTGCATCTGCGCGCGCACGGCCGAGTGCAGGCCGTCCACGCCGACGAGGAGCGAGCCTTCCAGCTCCAGCCGCTCGCCGGTGCGGCTTTCCGCCAGCGCCGTCACGCCGCCGGGATGGTTGCGATAGCCCGTCACGCGCACGCCGGTGCGCACGGTGCCCTCGCCGAGCCGCTCGCGCGCCGCGCGGTACAGGAGCATCTGCAGGCCGCCGCGATGCACCGAGTACTGCGGCCAGCGGTAGCCCGCCTTGAGGCCGCGAGGCTCGGAGTAGACGTCCTTGCCGTTCAGCCCCACGAGCGCGAACTCCTTGGTCTGGACGCCGATCTCGTCGAGGTCCGCGGGGCCGAAGCCCATCTCGTAGAGCTCGCGCACGGCGTTGGGCTGCAGGTTGATGCCTACGCCGAGGGGCTTCAACTCGGGCACCGATTCCAGGACGAGACAGGGAACGCCGATCTCGTGCAGCGTCAGCGCGAGGGCGAGGCCGCCGATGCCGGCGCCCGCGATCAGGACGGGGGGTGGGTTCATCGCGGGAGGGATTCTCTCAAGACGGTGATCCGCGCGCGAGCCATCTGGCGTTGGCTACAATCGGGCGCACCCCATGCCGCTCGAGAAGCCCGCCGCGCCGCCCTCGCTCAGGCAGGCGCTCGCCGATTTCGGCGGCCTGTACGCCGCCAACGCGCTGGTCGCCTTCATCTTCGCCGCCTCCGGCCCCGTCGCGATCCTGCTCGCCGTGGGCACGCGCGGCGGCTTGCCCGAATCCGACCTCGCCTCGTGGATCTTCGGCGCGTTCTTCGTGAACGGCATCATCAGCATCGCGTTCTGCTGGCTGTACCGCCAGCCGCTGGTCTTCTTCTGGTCGATCCCCGGCGTGGTGCTCGTCGGCCCCGCGCTCGGCCACCTCGGCTTTCCCGAGATCGTCGGCGCCTACCTCGCCTGCGGCGCGCTCATGCTGGTGCTGGGCCTTTCCGGCTGGGTCAGGCGCTTCATGGACGCGGTGCCGATGCCGATCGTCATGGCCATGGTCGCGGGCGTGTTCCTGCGCTTCGGGCTGGACCTCGTGTTCGCGATCCGGGATGCGGTCTGGATCGCGGCGCCGATGACGCTCGCGTTCCTCGCGCTCTCGGCCTCGCCGCGCCTCGCCCGGGCGCTGCCGCCCGTGATCGGCGCGCTGATCGTCGGCGCCCTGATGGTCGCGGTGCTCGGCCAGTTCGAGGCGCGCGGCGCGAATGCTCTCGCGATCGTGCGCCCGCATCTGTTCGTCCCGACGTTCTCCTGGCAGGCGATGCTGGAGCTGGTCGTGCCGATCGCGATCACGGTGCTGGTCGTGCAGAACGGCCAGGGAATCGCCGTGCTGCGCGCCGCGGACCACCAGCCGCCCGTCAACGCGATCACCGCCGCGTGCGGCGCGGGGGCGCTGGTGAGCGGCATGGTCGGCACGGTCTCGACCTGCCTCACCGGCCCGGTCAACGCGATCCTCACCGGCTCCGGCGAGAAGCACCGCCAGTACACCGCGGGCATCATGGTCGGCGTGCTCGCGCTCGCCTTCGGGCTGTTCTCGCCGGTGTTCACGCGCCTGATGCTCGCCACGCCGCAGGCCTTCATCGCGGCGCTCGCGGGGCTGGCGATGCTGCGGGTGCTGCAGACCGCGTTCAGCATCTCGTTCCGCGGACGGTTCACCCTCGGCGCGCTCGTCACCTTCCTCGTGACGGTGGCCGACGTGGCGATCTTCAACGTCGGCGCCCCGTTCTGGGGGCTGGTGCTTGGCGTCGCGGTCTCGTGGCTGCTCGAGCGGGCGGATTTCGCCGCGCCGAAAGCGTGAGGTCGACCGCCGCCTGAACGCTGCGTCTTCCTTCTATCTCACCTTGACGACGACCTTGCCTTTTGCGCGTCCCTGTCCGACGTAAGCCATGGCATCGTTGGTCGATTCGAACGGGAAGACCCGGTCCACGACAGGGCGTATGACCCCGGATTCGATCAGACGGGTGATCTCGCGCAGCTGGCTTCCGTTCGCTTTCATGAAGAGAAATGAATAGTCGACGTTGCGGCGTCTTGCCCTTCTCCTGATTCCAGCGCTCAGCAGGCGCACGACCAGTTTCACGAACCAGGGCGACTTGGTCTGCTCTGCAAATTCCGCATCGGGCGGTCCGGAGATCGAGATGAGCTTTCCACCAGCCTTGAGCACGCGGAGGGATTTCTCGAGCGTATTGGAATCCTGACTGTTCAAGACCACGTCGTAGTCGCGCAGGAGGTTCTCGAAGTCGTCTATCCGGTAGTCGACGACGACGTCCGCGCCCAGGCTCTTCGCCATTTCGACATTGGCCGCGCTGGTCGTCGTGGCCACGGTAGCGCCCACATGCTTCGCCAGCTGAATGGCGAACGTTCCCACGCCGCCGGAGCCGGCCTGGATGAAGACCTTCTGCCCCTTCTTCACATTCGCCTTCTCGATCAGCGCTTGCCATGCCGTCAAGCCGACCAGCGGGATGGAGGCGGCTTCCTCCATGCTGAGCCCCTTTGGCTTGGGCGCCAGAGAATCTTCCTTGACTGCGATGAGCTCGGCGAAAGCGCCGATGCGAAAGTCATCTGCGCGGGCATAGACCTCGTCGCCAGATTTGAAATGGCGCACCAGAGGCCCGGCCCGGACCACGACCCCGGCTACGTCGTGGCCCAGAATGAGCGGCAGGCGATAGGGCAGGATCAGCTTGAACTCGCCACTGCGGATCTTGCAATCCAGCTGGTTGACGCCGGCAGCATGGACCTGGATCAATACCTCGTTCTCGCGCAGCTCCGGTTCCGGCATTTCGGCGGCTCGCAGGCCATCCTTGCTTGCATAGCGATCGACGACGAAGGCCTTCATCTGCGCTCTCCCCATTCCTGTATCCCCGTGTTCTTCACCATCACGTTGGGCAGCGCGAGGCGCAGCAGCGTCGGCAGGATCGGACCGGTGGTCAGCGACACGGCGGGGCTGCAGTTCTTCGGTTCAAGCGGCGAATGCCGCACGCGGCTTCGGCGCTTCCTTGATCGGCATATGGATCAGCGCGGCGCCGACCGCGAGCATGATGTCGATGTACCAGAGCCAGTCGTAGCTGCCGGTGCGCTCGAAAAGATAGCCGCCGAGCCAGGCGCCGAGGAAGCCGCCGATCTGATGCGAGAGCATCACCATGCCGAAGAGCGTCGCGACGTACCGCATGCCGTGCAGCTTGCCGACCAGGCCCACGGTCGGCGGCACGGTCGAGAGATAGGTAACGCCGAGCGCGATGGCGAACAGCATGAACGTCGTCTCGGTCTTCGGCGCAAGCACGAACGCGAGCACCGCGAGCGCGCGCGCGGCATAGAGCAGCGAGAGCACCCTCTTCATCCGCCAGCGCCCGATCGCCCAGCCGGAGGCGAAGCTGCCGGCGATGTTGAACAGGCCGATCAGCGACAGCGCCCACGCGCCGACCGCGGGCGGCAGGCCGCAGAGCGCCACCACGCCGGGCAGGTGCGTGGCGATGAAGGCGACGTGGAAACCGCAGACGAAGAACCCGGCGGTCAGCAGGACGAAGCTCGGGTCCCGCCAGGCGTCGCGTATGGCGTGGCGCATCGACTTCTCCGCGGCGGCGCCGGGCGCAGGATGCGGATGCTTGCCGCGCAGCACCCAGGCGAGCGGCAGGATGGCGAGCGAGAGGAAACCGAGCGCGCTCAGCGCGCCGACCCAGCCGACCGCTCCGGTCAGGAGCGCAGCGAGCGGCGCGACGACGAACTGTCCGAACGAGCCGCCCGCGTTGACCATGCCGCTCGCCAGCCCGCGCTTCTCGGGCGGCAGCGCACGCGCCACGGCCGACATCAGCACGCCCAGACCCGCCATGCCGGCGCCGCCCGCGGATACGATGCCGATGAGAAGGACGAGCATCCATGTACTTGTGGCGTGCGGCGTGAGCACCGTGCCGAGCATGACCAGCACGGCGCCGGCCGCCACCACGCGCCCCGTGCCGTACTTGTCGGCGGCGGCGCCCGCGAGCGGCTGGGTGATGCCCCACATGAGCTGCGCGCAGGCGAACGCGAGGCTGATCGCGGCGATGCCGAGGCCGGTCGCCGAATTGATCGGGCCGATGAACAGCGCCACCGACTGGCGCACTCCGAAAATGAGCGCAAACACGAGGCCCGCCGCGGCGACGATCCATAGCTGCCGGCGGCTCATGGGCGCCCTCCAGATATGATGGCGATCATATTGTCGGGCAAAAAATCAGCCCGCTGCGCTGCGGATGAGCTCGCGCGCGGCCTTGCGAATGCTTCTGGAAAGCGGCGCATCGCCCACCGCGCGCGCGAGCAGCAGGGCGCCGACCATGGCGGCGACGATCGCCATGGCCTTCTCGTGCGCGGCGTTCCTTCCCCAGTCGGGAAACTGGCGCTCGACGAGCCCGATCATCTCCTTGATGCGGCGGCTCACGGCGCGGCGCACGTCCTCGTGCTGGCGCGGTACCTCGCTGCCCGCGGCGGCGAGCGCGCACCCCAGGCCCTGCTCCGGGGCCTCGACGTGCCGGTCGGCGAGATACGAGTCCACCAGGGCCATCAGCTCCTCGCCGGGCTTGGCTCGCGCAACCGCGCGCGACAGGTTCTCGACCGACTCGACGCCCGCATGCTCGGCGGCCTGCGCGAGCAAGGCGTCGCGCGACGCGAAGTGCGCGTAGAAGCCGCCGTGCGTGAGGCCTGCTTCCTTCATCACGTCGGCAACGCCGACGCCCTCGTAGCCGTGCTTGCGGATGGCGCGCGCGGCGGCGCGCAGGATGCGCTCGTGCGTCTGCTCCCTCTTCGAGCCGGCTTTGGCGACAGCCATATGACGTTCATCATATTTTGTCTTGAAGCGGGCGTCAACCCTATCTTGGTGCTCGCTCGGGACAACGTGGGAGCTACGTGCAGGTACTTGAACGGATTGGTAGGCCGTGGCGGATTCGAACCGCCGACCAACGGATTAAAAGTCCGCTGCTCTACCAGCTGAGCTAACGGCCCCCAGGGGAAGGGCGCGATTTTATCAGTCCTCGCGCCCGCTTCGCCAGAGATTCAGCGCCGATAGCGCGTCGAATCGGCGATTCCCGCGTCCGTGAACCCCTTTCTTCGCAGGCGGCACGCGTCGCACGCGCCGCAGGCGCGCCCCTCGGCGTCGGGCTGGTAGCAGGTCACCGTTTCCGCAGGATCGACGCCGAGCCCGATCGCCAGCTGCACGATCTCCTTCTTCGGCAGGTCGATGAGCGGCGCGCGAATCTCCATCCGGCGGCCCTCCACCGCCGCCTTGGTGGCCAGGTTGGCCATCGCCTCGTAGGCCTGAAGGTATTCGGGACGGCAGTCCGGGTAGCCGGAGTAGTCCACCGCGTTCGCGCCGAGGAAGATGTGCTGCGCGCCCAGCACCTCGGCCCAGGCGAGCGCGAGGGACAGCAGGATGGTGTTCCTCGCCGGGACGTAGGTGACGGGGATGCCACTCATCACGCCCTGGGCCGGAACCGCGATGCTCGAATCCGTCAGCGCCGAGCCGCCGAATTGCGCGAGGTCCAGCTTCACCACGCGGTGCTCCGCGGCCCCCAGGCGCTTCGCGACGCGCCTGGCCGCCGCCAGCTCCGCCCCATGTCGCTGGCCGTAGTCCACGGACAAGGCGTGGCACTCGAACCCCTCGCGCCGCGCCCAGGCGAGCGCGGTGGCGGAATCCAGCCCGCCCGAGAGGAGGACGACCGCCTTCAGCGCTTGACCGTCTGCTGCAGCCGCAGGCGCGCCTGGTCGGCGGCGGTGCTGCCCGGGTACTTCGCCAGCACGTTCTGCAGCGTGGCCTGCGCCGAGCGCGTGTCGCCCATCGCCTCCTGCGCGCTGGAGATCGACAGCATGGCGTCGGCCGCCTTCGGGTCGTCGGGCCAGCGCTCGATCACCTTCTGCAGCGCGAGGATGGCGTTGCGGTAGTCGCGCCGACCGGAATAGCCCATGCCGATCCAGTACTGGGCGTTGGGCGCGAGCTTGCCGTTGGGATACTTCTGCTGCATCTGCTGCAGCAGGTCGATGGCGGCCGAGTAGTTGCCCAGCTTGAACTGGTTGAGCGCGCTCTCGTACAGGCGCTTCTCCTCGTCCGACGGCGCGGCGTCCGTGGGCCGCGCCGCGGCCGCATGCTGCTCGGCGCCCTGCTCGAGCTTGCGCAGCCGCGTGTCGATGTCGACGTACAGGTCCTTCTGGCGCTTGTCGGCGGCCTCCATCTGGTGCAGCAGCACCTCGATCTGCCCGCGCGAGCGCATGAGCTCCGTGCGCAGCGCTTCCATCTGGCCGGCGAGGTCGATCAGCGCGCGCCGCTCCACCGAGGTCGATTCGAGCGCCTGCATGCGATCCTGCACTTTCTGCAGCGAGAGCAGCAGCTCGGTGCGCACCGACTCGATGCGGTTGCGCGCCTCCGTGTCCCCGCCGAACAGCTGCGCCGCCGCCTCGCCCGCCCAGGCGATCTGCAGCGCGACGAGCGCCGCGCCCCACCGCCGCGCCGTGCCCATGTCAGTACTCGCCCGGGTAGAGCATGTCGCTGCGGCGGTTGCGCGCCCAGGCTTCCTCGGCGTGGCCGGCCTCCTTGGGCTTCTCCTCGCCCAGGCTCACCGCCTCCACCTGCTCCTCGCGCGCGCCGAGCAGCAGCAGCATCTTCTTCACGCTCTCGGCGCGCCGCTGGCCGAGCGCGATGTTGTACTCGCGGCTGCCGCGCTCGTCGGTGTTGCCCTGGATGAGCATCTTCGTGCCGCCCTGCTCGCGCAGGTAGCGGGCATGCGCCTCGATCGCCGGCTTGTACTCGTCCTTGATGTCGTACTTGTCGAAGTCGTAGTAGATGGAGCGCACCGACAGCGGGCTCGCCGGGTCCCTCAGCGGGTCCGCGCCGGCAGCGGGCTTGGCGGCCGTCAGGTCCACGCCGGTGACCGGCTTGTCCTGCACGCCGCTCGCGCCGGGACCGGCGCCCGGCGCGCCCGCGCTCCGGTCTTCGACGCCTGCCGGCGGCTGGGTCGTGGTCTGCGTACCGGCGCAGGCGGCGAGCGCCGTGGCGATGAGGATGGTCCAGATGTGTCTCATGGTCGACCTCCTACTCAGGGAATCAGGGGGCCCCAGGACGGCTCGCGTACGTCGCCGGCACTGAGGGTCAGGCGCTGCTTGACGCGGCCGTCCGCCGACACCGCGGTCAGCACGCCGCGGCCGTTGAGGATGGTGGCCAGCAGGATCTGGCGGCCGTTGGGGGCGAAGCTGGGCGACTCGTCCAGATCGCTGTCGGTGAGCACCAGCGACTGCCGGGTTCCCAGGTCGAGCAGCGCGACCTGGAAGCGGCCGCTGTTGCGCGTCACGTAGGCGAGGCTGCGGCCGTCGGGACTGACGCGCGGCGAGACGTTGTAGCCGCCCTCGAAGGTGACGCGCTGCGCCTCCCCGCCCGTGGCGGGCATGCGGTAGATCTGCGGGCTGCCGCCGCGGTCCGAGGTGAAGTAGATCCAGCGCCCGTCGGGCGAGAAGAACGGCTCGGTGTCGATGGCCAAGGAGTTGCTCAGGCGGCGCAGGTTGCCGCCGTCGGGATCGATCAGGTAGATCTGCGAGGTGCCGTCGCGCGTCAGGGCGATGGCGAGGCGCGCGCCGTCCGGCGACCAGGCCGGCGCCGAGTTCGAGCCCTTGAAGTTCGCCACGATGCGCTGCTTGGGCACCTGGATGTCCTGCACGTACACGATGGGCTTCTTGTTCTGGAACGAGACGTAGGCGATGCGCCGCCCGTCCGGCGACCAGGTCGGCGACATGATCGGCTCGTTGGACACCAGCATCGCCTGCTCGTTGGCGCCGTCGGCGTCGGCGATCTGCAGCTCGAAGCGCTCGCCGCGCTTCACCACGTAGGCGATGCGCGTCGAGAACACGCCCTTCTCGCCGGTCAGCTTCTCGTAGACGTAGTCGGCGATGCGGTGCGCCGTGGCGCGCACCTGCTCGCGCGTCAGCGTGTAGGCCACGCCGCCCAGCGCCGCCTGCTTCACCACGTCGTACAGGCGGAAGCGCACCTCGAAGCGCCCGTCCGGGCGCCCCGAGACCGAGCCGAGCACCAGCGCGTCGGCGAGCCGCGAGCGCCACTCGGCGTAATTGACGGGCGAGGACTCGGTGGGCTGCGGGATCAGGCGCGGCACGTCGATGGCGCGGAACAGCCCGCTCCTTTCCAGGTCCGCGCGCACGATGGCGCTGATGGCCACGTTGCCGCCGTCGAGCAGCGCGCCTTCGCCGGCGAGCGGCGCGATGGCCACGGGGATGCGCTGCGCGCCGGCGCCGGTGATCTCGATGGAAAGCTGCGCGTGCGCGCCGCACGCGGCGGCGAGCAGCAGGAAGGCCGCGATCAGATGTCGCATCGGCGCAATTATATTTCAGTCCTTCGGGTGGAACGTGAGCTTGAGCTCGCGCTGGAACAGGCCCGCACTGTCGGGCTTGGGCAACGGTGAGGACTTGAGGATGGCGCGCATGATCGCCTCGTCGTAGCCCGCGTGGCCGCTCGAGATGACGAGCTTGGCGTGCAGCACCTCGCCCGTGGGAAGCTGGCTCACCAGCACCAGCGCCTCGGGATTTCCCTTGATGTCCTGCGGCAGCACGATATTGCCGCGGATCTTGTTGCGGATCTTGTCGACCCAGGTCTGCATCGCCAGATTGCGAGCAGCCTGCGCCTCGCGCGCCAGCTGCTCGCGGATGGCCTGGCTCTCGCGCTCCGCGGCGAGCGACTGCTGCTCGCGCCGCAGCGCCTCGGCGAGCAGCTGCTGCGCGGGGCGCTCGTCGGGCTTGGCCTGCGGCTTGGGCACGGGCTTCGCTTCCGGCTTGGGCGCGGGCTTGGCCTCCGGCTTGGGCTTGGGCTTGGGCTTGGCCGGCGCCTTGACCGCGATGTCGGGCTTGTCGATGCGCGGCTCGGGCTTCGCCGCGGGCGGCGGCGGGGGCGGCGACGGGAACCTCAATGGCGTCGTGTACGCGACCGTCATCCCAGCGGCCATCTTCGGTCTGCGCTTCGGCCTGACCGAGGAGCCGACGGCGACCCGTCGACGCCGAATCGAGCAGAAGTCGCGAGCGTGGATCTTCCTGACCCCGGCGATGGTGCTGATGATCGCCGGCC
>DATFEJ010000221.1:0-2052 GCA_035251235.1 Burkholderiales bacterium
TACAAGTAGAGCGGTTTAGCGCTGCAGGTCGAACGAGCCGGAGCCTGCGTTCGGTTCTTCATGGTCTCGCCTTTTCCGGCGGAGTAAAACTTTCCGCCGGAAAAGGCGAGATGTATTTAAAGGCGCAAGCCCCGTGCGGGCGTGGGCCTAGGCGGCCTGCTTGAGCGCGAGGACCTTGTCGGTCCTCTCCCAGGTGAACTCGGGCTCTTCGCGCCCGAAGTGGCCGTAGGCGGCGGTCTTCTCGTAGATCGGGCGCAAGAGATCCAGCATCTGGATGATGCCGCGCGGCCGCAGGTCGAAGTTGGCGAGCACGAGCTGCGAGAGCTTCTCGTCGGAGATCTTGCCGGTGCCCTGGGTGGTGACCATGACGCTCGTCGGCTGCGCCACGCCGATGGCGTAGGACACCTGCAGCAGGCACTTGGACGCGAGGCCCGCGGCGACGATGTTCTTCGCGACGTAGCGCGCGGCGTAGGCCGCCGAGCGGTCCACCTTGGAGGGGTCCTTGCCGGAGAAGGCGCCGCCGCCGTGCGGCGCCGAGCCGCCGTAGGTGTCGACGATGATCTTGCGGCCGGTGAGGCCGCAGTCGCCCTTCGGCCCGCCGATCTCGAAGCTGCCGGTGGGATTGACCAGGTACTTCACCTTGCCCTTCACCAGGTTCTTCGGCAGCACGGGCTTGATGATCTGCTCGACCACGGCCTCCTCGATCTGCTTCTGCGTCATGCCGGAGGCGTGCTGCGTGGACAGCACCACGGTGTCGATCGCGTCGGGCTTGCCGTTCGCGTACTTGATGGTGACCTGCGACTTGGCGTCGGGCCGCAGCCAGGGCAGGCGGCCGTCGCGGCGCAGCTCGGACTGGCGCTCGACCAGGCGGTGCGAGAGGTAGATGGCGAGCGGCATGAGGGTCGGCGTCTCGTCGCAGGCATAGCCGAACATCAGGCCCTGGTCGCCCGCGCCCTGGTCCATGTCCACCTCGCGGTCCACGCCCTGGGCGATGTTCTTGGACTGCTCGCCGTAGGCCACGACCACGGTGCAGCCCTCGGCGTCGAAGCCGATCTTCGGGTCGTTGTAGCCGATGCGATTGATGGTGCGGCGCGCGACCTCCTGGTAGTCGACGTGCGCGTCGCGGCTCTTGGTGATCTCGCCGGCGAGCACCACCAGGTTGTCCTTGACCAGCGTCTCCGCGGCGACGCGGGCGCGCTTGTCCTGGCTTAGAATCGCGTCGAGGACCGCGTCCGAAATCTGGTCCGCTACCTTGTCCGGGTGTCCCTCGGAAACCGACTCGGAAGTAAAGAGGAATTCGTTCATGGGGCTCGCCTGAAAAAAGGCTTGAAGGATAGCAGATGATGCAGCTGCTGGCGCGCCTGCCGCTGCCCGTGGCGCATGCGCTGGGCGTCGCGGTGGCGTGGGTCGTGTACGCCTTCGCCCCCAAGTGGCGCGCGCGCATCCGCGCCAACCTCGAGCAGGCCGGCTACCGCGAGGCGCGGCACCTGCGCGCCGCGGTGGCCGAGGCGGGCAAGATGGTGTTCGAGGCGCCCAAGATGTGGCTGCGCCCGCCCGAGGAGCTGCTCGCCCTCATGCGCCGCGTGGACGGCATGGAGGCGGTGCTCGCGGCGCGCGCCGCGGGCCAGGGCATCGTCTTCTTCACCCCGCACTACGGCTGCTTCGAGATCACGCCGCTCATCGCCTCCGGCCACATGCCGCTCACCGCGCTCTACCGGCCGCACAAGAAGGAGCGGCTGCAGCGCATGATCGTCGAGGGGCGCGAGAGGAAGAACATCGCGCTCGCGCCGGCGAGCACCGCCGGCGTGCGCATGCTGCTCGCGGCCCTGAAGCGCGGCGAGGCGATCGGCATCCTGCCCGACCAGGTGCCGGCGAAGGGCGAGGGCGAGTGGGTCGAGTTCTTCGGCCGCCCGGCCTACACCATGACGCTCGCCGGCAAGTTCGCCGCGCGCGCGGACTCGGCCGCCTACCTGGTCATGTGCGAGCGCCTGCCGCGCGGCGCGGGCTACCACGTCCGCGTCCTGCCGCTCGCCGCCGCGCGGCCCGGCGAGA
>DATFEJ010000160.1:0-25539 GCA_035251235.1 Burkholderiales bacterium
ATCCCTGGAGTGAGGCGCTGGTGCGCTTCGAGCCGGCGATTACCGAGCTGCAGGGCAAGCTCATCGATGTGCAGCGCCGGGTCGGCATCCCGCTCAAGGACCTGAAGGAGATCAACCGCCAGATGTCGACGGGCGAGGCCAAGGCTCGCCGCGCCAAGCGCGAGATGACCGAGGCCAACCTGCGTCTGGTGATCTCGATCGCGAAGAAGTACACCAATCGCGGCCTGCAATTCCTGGATCTCATCCAGGAGGGCAACATCGGCCTCATGAAGGCGGTGGACAAGTTCGAATACCGCCGCGGCTACAAATTCTCGACCTACGCCACCTGGTGGATCCGCCAGGCGATCACGCGCTCGATCGCGGACCAGGCGCGCACGATCCGCATCCCGGTGCACATGATCGAGACGATCAACAAGATGAACCGCATCTCGCGCCAGATCCTGCAGGAGACCGGCTCCGAGCCCGATCCGGCGACGCTCGCGCTGAAGATGGAGATGCCCGAGGAGAAGATCCGCAAGATCCTGAAGATCTCCAAGGAGCCCATCTCGATGGAAACGCCGATCGGCGATGACGACGATTCGCACCTGGGCGATTTCATCGAGGACCAGTCGACCGTCGCGCCCAACGAGGCGGCGGTTTACGCCAGCCTGCGCGGCGTCACCAAGGACGTGCTCGACACGCTCACCCCGCGGGAAGCGAAGGTGCTGCGCATGCGCTTCGGCATCGAGATGAACACCGACCACACGCTGGAAGAGGTCGGCAAGCAGTTCGACGTGACGCGCGAGCGCATACGCCAGATCGAGGCCAAGGCGCTGAGGAAGCTGCGGCATCCCTCGCGCTCCGAGAGGCTGAAGAGCTTCCTCGATCAGGAAGGCTAGGGCCGGGCCGGCGCCCGGATGCCTGAATGGCCAGCGGAGGCAAGCTCTACCGGAGGTCGGAGGCCGGCGGCGCGGCGGTAGAGAGCGGCGACGTCGCCGTTCCGTCGGACTACCGGCGCATCCTGGCGCTGGTGAGCGGGGAAATGCACGGCGACGCGATCCGCGGCAGCCTGCGCCAGTACCCGGACGCATTGCTCGCCGAGTGGCTCGACGAGCTCGAGGAGCTCGGCCTGCTCGAGTCCCGGCCCGCGGCCGACATCACGCAGAACCTGCAGTTCGCGGTGCCCGGCGCATCGGCGCAGCCGCAGCCGCTCGCCGAGGACGCGCCGCGCATCGAGCGCGAGACCCGCGCCGCGGGCGCGGCGCTCTCCCGCGGCGGAGCGTACCTGGCCGAGGACCGGCTGAAGAACCGCGCGCCTCTTGCGAAGCCGCCCGCGCAGACCGTGGTGCTGGTCGTCGACGACGACCCTGACCAGCTTGCGCTTGCCGACCTTCGCATGACCATGGCCGGCTACCAGGTGCGCGTCGCCGATAGCGCACAGGCGCTGAAGGACGCTCTGCGCGCCCAGGGCTTGCCCGACATCCTGCTCCTCGATGTGGTCCTTGCGGACGCAGACGGCTTCGACATCCTTGCCGGCATGCGCCGGCACCCGAAGCTTGCGCTCCTGCCGGTGATCATGCTCACCGCGAAGGACGATCCGGCCGAAATCCGCAGGGGCCTCGCGCTCGGCGCAGACGGCTACGTCACCAAGCCCTATAGCAAGAACATTCTCGTCGAAACCGTACGCAGGGTGCTCGCGGCGCAACCGGCGAAGTAAGATTGACCGCGCAGGACCCCGTGGGCCGGTAGCTCAGCCGGTCAGAGCAGGGGACTCATAATCCCTTGGTCCTTGGTTCGAATCCAAGCCGGCCCACTCATTTCGCGCCGGGCATGGACGCGCGGATAAGCCGCCGCGGCGCGGCTATGTCAAAGTCGCCTCTCCATCCGGTGGCTGAGGGATACGGTGAGCGGCAACGGAGACGGCAGCAGCGGCGGCGGCGAACAGCTGGCCGAGTGGCTTAAGGAGGCCGGCCGGCGCACGCAGTCGGCGGCCCGCGGCGCCTCCGCCGCGAGCGACGACACCTTCAACTCCCCGGCCTCGCTGCACAAGTACCTCGAGGAGCTGGCCGGCAGGAAGCTGCAGACGCACGCCGAGGTACTGTCCTACCTGCGCGAGGTCGCGGGTACGCAGCCGGACGCGCATCGCGCGAGCGAGCGCCGGCGCATGGTGCGCGAGGTGTCGCTGCTCGTGCTGCTCGCCGTGAGCTACCTGCACTTCTATTACTGGGAAGTGCAGCTCGAGATCGCGGCGCTGCGCTCGGTGGGCGTGTTCGTTCCCACGCCCGAGGCGCGGCCGCACAAGGTCTCTTCGTGACTTCTCAGGCCGGCGCCGGCTTGCGTCGCAGCAGGCGCGCGAAATTCTCCAGCGACAGCAGGTGGGCGTAGATGCGGCCGAGGATGCCCTTCTTCGCCAGGTTCTTGAACTGATTGACGTTGAGCAGCTCGATGCGCGCCTCGTCCACGCGGTGCATGCCGGTGAGCTGCATCTGCCCGCCCTGCTGGAGGCTCGCCTGCATGCTGAACGGTTGCAGCAGCGCGTAGTCGGCGAGGATCGCGCACAGCTCGCGGCCGCGCTCGAGGTCGGTCTCGTACTCGACCAGCAGGCGCTGCAGGTCGCGCCATTTGTCCAGGGGCTCTCCCCGGTCGTCGAACAGCGCCTCGCCCTGCGCGTCGTCCAGGTGCGCCTTCTCGACGCAGATGAGCCGGTCCTTGCGCTCGGCATCCTGCACTTTCACCCTGGCCATGCAGAACGGATGCCGGCGTGCATAGGCGGGGATGTACACGCCGGCTGCCCAGCGCTCGCCCTGGCAGAAAAGGTTCTCCCCTGCGCGCATGCCGAGCACGGCGACCGGGGCAAAGGTCTTGCCGGCGTCGCCGGAGGTGAACACGATCGGGTAGTCGTGCGACGCCGGCCCGAACTCGGAATAGCTGATCGGGATCGCGTTCAGCGCGCGCGCGAAGGGCGGAGCTTCCCCCGCGCGGGCGAGCCTGACCCGATGGCTCTTGAGCAGCGGGACGACGTCTGTGTAGCCAAACGGAGGATTGATCTGCATGCGGGACTTTCGGCGCGACGGCCCCGATCTTACGGGTCCGCCGGTCACGCCCGCAATCCGCCCGCCCGGGGTTCTCCGCGCGCTGCCATCTGCTGTAAAATCCGCAGCTTCCCTCGGGGTGGTAGCTCAGCTGGGAGAGCGTCGCGTTCGCAATGCGAAGGTCGAGGGTTCGATCCCCTTCCACTCCACCAGGTTTCCTCGGGGCTCGCCGCGCGAAGCGCGCGGCGACCCCCCTCGCGTTTGCCCCTGATCGTGCGCCCGGCGGCGGCATGATGGCCGCGGCGCCTTCTGGGTCGGTGAAAGAACATGCCGAGTAGGGCGAAATCCCGGCGCCCTGCCGTTCGCGGGCGCGCGGCAGCACGGCCTGCGGCTTCGGCGCCCAAGGAGGCGCTGCGAGACGCGCAAGAGCGGCTCGCCCGGGCCACTGCTGCGCTCGAGGAGGTCACGCAGGAGCTGGAATCCTTCAGCTACGCCGTCTCGCACGACCTGCGCGCGCCGCTGCGCCATATCGACGGCTTCGTCCGCCTGCTGCAGGACGAGCTGGCGGAGCCCAGCCCGAAGGCGGCGCACTACATGGCGACGATCGCTTCCGCCGCGCGGCGCATGGGCGGCTTGATCGACGACCTGCTGGCGCTGTCGCGCGTGTCGCGCCAGCCGCTGGAATTGCGCGAGGTCGATCTTGGCGCGCTCGTGCAGGAGGTCGTGGACAAGTCCGGCCGCGAGGCGGGCGCGACGAGGGTGCAGTGGGAGATTGGAGCGCTGCCCCGGGTCATGGCCGACCGGGCCCTGCTGCGTGGCGCGCTCGAGCGCCTGCTGTCCAACGCGCGCAAGTTCTCGCGCCTGAACCCCCAGCCGCGCATCGAGATCCAGGCGCGCCCGGCGCCGGGCGGCGAGGTGGAGATTTCCGTGCGCGACAACGGCGTGGGATTCGATCCGCGCCTGCGCGACAGGCTGTTCGGCGTCTTCCAGCGCCTGCATGCCGAGGGCGAATTCGAGGGCAGTGGCACCGGCCTGGCGACCGTGCGGCGCATCCTGCATCGGCACGGGCAGCGCATCCGGGGGGAAGGCGAGCCCGGCCGCGGCGCCGTGTTCACCTTCACGCTGACCGCGGCGCCGCGGGCTTAGGCGTGGCCCGCCTGCGCCTGCTGCTGCTGGAAGACTCGCGCGAGGACGCGGAGCTGTCGCTGAGCGCGCTCGCCGCCGCGCGGCTCGAGTGCAGCGCCGACGTGGCCTCCGGACGCGCGGAGTTCGAGCGCCTGTTCGCGCCCGGCAAGTACGACATCGTGCTTGCCGACTACCACCTGCCCGGCTACACGGGCCTGGACGCCCTGGCGCGCGTGCGCCTCGCCGATCCGCTGCAGCCGTTCATCGTGGTCTCCGGCGCGCTGGGCGAAGAGCGCGCGGTCGAGGCCCTGCGGGCCGGCGCGACGGACTTCGTCCTCAAGGACAACCTCGTGCGCCTGGCGCCGGCGGTGGTGCGGGCGATGGAGGAGTCGCGCGAGCGGCGCAGGCACCTCGCCACGCAGGAGGCGCTCGAGCTCTCGGAGCGGCGCTATCGCGCCGTCGTCGAGGACCAGGCCGATCCCATCATCCGCATGCTGCCGGACCTGACCATCACGTTCGTGAACAGCGCGTACTGCCGGTATTTCGGCCTCACGCGGGAAAGCATGCTGGGCCGCAGCGTCCTGCTGCACGTGCTGCCGGAGGAGCAGGATGCGGCGCGCCGGTTCCTGCAGGGCATCGGGCCCGGCGCGCTCATCAATGAGCGCGATGCCCGCGTGAAGGACGCGGGCGGCGCCGAGCGCTGGATGCACTGGGCGGCGCGCGGGATCTGCGACGCCGCCGGGTCGCTGCTCGAGATCCAGGTGGTCGGGCGCGATGTGACGGAGCTGCGGCGCGCGATGGATGCCCTCGGCGCGGCGCGCGAGCGCCTGCAGCGGCTCTCGCGCCGTCTGCTCGAGGTGCAGGAAGACGAGCGCCGGCACCTGGCGCGCGAGCTGCACGACGACATCGGCCAGGGCCTGACCGCCATCAAGATCAACCTCGAGTCCGTGTCGCGCGGGCGCGAGGGCGCCTCCATGGAGACGCGCGTCGGCGAGGCCCTGGAGGCCACGCGGCACACCATCGAGCGGGTGCGGCAACTGTCCATCAACCTGCGGCCGCTGCAGCTGGACGACCTGGGGCTGGTGGCCGCGCTGCGCTCGCACCTCGACCGGCAGGCGAAGCTCGGCAGGCTGGCGCCGCATTTCGAGATCCAGGAGGTGCCGGCCAAGCTGACCGCCGAGGTCGAGATCGCCTGCTTTCGCGTCGCGCAGGAAGCGATCAACAACATCGTGCGGCATGCGCGAGCGGGGAACATCTGGTTGCGGCTGTTCGTGGCCGGGGAGCGCCTGGCGCTGTCCGTGCGCGACGACGGGGCCGGGTTCGACGTGGCGACGGCGCAGCGCCGGGCGGCGGTCGGCGAGAGCCTCGGGGTGATCAGCATGGAGGAACGCGTGGCGCTGGCGGGCGGCACCTTGCAGATTCACTCCGCGCCCGGTCAGGGTACAGTCGTGGTTGCCTCGTTTCCCGTGGGAGTGCGCTGAGTGCCCGCGCTGCGTGTGCTGCTGGTGGACGATCATGCGCTGGTGCGCGCCGGGATGCGCTCGCTGCTGCAGGACATTGCGGGCGTCGAGGTGGTGGCCGAGGCGAGCGACGGCGCCGAGGCGCTGGCCAAGGCCGAGCAGACGCGACCCGACGTGGTGCTGCTGGATATCGCCATGAAGGGCATGAACGGCCTGGAAGCGGCTGCGCGCCTGCGCGAGCGGCTGCCCGAGGCGAAGGTCGTCATCCTGTCGATGCATACCAGCGAGGAATACGTGCTGCTCGCCTTGCGCGCAGGGGCGTCCGCCTACCTCATCAAGGACTCCGCCACCTCCGAGCTCGAGCTCGCGCTGACCAGCGTCATGCGCGGCGAAACCTACCTCAGCCCGGCCATCTCCCGGCAGGTCGTCGACGGCTATGTGCAGCGCGTGGGCTCGGGCGTCGGACCCGACCCGCTCACGCCCCGCCAGCGCGAGGTGCTCAAGCGCATCGCCGAAGGCCGCAGCACCAAGGAAATCGCGTTCGAGCTGAGCCTTTCGGTGAAGACCGTGGAAACGCATCGCGCGCAGATCATGGACCGCCTGGGCATCCGCGATGTCGCCGGCCTGGTGCGCTACGCCATTCGCGCGGGCCTCGTGCCGCCGGAAACCTGAGCCTTTACAGGGCCTTGCCCCGCACCCGGGTTTTCCCCTAGCCGGCGTCAGGGAGGGCCCGATTACGCCTGCGGAGCGCGCTGCCTACATTGGGCGCCATGGGGTCGATCGCGTCTCCCAAAGGGGTCGTCATTCTCGATGGCAGTCCCGCGTTCGTCGCGGCGGCGGCCGATTACATCGATCGCCTGACCGGCTACGCGCCGGTGCGTCCCGGCGTCGTCCTGGTCGACCTGAGCCTGGGCGGCCTCGAGCTGGCGCAGCGCGTCAAGCAAGGCAATCCCGCGCAGGCGGTCATCGGCCTGGCGCTTTTTCCCACCCCGGAGCTGATCGCCGAGGCGCTGCGCCTCGGCATCGACGCGGTCGTGTCCAAGGAGTCGTTTGCCGACGAGCTTCCCGGCGCGCTGCGGCGCCTGGGATCGGACCGCTGACGCGCGGCGCATGCAAACCGGGACGCAGCCCAGCGCGACGGCAAGAACGACCCAGGTCGGCCCGCCGTGCCTGCTGATGGTCGAGGACAACGCCAACGATGCCGAGCTCATCCGGGCCTACCTGAGCGACGCGCGCGACGACGGCACGCAGGTCCTGCATGCGCGCACGCTGGCCGAAGGCGTCGCGCTCGCGCGCTCGCGCGATGTGCAGCTGGTGCTGCTCGACCTGGACCTGCCCGACAGCCATGGCTTCCAGACGCTGGAAAGCATGCGGGATGCGGCCGCCGGGCCGGTGATCGTCATCTCGGGCAACGGCCATCCGCAGCTGGAGAACGAGGCGCTCCGGCGCCGCGCGTACGACGTCATCGCCAAGCACGAGCTGGATGCCGCCACGCTGCGACGCGTCCTGCGCCTGGCCAGCCTGCATGCGCAGGCCGGTCGCGCGCGGGCGACGGCGGACAGCCGCTACCGCGCGCTGATCGAGAACAGCTCCGAGGCGCTGATGCTGCTCGATGCCGAGGGCCGCATCGAGTACTCGAGCGCCGCGATGCGCCGGCTGCTGGGTTACGACGCCACCGAGGTGCTGAGCCAGCCGGCGCTCGGCTATGTGCTGGCGCAGGACCGCGCGGCGTTCCAGGCGGCGTTCGAGAAGCTGTGCACGACGCCGGGGCGCCGGGCGACGCTGCGCGTGCGCTACCGGCAGAAGGACGGCGATCCCCGGATGCTGGAGAGCAGCCTGGTGAACCGGCTGAACGACGCCGAGGTGACGGCGGTGGTCTGCAGCCATCGCGATGTGGGCGGCGAGGAGGAGGTTCGAGCGCGTTTCGACGCCACGTTCGAGCATGCGCCGCTCGGGCTGGCGCACGTCGACCTCGAGGGTCGCATCCGCCTCGCCAACCGGCGCCTGTGCGCGATGCTGGACTACACGCGCGATGAGCTGGTCGGCCGCATGGTGCGCGATCTCTCCCATCCGGAGGATGTCGACGTCACGCGGGAGCAAAGGGACAGCCTGCGCGCCGGCGAGATCCCCCAGTTCAGCGTGCGCAAGCGCTACCTGCGCAAGGGCGGGCAGCCCGTCTGGGTGCGGCTCACCGTGTCCCTGGCGCGCGATGCCTCGGGCGAGCCCCTGTACGACATCGCCGCCTTCGAGGACGTGTCGGAGGACGTGAGGAAGGAGCGGGCGCTGCACGAAAGCGAGGGCAAGCTGCGCAGCCTGGTCGAGCTGTCCACCGATTATTACTGGGAGACGGACGCCGAGCATCGCCTCGCGCTGCGCGGCGCCGGCAGGAGGCCCGCGGCCGCGCCGACCTTTCCGGACGGCGGCTTGGGCAAGCGGCGCTGGGAGCTGCCGTACCACTCGCCGGACCTGCAGGCCTGGATGGCGCACAAGGCGGTGCTCGACGCGCACCAGCCGTTCCAGGACTTCGAGTTCTCGCGGCCGCTGCCGGACGGCAGCGTGCGCCACCTGGCCATCAGCGGCGAGCCGGTGTTCGACGCCGGCGGCGCCTTCACCGGCTATCGCGGCGTCGGCACGGACATCACCGAGCGCAAGGTCTCGCGGCAGGTGCTCGAACTCGAGCACACCGTGGCGCGCCATCTCGCAACGGCGGACTCGGGGCAGCAGGCCCTGCAGTCGGTCATGCGCACCATCTGCGAGATGCACGGCTGGCTGGAGGCGCGCTACTGGCGCGTCGACGAGCATGCCGGACTGCTGCGGCTCGGCGGACAGTGGAACGCACCGGGATCGGAGAACCCCGCCGTGGTGGCCGCGCTGCGCGGACTGACGTTCGAACGCGGCGCCGGGCTCGCGGGCTGGGTCTGGCAGCACGGCGAGCCGCTGTGGATCGCCGATGCGCAGAAGGACGAGCGCAGCGATCCGCGCGGTCTGACGGTGGCGCCGCTGGGCGGCGCGTTCCTGTTCCCGGTACTGGCCGAGGGCAGGACGATCGGTGTGCTCACCTTCACCAGCCCCGACGTGCGCCGCCCCGACGAGCGGCTGCTGAAGGCCGTCGGCACGATCGGCAGCCAGATCGGGCAGTACCTGCTGCATCGGCGCAGCGAGGACGCGCAGCGGCGCTTTCGTGCCGGCATGGATGCCTCGGCCGACATGATCCTGCTTATCGATCCGCGCACGATGCGCTACGTGGACGTGAACGAAGCCGTTTGCCGCACGCTGGGGTTCTCGCGCGACGAGATGCTGTCGATGGGTCCGCAGGATCTGCTCCCGGTGTCGCGCGAGGCGCTGCAGAAGGACTACCAGGGGTTCGTGGCGGACCCCGGGACGGTACGCAGCATGAGCAGCACTTACCGATGCAGGGACGGCACGACGATCCCGTTCGAGTCCACGCGTCGCGTGCTGTTCACCGAGAGCGGGCCGCTGATCGTCGCCATCTCGCGCGACATCCGGCAGCGCCAGGAGGCGGAGCGGGCCCTGCGCGAAAGCGAGGAGCGCTTTCGCAGCCTGACCGAGCTCTCGGCGGACTGGTACTGGGAGCAGGACGCCGAGCTGCGCTTCGTGGCGACCGGGGGCGCGCACACGGAACTCGGCGGGATCACTGCGGCGCAGCACGTCGGCCTGAGGCGCTGGGAGCTGCCGGGCACCGAGCCGCTGGCGGGCGATTGGCGCGCGCACCAGGCGCTGCTCGCGCGGCGCCGGCCGTTCCGCGACTTCATGATCCGGCGCATCGGCAACGACGGCGCCGCGCATTACGTGAGCGTGTCGGGCGAGCCGATGTTCGACGGCGCGGGCGAGTTCCGCGGCTATCGGGGCGTGGCCAAGGACGTGACGCAGAACGTGCAGGCGCTGGTCGCCCTGCGCCAGAGCGAGGAGCGCTTTCGCAGCCTGACCGAGCTCTCGGCGGACTGGTACTGGGAGCAGGACGCCGAGCTGCGCTTCACGATCCTGCAGGGACCGGGCGCCGCGGCGCTCGCCAACGGCGACGTCTCGGGCTATCTGGGCAAGACGCGCTGGGACGCGCCGGATCTCCAGCCGGTCGAGGGCACATGGTCGGCGCATCGCGAGCAGCTGCGGCGCCGCGAGCCGTTCAAGGACCTGGTCCTGCGCCGCAGGCTGTCCGACGGCAGCGAGGGCTACATGAGCGTGAGCGGCGAGCCCATGTTCGACGCGGACGGCCGCTTCGCCGGCTATCGAGGCGTGGCGAGAAACGTCACCGAAATGGTCCGCGCGGAGCGGCGCATGCGCGTGCAGGCGGCGCGCCAGGCGGCACTGGCGAGCTTCGGCGAGTTCGCGCTCGGGCGTCGCAGCATCGAGGAACTGCATGCGGCGGCGGTACGCGCGCTGCGCGCGGAAGACGTGGACGCCGTCTGGCTGGTGGAGATGGTCGCCGAGCAGCGCGAGTACCTGGTGCGCGCGGCGCAGGGCGACGGGCCGCACGGCGCCATCGGCAAGACCGGGGCGATGGCACCGCAGAGCGTGTGGCCCGAAATCCTGCGCGACAACGCCGCGCGCGTCGCAGGCCGCGAGTACCTGCAGAGCCTGCCGAGCGATCAGCCCTGGCTCGGCTGGCTGAAGCGCATGCGCAGCGCGGTCCTCGCGCCGGTGCGCCACGACGAGACGCCCTCCGCACTGTTGTGCATCTATGCGGAAAAGGAGCACGCATTCGGCGCCGACGAGGTGCGCTTTGCCGAAGCCGTGGGGCACGTGCTGTCCACGGCGCTGCAGCGGCTGAAGGCCGAGGAGCGCCTGTCGCACCTGGCGCAGTTCGATCCCCTGACCGGGCTGCCCAACCGCACGCTGCTGCACGACCGGCTGGCGCAGTCGCTCGTGCAGTCGCGGCGCAAGTCCTGGCAGACGAGCGCGCTGTTCGTCGACCTTGACCGCTTCAAGCTGGTGAACGACACGCTCGGCCACTACGCCGGCGACCTGATGATCGCCGAGGTGGCGCGCCGGCTGATGCGCTGCGTGCGCCCGGGCGACTCGGTGGGGCGCATCAGCGGCGACGAGTTCGCGATCGTGCTCGCGGACCTGGCGCACGCCGACGATGCGGCGATCGTGGCGCAGCGGGTGCTCGACGAGCTGTCCGCCCCGTACCTGCTGGCGGGCAACGAGGCGTTCGCCACCGCGAGCATCGGCATCGCCACGTTTCCCGGCGACGGCGAGGACGCGGAGTCGCTGCTCAAGAACGCCGACATCGCCATGTACCGTGCGAAGGAATCGGCGCGCAACTGCTACCGGTTCTTCACC
Organism: Burkholderiales bacterium; assembly: GCA_035251235.1. Classification (GTDB taxonomy): domain Bacteria; phylum Pseudomonadota; class Gammaproteobacteria; order Burkholderiales; family SG8-39; genus JAABQT01. The sequence goes on from DATFEJ010000160.1 coordinate 10,901, forward strand.
GCGGAGATGAATGCGCGCACCGTGGCGCGCGGGCAGCTCAACACCGACCTGCGCCGCGCCGTGGAGCGCAGGGAGTTCGAGCTGCACTACCAGCCGAAGGTCAAGCTCGCCACGGGAATGCTGACCGGGTTCGAGGCGCTGCTGCGCTGGAACCACCCGCAGCGCGGGCACGTCCTGCCGGGCGAGTTCATCCCCGCGCTGGAGGAGTCCGGGCTCATTCTGCCGGTGGGCGAATGGGCGGTCGGCGAGGCCTGCGCGCAGCAGCGGCGCTGGCGCGATGAAGGCCGCGTGTCGGTGCCGGTCGCGGTCAATCTTTCGCCCAAGCAGTTCCGCCGCGGCGACCTCGACCGGCTCATCCACGAGATCCTGGCGCGCACGGGGGTGCAAGCCAGCCTGCTCGAGCTGGAGATCACCGAGAGCTGCCTGATGGACGAGCCGGAGGTGGCGGTACGCACCATGCACAACCTGCGCGCGGCGGGCCTGAAGATCTCGATCGACGATTTCGGCACCGGCTACTCGAGCCTGTCGTACCTGACGCGCCTGCCGCTCTCGGCGCTGAAGATCGACCGCAGCTTCGTGCGCGACGCGGGCGAGAGCGCGGAAGCGGCCTCGATCGTGCGCGCGGTGATCGAGCTGGCGCACAACCTGCATTTCACGGTGGTCGCCGAGGGCGTGGAGACGCGCCAGCAGGTCGATTTCCTGCGCAGCCACGACTGCCCGGAAGCGCAGGGCTACTATTTCGGCCGGCCGGCGAGCGCGCTCGAGTCGGGCCGGCTGCTGGCGCGCGCCTAGGCGCGCGGCGGCCGGTCGAGGCGCCGCGCGAACACCGTCATTTCCTTCTCCGCCTGGCGGTCGCCGCGGGCGCGCGCGGCCTCGATGCCGCGCGCGTAGGCTTCGCGCGCTTCGTCGATCCGTTGCGCGTCGGCCAGCGCGCCGCCGAGCGCCTTCCAGGCGGCGGAATACTGCGGATCGCGGCGCACCGCCTCGCGCAAGTGTGCTACGGCGCGCTCGTGGTCGCCCGCCTTCAGGTACTCGCGGCCGAGCGAATAGCGCAGCAGGGCGCCGTCCCGCGGGGTGTCGAGGAGCTTCTCCAGGCTGGCGATGAGCGGGGTGGGCATGGCGTCCAAATCGGCTAACATTCCCGCGTTCATTCTAGACCCCGGGGCTCGACATGAAATCCGCCATCCAAACGGCCGACGCACCGGCGGCAATCGGCGCTTACTCGCAGGCGATCCGCGCCGGCGACACCCTGTACCTGTCGGGCCAGATCGGACTCGACCCGAAGACCATGCAGCTCGCGGAAGGCATCGACGCGCAAGTCGAGCGCGTGTTCGCCAACCTCACGGCTGTGGCGCGCGCCGCGGGGCTGGGTCTGGAGCAGACGGTACGTATGACGGTGTACCTCACCGACCTCGCACACTTCGCCAAGGTGAACGAGATCATGGCGCGGCACGTCGGGCAGCCGTACCCGGCGCGCGCTGCGGTCGGCGTCGCCAGCCTGCCGCGCGGCGCGCTGGTCGAAGTCGACGCCATCCTGCACGCCGGTTGAAGCGCGAGCCGCCTCCCGCGACGGCGCAGAAGCTCGCGCGGCTCGGGATCCGCTCACGCCGCGACCTGGTGCTGCACCTGCCGCTGCGCTACGAGGACGAGACCCGGCTCACGCAGATGGGACGGGCGGTTCCGGGCACCCCGGTCCAGATCGAGACCGGCGTCCGGCGCGTCGAGGTCGTCTTCCGGCCGACGCGGCAACTGCTGGTGCATTGCGACGGCATCGCGCTGCGCTTCATGAATTTCTATCCGAACCAGAAGAAGAGCTTCGAGGATGCGATCGCCGCGGGCACGCTGGTGCGCGCCTACGGCGAAGTGAAGCCCGGGCGCGGCGGCCCGGAGATGATTCACCCGCGCACCCGCCTGGTCGCGCCGGGCGAGCCGCTGCCCGCGACGCTCACGCCCGTGTACCCGACCACCACGGGCTTGGGGCAGGCGACGCTGCGCAAGCTCGTGCAGGAGGCGCTCGCCGAACTGCCCATCGAGGACACGCTGCCGGCTTTCCTGCGCGAGCGGCACGGGCTCGCGCCGCTCGAGGCGAGCGTGCGCCTGCTGCACGCGCCGCCACCGGGTGCGGACCTGGCCGAGGCCTGGCGGCGCGTGAAGTTCGACGAGCTGCTGGCGCAGCAGCTGCAGTTGCGCCTCGCGCGGCGCAAGCGCCGCGAGAAGTCGGCCCTCGCGCTGCCGGCGAACGGGCCGCTGCTGCGGCGCTTCCTCGGCAAGCTGCCGTTCCGGCTGACGCGCGCCCAGCAGCGCGTGATGGCCGAGCTGCTGAAGGACCTCGCGCAGCCGCACCCGATGCAGCGCCTGCTGCAGGGCGACGTCGGCAGCGGCAAGACCATCGTCGCGGCGATCGCCTGCCTCGCCGCGGTCGACGCGGGCGCGCAGGCCGCGGTGATGGCGCCCACCGAGATCCTCGCCGAGCAGCACCAGCGCAAGTTCTCCGCCTGGCTCGCGCCGCTCGGCGTGCAGATCGCCTGGCTGCACGGCAGCCTGCCGGCGGCCGAGAGGAAGGCGGCGAAGAAGGCGATCGCCGCAGGCGCAGCGAGCATCGCCATCGGCACGCAGGCGCTGTTCCAGGAAGGCGTGGAGTTCGCGCGCCTCGCGCTCGCCATCGTGGACGAGCAGCACCGCTTCGGCGTGAAGCAGCGCCTCGAATTGCGCCGCAAGGCCGAGTCGGCAGTCGCGCACCAGCTGATGATGAGCGCCACGCCGATTCCGCGCACGCTCGCCATGACGCGCGACGCGGACCTGGACGTCTCGACCATCGACGAGCTGCCGCCGGGCAGGAAGCCGGTGGCCACGCATACCTACGCCGCGGCGCGGCGCGCGGAGGTCCTGGCCCGCATCCGCGCGGCCTGTGCCGAAGGCCAGCAGGCCTACTGGGTGTGCCCGGTGATCGACGAGTCCAAGGAGGCGCTGCAGGCCGCCCTCGATACCCACGCTGAACTGAGCGCGGAATTGCGCGGCCTGCGCGTGGGCCTGGTGCACGGGCGCCTCGCGCCACTGGAGAAGGCGGCGGCGATGGACGCCTTCGCCTCCGGCGCCACGCAGCTGCTGGTCTGCACCACGGTGATCGAGGTCGGCGTGGACGTGCCCAATGCCTCGCTCATGGTGATCGAGCACGCGGAGCGCTTCGGACTCGCGCAGCTGCACCAGCTGCGCGGGCGCATCGGGCGCGGCGCGCGCGCGAGCGAGTGCGTGCTCCTGTTCCAGGAGCCGCTGTCGGATGCGGCGCGCGAGCGGCTCAGGGTGATCCGCGAGAGCGCCGACGGCTTCGCCATCGCGGAGGCCGACCTGCGCCTGCGCGGGCCGGGCGAGTTCCTCGGCGAGCGCCAGAGCGGCGAGCTGCCGCTGCGCTTCGCCGACCTCGCGGCGGACGAGCCGCTGGTGCTCGCGGCGCGCGCCGCGGCCGAAGAGCTGCTCGACGCGGGCGAGGACTTCGCGCGCAGCCACATCGAGCGCTGGCTCGGCGCGCGCGCCGACTTCCATCGGGTCTAGGCGGCCGGTCTATAGTCACGCCATGACCTGGGAAGCGATCGAACAGCGGCTCGACGCCTACGAGCGCCTGCTGCGGCTCGACAAGCCAATCGGCACGCTGCTGCTGCTCTGGCCGACGCTGTGGGCCGTGTGGCTCGCCTCGCGCGGCGCGCCGCGCGCCGACATTTTGGCCATCTTCTGCGTCGGCACGCTGCTCATGCGCTCGGCGGGCTGCGCGGTCAACGACTTCTTCGACCGTGCTTTCGACCGCCACGTGGCCCGCACGCGCGACCGGCCGCTCGCGGCGGGCGAAATCCGTCCCGCGGAAGCGCTGGTGCTGGCGGCGCTGCTCGCGGCGGCGGCGTTCGGCCTGGTGCTGATGCTCAACCGCCTGGCGCTGCTGCTGTCCTTCGTCGCGCTGGCGATCGCCGTGACCTACCCGCTCACCAAGCGCTACTTCGCGCTGCCGCAGCTGTACCTCGGGGTGGCTTTCGGCTTCGGCATTCCCATGGCCTACGGTGCGATCCAGAACCGGCTGCCCGCGGAGTGCTGGGTGCTGCTAACGGCGAACATCTGCTACGCATTCGCCTACGACACGGAGTACGCGATGGTGGACCGGGACGACGACGCCAAGCTCGGCATGCGCACCTCGGCGCTGACGCTTGGGCGCCACGATGTTGCCGGGGTCATGCTGGCCTACGGGGGCATGCTGGCGCTGCTGGGGTGGGTCGGCCAGGTGGCGCAGCTGGGCTGGACCTACTACGCCGGCCTGGCGGTTGCCGCCGCCATGATGGGCCACCACTTCCGCCTGATTCGCGGGCGCACGCGCGAGGGTTGCTTTGCCGCTTTCCGGCATAACAACTGGGTGGGCGCCGCGGTGTTCGGCGGCATCGCCGCGCACTACTGGCTGCGCTAAGCTCCGCCGATGGCACTCGAGACCCCGATCGCTTCCTTCCAGTTTGCCCATGGGCCGTTGCGCGGCACGCAGCTGGCCCTGTACGCGGCACGCCTGCTGCATCAGGGCGCCGGGCAAATGGAGAGCATTACGCTGTCGGCGGTGGCTGCCGTCCGCGTGGCGTTCGAACGCGATTTTTCGCGCATTACCTGGGGGGCGGTCCTGATCGTCGTTGCGGCCGTGCTCTTTATTGCCACGGGCCCGCTTTCCGGGCTGGCGGTCGACGCGGCGGCGGAGATCACCGGCAAGAACGCGGTCGCGCAGCTGCTGCGCGGCACGCTGCACGCCCTGGGCGCGCTGGCGAGCCTTCTGCCCGCGGCGGGCGTCGCATGCCTGCTGGGAGGCGGCGCGCTCGTCGCCTTCGGCTGGATCGGCATGACGACGGTCGTGCTGTCGTTGCCCGCGACGGAGCGCGCCTACAGCGTGCGCGGGCAGAGCCGCATGCTGGTGGATTTCGCCGAGCTGCTCGCCGAGCGCGTCGCGCAGCGCGCGCACTGAAATGCACTACGCCGACTTGCGGGAGTTTCTCGGCGGGCTGGAGGCGCTCGGCCAGCTCAAGCGGATCGGCGCGGCCGTGTCGCCGCGGCTGGAGATGACGGAGATCTGCGACCGGGTGCTGCGCGCGGGCGGCCCGGCGCTGCTCTTCGAGCGCCCGGCCGGGCATGCGATTCCCGTGCTCGGCAACCTGTTCGGCACGGTGGAGCGCATCGGACTGGCGATGGGCGTGGAGGCGGGCAAGCCCGCGCAGCCCGCGTTGCGCGACCTCGGCAGGCTGCTCGCGGCGCTGCGCGAGCCCGACCCGCCGAAGAGCCTGCGCGACGCCGTGGAGAAGCTCCCGCAGCTCGCGCGCCTCGCGGCGAAGGTGTTCGACATGGCGCCCAAGACGGTCACCGGCGCGCCGTGCCAGGCGCAGGTCTGGGAAGGCAAGGACGTGGACCTTGCCCGACTGCCGGTGCAGACCTGCTGGCCCGGCGACGCGGGGCCGCTGATCACCTGGGGGCTGACGGTCACGCGCGGGCCGCTCAAGCCCCGCCAGAACCTCGGCATCTACCGCCAGCAGGTGATTGGTGCGAACCGCGTGATCATGCGCTGGCTCGCGCACCGCGGCGGCGCGCTCGATTTCCGCGACCACCAGATCGCCCACCCCGGCACGCCGTTTCCGGTGGCGGTGGCGCTCGGCGCCGACCCGGCAACCACGCTCGCTGCCGTCACTCCCGTGCCCGATGCGCTCGGCGAGTACCAGTTCGCCGGATTGCTGCGCGGCGCGCGCACCGAGCTGACCAAGTGCCTCGGCAGCGATCTGCAGGTGCCGGCGCGCGCCGAAATCGTCCTGGAGGGTCACATCGCGCCGGGCGACGTGGCGCTCGAAGGGCCGCACGGCGACCACACCGGCTATTACAACGAGGCGGAGCGCTTCCCCGTGCTGACGGTCGAGCGCATGACGCTGCGCCGCGACCCGATCTATCACTCGACCTACACCGGCAAGCCGCCCGACGAGCCGGCCATGCTCGGCGTGGCGCTGAACGAGATCTTCGTGCCGTTGCTGGCCAAGCAGTTCCCCGAGATCGCCGACTTCTACCTGCCGCCCGAGGGCTGCTCGTACCGGCTGGCCGTGGCGAGCCTGAAGAAGCAGTACCCGGGGCACGCCAAGCGCGTGATGTTCGGCATCTGGAGCTTCCTCCGGCAGTTCATGTACACGAAGTTCATCGTGGTGGTCGACGAGGACATCGACGTGCGCGACTGGAAGGAGGTGGTGTGGGCGATCAGCACGCGCGTCGACCCGGCCCGCGACACCCTCATCGCCGAGAATACGCCGATCGACTACCTCGATTTCGCCAGCCCGGTGGCGGGCCTGGGCTCGAAGATGGGCATCGACGCGACCTCCAAATGGCCGGGCGAGACAGCGCGCACCTGGGGACGTCCGATCGCCATGGATGCGCAGGTCCGCAGGAAAGTCGACGCGATGTGGAAGGAGCTCGGCCTGTAATCAGGCCGCGGCGCGCACGCGCGCGGCGCCGTAGCGCCCCATCAGCTCCGCCTGCTTGCGGCGCACGGCCTCGACGCTCTTTGCCTTGATGTGGCCGAAGCCGCGGATCGTCTCGGGCAAGGAGGCGATCTCGAGAGCGAGGGCATGGTTCTCGCGAGTCAGCCCTTCCAGCAGCGCATGCAGCGTGCGCTCGTACTCCCCGATGAGCGCGCGCTCCATGCGCCGTTCCTCGGTACGGCCGAATACGTCCAGCGCAGTGCCGCGCAGGAACTTCAGCCTGGCGAGCACTGTGAACGCACCGCGCATCCACGGCCCGAACTGCATCTTCTTCGGCTCTCCCGTGCGCGGGTCGGGCTTGGCGAGCAGCGGTGGCGCAAGGTGGAACTTCACCTTGTAGTCGCCCTCGAACATCGCCTCGATCTTTTTCGCGAAGGCGCCGTCGGTGTACAGGCGCGCCACCTCGTACTCGTCCTTGTAGGCGAGGAGCTTGGCGTAGTAGCGCGCGACCGCCTCCGCGAGCTTCGTGCCGCCAACGCGCTCCTGCTCCGTCGCTCGCACGCGCTCGACCAGCGCCTTGTAGCGCTCGGCGTAGGCCGCGTTCTGGTAGCCCGTGAGGAACTTCGCCCGGCGCTCGACGAGCTCCTCGAGATTGCGCGAGAAATGCTCGCCGATCGCGATTACCTCGGCCGGGATGGCGATGCGGCGCACGCGCTCGAGGTCCACCGCCGCGCGGCGGCCCCACAGGAAGCTTTTCAGGTTGAAGTCCACCGCGACGCCGTTGAGAACAATGGAACGCTCGATCGCCTCGCGCCCGAGCGGCACCCAGCCCTTCTGCCAGGCGTAGCCGAGCATGAACATGTTGGTGGCGATGGAGTCGCCCATCAGCGCGGTGGCGAGCTCCGCCGCCGGCACGAACTCGGCATGGCGCCCGCCGCAAGCTTCCGCGATGTCGTGCTGGAGGTTCGAGCCAGGCAGCTGCCAGTCGGGGTTCCTCACGAACGCCGCGGTGGGCGAGGTGGTGGCGTTCACCACGGCGCGCGTGCGGCCAGCGTCCATCTTGTCGAGCGCATCGCCGTTCGCGGTCACCACCAGGTCGCAGCCGATCACCAGGCGCGCGTCGCCGGTGCCCAGGCGCGCGACGTGCACCTCGCCCGCGGTCGCGGCGATCTTCACGTGCGACATCACCGCGCCGTACTTCTGCGCGAGGCCCGACATGTCGAGCACCGAGACGCCCTTGCCCTCGAGATGCGCCGCCACGCCCAGGATCTGGCCGATGGTGATGACGCCCGTGCCGCCGATGCCGGTGACGAGCACGCCGCAGGGCTGCTCGAGCGAGGCGGGCGTCGCCTCGGGTAGCACGGGGAAATCGTCGCCGGCCGCGCGGCCGCCCGACTTGCCCTTTTTCAGCTGGCCGCCCTCCACGGTGACGAAGCTCGGGCAGAACCCCTTCACGCAGGAGAAATCCTTGTTGCAGGTGGACTGGTTGATGGTGCGCTTCCTGCCGAACTCGGTCTCCAGCGGCTCGACCGACAGGCAGTTGGACTTGGCGCTGCAGTCGCCGCAGCCCTCGCACACCATCTCGTTGATCACCGCGCGCTTGGCGGGATCGGGGTAGGCGTTACGCTTGCGCCGGCGACGCTTCTCCGAAGCGCAGGTCTGGTCGTAGATCAGCGCGGACACACCGGGCATTTCGCGCAGCTCGCGCTGCACGGCATCCAGCTCGTCGCGGTGGCGGATGGTGACGCCCGGCGCCCAATTGGTGACCGACGGATACTTCTCCGGCTCGTCCGTGACGATGACGATCGGCGTCACGCCTTCGGCCGCGATCTGGCGCGAGATCATCGCCGGGTCGAGCGGACCGTCGTGATGCTGGCCGCCGGTCATCGCCACCGCGTCGTTGTAGAGGATCTTGTAGGTCATGGTGACCTTGGCGGCCACCGCGGCGCGGATCGCGAGCAGCCCCGAATGGAAGTAGGTGCCGTCGCCGAGGTTGGCGAAGATGTGCTTCTCATTGGTGAAAGGCGCCTGCCCGATCCAGGGCGCGCCCTCGGCGCCCATGTGCGTGAAGGTGGAGGTGCTGCGGTCCATCCACACCGCCATGAAGTGGCAGCCGATGCCGGCGGTGGCGCGGCTGCCCTCGGGCACGCGCGTGGAGGTGTTGTGCGGGCAACCGGAGCAGAAATACGGCTGGCGGATGGTGGTGACGCGCGGCTTGGCGAGGGCCTGGTCCTTGAAATCGAGGAACGCGAGCCGCTCCCTGAACTGCGCGCCGAGCTGCGCCGCGAGGCCGAGCTTCTCCAGCCGCGTCGCGATGGCGCGCGCGACGATCGCCGGGTTGTGCTCGTAGTGCGCGGGCAGGAGCCAGGTTCCCGCCGGCTGGCCCTCGGCGCGGCTCCACTCGCCGTTGTCGTCGAACTTGCCGACCACGCGCGGGGCGCGCTTGCCGGCTTCCCAGGTGTAGAGCTCTTCCTTGATCTGGTACTCGATCAGCTGGCGCTTTTCCTCGATGACGAGGATCTCCTCCAACCCCTGCGCGAAGCGCCGCGCGCCCTGCGGCTCGAGCGGCCAGGTCATCGCCACCTTGTAGACGCGCAGGCCGATATCGCGCGCCACGCGCTCGTCGATGCCCAGGTCCGCCAGCGCCTGCATGGTGTCGCCGAAGCTCTTGCCGGTGGTGATGATGCCCAGGCGCGCCTTGGGCGAATCCCACACGATGCGATCGAGGCCGTTGGCGCGCACGTAGGCGAGCGCCGCGTACACCTTCCAGTAGAGCAGGCGCGTCTCCTGCTCGAGGAACCCGTCTGGCCAGCGGATGTTGAGTCCGCCCTGCGGCATGGCGAAGTCGGCGGGCAGCTTCACCTGCACGCGATCGGGATCCACGATCACCGAAGCGCCGGACTCGACCACGTCGGTGACGCACTTGAAGCCGATCCAGAGCCCCGCATAGCGGCTCATGGCGTAGCCGTGCAGGCCGAAGTCGAGGTAGTCCTGCACGTTGGCCGGGTTGAGCACCGGGATGCAGCAGGCCTTGAGAATGTGCTCGCTCTGGTGCGCGAGCGTGGAGGACTTGGCCGCGTGGTCGTCGCCCGCGAGCACCAGCACGCCGCCGTACTTCGAGGTGCCCGCGGAATTCGCGTGCTTGAAGACGTCGCCGCAGCGGTCCACGCCCGGCCCCTTGCCGTACCACATGCCGTAGACGCCGTCGTAGTTCGCGCCGGGGAACATGCCGACCTGCTGCGTGCCCCAGATGGCGGTGGCGGCGAGGTCCTCGTTCACGCCGGGCTGGAACTTCACGTGGTGCGTCTCGAGGTGTTTCTTCGCGCGCCACAGCGCCTGATCAAGGCCGCCCAGGGGCGAGCCGCGGTAGCCGGAGATGTAGCCCGCGGTGTTGAGGCCCGCGCGCCGGTCGCGCTCGCGCTGCAGGAACATGAGACGGATCAGCGCCTGGGTGCCGGTCAGGAACACGCGTCCCTTTTCCAGCGTGTACTTGTCGTCGAGGGAAACCTCGGCGAGCTTGCGGGCATCGACCGGTGCGTTCATCGACCTGCCTCCGTGGCTACCGCTGTTCTAACACAGGCTTAGACCTCGACGCGCGATTTGATTCGCGCCGCGGGCTTGTCCCAGTACGGCTCCGGGCCGAAAGATTCGGCCAGGAAGTCGATGAACACGCGCGTCTTGGCCGGCAAGTGGCGCCGATGGGGGTACACCGCATAGATGCCCACGTCGGTGCCGAAATCGTATCCCGGGAGCAAGGCCACGAGGGAACCGTCCTCGAGCTGACGGCGAACGTCCCAGGTCGACTTGAGCGCCACGCCGAGCCCCGCCACTGCCCACTCTCGCAAGACCTCCCAGTTGTCGCAGGCGTAGCGGCCGGTGACCCGGATCGAGCCGCGCTTGCCCGCCGGATTCTTGTATTCCCACGTCATGGCGAAGCCTTGCTCCCAGCTCGCGACCAGGCAGTTGTGGCGAGCGAGATCCTGGGGGGTCTTGGGCTCGCCATGCAGGCGCAGGTACGCGGGGCTTGCGCACACCACCCGGCGGTTGGGCGCGAGCTTCCTCGCGGCGAGCGACGAGTCCTTCAGCTCGGCAATGCGCACGGCCAGGTCGAAGCCCTCTTCGATCAGGTTGATCGAGCGGTCCGACAGGCTCAGCGCCAGCTCGATCTTGGGGTAGCGCTCGGCGAAGCGCGGAATGAGCGGCGCGATGTGCTGATGGCCGAAGGAGGCGGGAATGGCGACCTTCAGCACCCCTTGGGGCTCCACGCGGCGCGCCGTCACCGCGGCGTCCGCCTCCTCGATCTCCGCGAGGATGCGCTGACACGTCTCGTAGTAACTCGCGCCCTCGTCCGTCAGGTGCAGGCTGCGCGTCGTGCGGTTGATCAGCCGTACGCCGAGGCGCGCCTCGAGCGCGGAAAGCGTGCGGCTGACGACCGAGGTCGACACGCCCAGCTCGCGCGCCGCGGCCGACAGGCTACCCGCCTGAACGACCCTGGAAAACACCAACATGCCATGAACGACGTCACGCATATCGTTGCATTCAGTGCAAAAGAGTTTTGTTACTTGACTCTATTCTAAACCATCACGCAAAGCCGTATATTTGCTGCAACGCAGTAATTGCAGCGAAAGGAACGAAACGTGAATGCATATGAGATCGAACAGATCGAGAAGCAGCTGAGAGTGGATACACGGTTGCCGCTGTCTTACGTGGCATGGGCGGATATCGAGCGCCAAGCCCGTGAGCAACGCTCCCGCGTGGTGGCCGATGTGGTGGCCGGCTTCTTCGCCGCCATCGCGGCGCGCTTCGCAAGGCTGGCTGGCCAGGTCCGCCACACGGCCGCGGACTGCACGGACGCCCGTCTGCGCCACAGCTAACACCCGGTTAGGCAGGCCCCGCCGCGGTTTCCTCCTCCCTCCTCCTCCGCGGCGGGGCTGCGCCTAGCAGCGCAGCACGATCGTCGTCAGGCGATCGATTTCCACATCTCCACGTCCCGCCTGGCCGTCCAGATACGCGGGTGCTTCAGCCCGCGGGCCTCGTCAAAGGCCCTGGATACGTCGAAAGGCATGCAGTGCTCGTAGATCGGATACCCACCGTAGACGGGGTCCATCTTCTTCTTGGTCGCGGCATAGACCTGCCTCAGCGAGTGCCGCGCCGAGACGCCGCGCTTTGCCGAGGCGTACAGTCCGCGGACGAAGTCCTGCGTGAAACGGATCGCCTTCCTGCACTCGGCGGGGGTCGTGAGCGCGGGTCCGCGGCCCGGCACCAGGGCCCGCGGCCGCAAGGCGCTGAGCTTGTCGAGCGTCGCGGGCCACTCCTCGAGGTGCGCATCGCCGGTGTAGATGCCGGCCTTGTATTCCACGAGATCACCCGAGAAGAGCACCTTCTGCGAGGGCAGCCACACGACGGCGTCTCCCTCGGTGTGCCCAGGGCCCAGGTGCAGGATACGTACTTCGAGGCTACCCATCATGACGGTCAACTCTCGATCGAACACGAGCGTCGGCCAGGTCAGCCCCGGAATCGATCTGGCGCCGCGGAACAGGCGCGGAAAGCGGCCGATCTCGCTTGCCATGTCCTGCCGGCCGCGCTCGCGGATCAAGCCGAGCGTCTTGCGGCTGGCGATGATCTGCTCCGCCCTGTACGCCGACGCCCCGAGCACGCGCACCGCGTGATAGTGCGTCAGCACGACGTAGCGGATCGGCTTGGAGGTAACGCGCCGTACTCGGCGTATGACTTCGCGAGCCATGAGCGGCGTGGCCTGCGTGTCGATCACCATGACCCCGTCGTCGCCGACCACGATGCCGGTGTTCGGGTCGCCCTCCGCAGTGAACGCGTAGGCGTTCCTGGAGAGCTTGTGGAAGCTGACCTTCTTCGGCTTGAGATCGGCTTGCGAGGCGAAAGCTTTCATGGCGCGGCGGCCTGCTCGTAAGAGTGCGTTGCTGGAAATCAATGCGCGCGCTGCAGCGCGCGCACGGCTCGACCCGGCTAGGCAGCGCTCGACGCGCCCTCGCCGATCTGCTCGAGGCGGTAACCGTAGTTGTAGATCGGTACCACCCGGAAGCCGGTCTCGGCGCGCAGGTCGAGCTTCTTGCGTACCTGGCTGACGTGCGTATCGACGGTGCGCGTCACCAGGTCGCCGCTGCGGCCCCACACGGCCTCCTGCAGGTGGCCGCGCGACAGCAGCCGGCCCACGTTGCGGAACAGCACGACCGTCAATTCGAACTCCTTCGGCGTCAGTTCGACCGCCTCGCCGCCGCGGCGCACCTCGCCGCGCGTCAGGTCGATCTCGTACGGAGGAAAGCTGAGCAGCTTTTCCTCCTCGCGCGGATACGCGCGCCGCAGCAGCGCGTGCACGCGCGCCAGCAGCTCCTGGCGCCGCGCCGGCTTCACCATGTAGTCGTCCGCGCCGCTCTCGAGCGCGAAGACGATATCCTGTTCCGAATCGCGCACCGTCACGAACAGGACGGGCACCTGCATGGAAACGTTGGTGCGCAACCACATGAGCACGTCGGCGCCGGAAACGTCGGGCACCTGCCAGTCGAGGATGAACAGATCGAAGCTTTCCCTGCCCGCGAACTTCATCGCATCGCGCCCGGACTGGTAGCCGTGCACGTCGTGCCCGTCTTCGGTCAGCCAGCGCTTGAGCAGTGCCAGCTGGTCCGGGTCGTCTTCGAGAATCGAGATTCGCACGCCATGTTCCCCTTTGGAGTAATAATACTGCGACACCCCGCTCGCCCCAAGAGCCGCGTGCCGGGCGGGGACACAGGCCCTATCCTATGCGAATCGCCCTCCTAGGCGCTGGCACCATCGCGCGGCTCGTCCTGGAGTACCTCCAGCGCGGCGCGCTCGAGGGCATCGAAGTCGTCGGTTTGGCGGGACGCTCCGAGGCCTCGCCCGGCAAAGCCCTGGCCGCCGCGCATTCCGTACCGTACGTGGTTGGACGATCCGCGCTGCTCGCACTGCGGCCCCAAGTGGTCGTGGAGGCGGCGTCCCATGATGCGGTGCGGGAGCACCTTGTCGCGCTCTTGGACGCGGGCGTAGGCGTCATCGTCTTGTCGGCGGGGGCGCTTGCTGAAGATTCGCTGCGTGAATCGGCGGAGCGCAGTGCACGGCGCACCGGTGCGCTGCTGTACGTGCCCTCAGGCGGCATCGGCGGCCTGGACGCGCTGAAGGCGGCTTGTGCCGCAGGGGTGGACGAGGTCGCGATCCGGGTGGCCAAGCCGCCGAAGGCCTGGAAAGGAATCCCCTACGTGGAGGCCTTGGGTATCGACTTGGAGCGGCTCGACACCGCGCGGACCCTGTACAAGGGCGCCGCACGCGAGGGCGTTCCGCATTTCCCCCAGAACGTGAATATCGCGGCAGTATTGTCGCTGGCGGGGATCGGATTCGATCGGACGCAGCTCGAGGTGGTGGCGGATCCCGCCCTCACCCGCAATACGCATACGATCCGCGTCTCAGGAACGACGGGGCGATTCTCGGTCATCCTGGAAAACGTCCCGTCGCCCGACAATCCCAAGACCGCCTGGCTTGCCTGCTACAGCGCTTTGGCGGCGTTGCGCGCACTGGCCGCTCCGATCCGCTACGGCACGTAAACCGTTGATGGGAATGGCTCGGGGCGAGCGGCCCAGGACCGTTCGCGATCGTGCGCCGGGCCCACGCAGTTTGAAAATCACGGCGAATCCTTGACTAAGCAAAGGATTCCTAACATAATTTCGGGTTCCGCCGGAGGGGTGCCCGAGCGGCTAAAGGGGGCAGACTGTAAATCTGTTGGCCTTGCGCCTACGTTGGTTCGAATCCAACCCCCTCCACCAGCTTCCGGGCAGGCCGGCGGCGGGGCGGCAAGAGGCTCTAGCGAGTGCGGCGAGTGCGGCGAGTGCGTGGGCGAGGTGAATAGGCGCGGGTGTAGCTCAATGGCAGAGCAGAAGCCTTCCAAGCTTATGACGAGGGTTCGATTCCCTTCACCCGCTCCAGTGAGCACGGAGATTTCAGCCCATGTAGCTCAGTGGTAGAGCACTCCCTTGGTAAGGGAGAGGTCACGCGTTCAATCCGCGTCATGGGCACCAGGTAAACGGAACGAGACAAGAGGCAGTCCGCAATGGCAAAAGGCAAATTCGAGCGTACCAAACCGCACGTGAACGTGGGCACGATTGGCCACGTGGATCATGGCAAGACGAC
>DATFEJ010000078.1:0-17388 GCA_035251235.1 Burkholderiales bacterium
CGAGGAGGGCTGGGCGAAGAAGGTGGCCGACGGCATCGCCGCCACCGGCAAGCCGGTGAGCTACTTCGGCATCGAGCAGCACGGCGACCACGACACGATCCTGCGCGCCTCGAAGAAGGCGAAGGAGTACGTGCAGTGGGCAAGCGAGCTGCGCCGCGAGGAGCGGCCGCTCAAGGACCTGTGGGTGTCCACCAAGTGCGGCGAGTCGGACACCACCTCCGGCTGCGGCGCGAACCCGACGGTCGGCAACGCGTTCGACAAGCTCTACCCGCATGGGGTGACGCTCGTCTTCGGCGAGACGACCGAGCTGACGGGCGGCGAGCACCTGGTCGCCGCGCGCTGCAGGAACGACGAGGTGCGCAAGAAGTTCCAGTTCGTCTTCGACCGCTACCAGCAGGTCATCGAGCGCCACAAGACGAGCAACCTGATGGACTCGCAGCCCACCAAGGGCAACATCGAGGGCGGCCTCACCACCATCGAGGAGAAGGCGCTGGGCAACATCCAGAAGATCGGCAGGAAGTGCATGGTGGACGGCGTGCTCGACAAGGCCGAAGCGCCGACGGGACCGGGCCTGTGGTTCATGGATTCCTCGTCGGCCGCCGCGGAAATGGTGACGCTGTGCGCGGCCGCGGGCTACGTGGTGCACTTCTTCCCCACCGGCCAGGGCAACGTCATCGGCAATCCCATCCTGCCGGTGATCAAGCTGTGCGCCAACCCGAGAACGGTGCGCACGATGTCCGAGCACATCGACGTGGACGTGACGGGCCTGCTGAGGAAGGAGCTCAGCCCCGACCAGGCGGGCGACAAGCTGCTCGAGTGCATGTTCCGCACCGCCAACGGCCGGCTCACGGCCGCCGAGGCGCTCGGGCATCGCGAGTTCGTGCTGACGAGGCTGTACGAGTCTGCCTAGCACGTACCTGCTGGTGCACGGCGCCTGGCACGGCGGCTGGTGCTGGCACCGTGTTGCCGATCCGTTGCGCGCGGCCGGGCACCGCGTCTTCACGCCCACGCTGACGGGCGTGGGCGAGCGCGCGCACCTGCTGAGCGCGAGCGTCGACCTCGAGACGCACATCCAGGATATCCTCGGCGTGCTGGAGGCCGAAGAGCTGGAAGACGTGGTGCTCGTAGGCCACAGCTACGCGGGGCTCGTGATCTCGGGCGTCGCGGCGCGCGCGAAGGCGCGCCTGCGCCAGCTGGTCTACCTGGATGCGCTGCTCGCCGAAGATGGCCAATCCTGGGCGGAGGCGTTTCCCCCCGAGGTCGCCGCGGCGCGCCGCAAGGGCGCGACGGTCACGAACGGCGTGAAGACCATCCCCGCGCCGGATCCCGAGATCTACGGATTCGCGAATCCTGCCGACACCTCGTGGGTGCGCCGGCGGCTGACCCCGCACCCGTACGCACCGTTCGAGCAGAAGTCGCGGCTGAACGGGCCGCTCGCCGGCGGCCTGCCGCGCCTGTACATCGAATGCACGACGCCGCCGATCGCGGCGCTCGCCGCCGTCAAGGACCGCTACCGCGGCAAGCCCGACTGGCCGTTCGTCGCGCTGGCGACCGGGCACGACGCCATGCTGAGCGCGCCGCAGGACGTCGTGCGCTTGCTGCTGCAATTCGCATGAGCGCGACGCTGCGCGTCAAGGTGTGGCGCGGCGGCGCGCACGGCGCGTTCCGCGAGTACGAGGTGCCGCGGCGCGAGAGCCAGACGGTGCTCGACGTGGTCACGCACATCCAGCGCGCGCTCGACCCGACGCTCGCCTATCGCTACGCCTGCCGCGTCGGCATGTGCGGCTCCTGCGCGATGACGGTGAACGGCGCGGCGCGCTGGACCTGCCGCACGCACGTCGACAAGGTGGCGCAGGACGGCAGGCTGTCGGTCGCGCCGCTCAGGAACCTCCCCGTGATCCGCGACCTGGTCGCCGACATGCGCGAGTTCTTCGACAAATGGGCGCGCGCCCAGGGCCGGTTCAGGGGCACGGCGACGCGCAAGGACGATTTCGCGCGCGTCTCCCCGCAGTCCGCCGAGCGCGTGCAGGCGGACGCGGCCATCGAATGCATCGGCTGCGGCGTGTGCTACGCCTCGTGCGACGTGGTCGCCCGCCTGCCCGAGTACCTCGGCCCGGCGGCGCTCAACCGCGCCTGGACGCTGGTCAATGACGTGCGCGACGCGGCGCAGGCCGAGCGCCTGCGCGCCGTCGCGGGCGATGCCGGCAGCCTTTCCTGCCACACGCACATGAGCTGCACCGAGCGCTGTCCCAAGAACATCTCGCCGACCGCGGGCATTGCGGGCCTGAAGCGCGCGGTGGCGCGCGCGGCGCTCGCCGGCGAGCTGTGAGCGCGCGCAGCGAAACGCTCCTGTGGGTGGCGCAGCGCGCGAGCGCCGCGCTGCTGGCGCTGTGCGTCACGGTGCACCTCGCCACCATCGTCTATGCGGTGCAGGGCGGGCTCAGCGGGGCCGAGATCCTCGCGCGCACGCGGGGCAACGTGGCGTGGGCCACGTTCTACACCGTGTTCGTGCTCGCGGTGGCGGTGCACGCGCCGATCGGCCTGCGCGCGGTGCTCGCCGAGTGGTTCGGCTGGCGCGGGCGCGCGCGCGATTTCGCGCTCATTGCCTTCGCCGTGCTGCTCGCGGGAATGGGATTGCAGGCCGTGCGCGGGGTATTCGGATGAGCCGCGCGCTCGCGCTGGCGCACCGGCTCTCGGGAATTGCGCTCGCGGTCTTCCTGCCCGTGCACTTCTGGGTGCTGGCGCGCGCGCTGGAGCTCGACGCATTTCTCGCGTGGACCGAGCGGCCTGCGGTGAAGGTCGCGGAGTGGGGCCTGGTGACGCTGCTCGCGTTGCACCTCGCGGGCGGGCTGCGCGTGCTCGCGCTCGAATTCCTGCCGTGGCGGAATTGGGCGAAGGGGCTCGCGGCCGGGGCGGCGGCCTTCGCGCTCGCCGCAGGTCTGGCGTTCGCGCTCTCGCTGTAGGATCATTCAGGCAGATCACAACAAAGGAGGATGCCCATGAAAATCGCCAAACTCGTCGCCCTCGCGGCCGGCCTGCTGGTCGCCGCATCGGCCGGCGCGCAGTCCTGGCCGCAGAAACCGGTGAAGTTCATCGTGCCGTTCTCGCCGGGCGGCGCCACCGACATCTCGGCGCGCATGCTCGGCCAGAAGCTCACCGAGATCTGGGGGCAGCAGGTGATCATCGAGAACCGCGCCGGGGCGGGCGGCGGCGTCGGCGCGGCGGAAGCGGCGCGCGCGACGCCCGACGGCTACACGCTGTTCTTCCCTTCCGGCTCGGTGGTGACCGCGAACCAGCACGTCTACGCCAAGCTCAACTACGACCCGGAGAAGGACTTCGTGCCGGTGACCAACGTCGTCTCGGGGCCGCAGGTGCTCACCGTGCCCGCGAGCTCGCCGTTCAAGACGGTGAAGGACCTCGTCGAGCACGCGCGCGCCAATCCCGGCAAGCTCACCTTCGGCCACGCCGGCATCGGCTCGCAGACGCACCTCGCGGCCGAGAACTTCGTCTGGCAGGCGAAGATCGATGCCATCGCCGTGCCCTACAAGGGCGAGGGGCCGGGGCTGGCTTCGCTGGTGGCCGGCGAGACGAACTTCTTCCTCGGCAACGTGGCGGCCTCGATCGGCCACATCAACGGCGGACGCATCCGCGCCCTCGGCGTGACCAGCAAGGCCGAGGCGCCGCAGCTGCCCGGCGTGCCGCCGATCGCCAAGACGGTCCCGGGGTTCGAGAACGCCGGCTGGTTCGGCATCGTCGCGCCCACCGGCACGCCGCAGGCCGTGATCGACAAGGTGTACCGCGACACGAAGAAGGCGCTCGAGGACACGCAGATGAAGGCGCGCTTCTTCGCGCAGGGCCTCGCGCCGGTGGGCAACTCTCCCGCGGAGATGGGGCGCGCGATGAAGGAGGAGAGCAAGCTCTGGGAGCGCGTGGTGCGGGAGCGGAAAATTCAAGTGAAGTGAAAGTCGATCTCAAACTGGTCGAGGAGGCGGCAAAGGAGCTCTACATCCGGGCGCTCAAGCGCCTGCCTCCCGACATCAAGCAGGGAATCGATGCGCTCGCGCGCAGGGAGAGCGACCCCGGCGCGCAGCGCATGCTCGGCACCATGATTCGCAACATCCAGGTCGCCGAGGACACCGACAACCTGCTGTGCCAGGACACCGGCATCCCGATCTACAACGTGTGGATCGGGCGCGGCGTCGAGGTGGACGGCGTGGCGCTCAAGCAGGCCATCCGCGCGGGCTGCGCGCGCTCGACGCGCGAGTATTCTTTCCGCTCCTCGATCGTGCACCCCACCACGCGCGTGAACCAGCAGGACTCGACCGGCCGCGGCGTGCCGGTGATCCACGTGGACTTCACCGACGATCCCGAGACGCTCGCGATCGAGATGGTGCCCAAGGGCTCGGGCTCGGAGAACAACTCCTGGCTGAAGATGGCGATCCCGGCCGAGGGCGTGGACGCCATCAGGACTTTCGTCGTGGACTGCGTGCTGGAAGCGGGCGGCAAGACCTGCCCGCCGACCATCGTCGGCGTGGGCGTGGGCGGCACGGCGGACCTGTGCGTGCACCTCGCCAAGCTCGCGGCCACGCGGCCGCTCGGCTCGCGCTGCGAGGACGCCGAAGGGGCGAAGCTCGAGGCGGAGCTCTCCGCGGTGGTGAACCTGCTCGGCGTCGGGCCGCAGGGCCTGGGCGGCGACGCCACCGCGTTCGCCGTGCACGTGGAAACGGCGGCGACGCATATCACCATGAACCCGGTGGCGGTGAACATGCAGTGCCACTCGGCGCGCCGCGCGCGCGCCACGATCCGCCCGTCGGGGGTCGACTATGGTTACTAGGGTTGTCCTGCTCATGGCGCTCGCGCTGCCGGTGTGCGCCGCGGACGTGGCTGGCGTGAAGATCGACGACAGGACCAGTGTCGCGGGCACGGAGCTCGCGTTGACGGGCGCGGGTCTGCGCAAGCGCCTGTTCTTCGACGTTTACG
Source organism: Burkholderiales bacterium (assembly GCA_035251235.1). Taxonomy (GTDB): domain Bacteria; phylum Pseudomonadota; class Gammaproteobacteria; order Burkholderiales; family SG8-39; genus JAABQT01. The sequence continues at coordinate 4,981 of DATFEJ010000078.1, forward strand.
CGATGGGCCTGTACGTGTCGGACCGCAAGGCCGACCCGATCGCGCAGGGCGGCAGCAAGCGCGTGGCGATCCACATGCTGCGCAGCGTGGATGCAGACGATTTTGCCAAGGCGCTGGTGGACGGCATGCGCCCGAACCACGACGCGGCGACGATGAAGGGCCTCGAGCCGCGTATCGCCCAGCTGAACGCGATCATGGCCGAGGTGAAGGAAGCGAAGAAGGGCATGGCGATCCTGCTCGACTGGGTGCCGGGCGCCGGCACCCGGGTGACGATCGACGGCAAGCCCGCGGGCCAGCCGATCGAGGGCGAGGATTTCTACCGCGCGCTGCTCAGGATCTGGCTCGGCGAGAAGCCGGTGCAGGACGACCTGAAGAAGGCGCTGCTCGGCGGCTAGCGATGGCGCACCACGAGTTCACCATGCCGATCAACGAGGCGCAGGCGCGCGCCCTGCGCGTCGACGACACGGTGACGCTGAACGGCACCTTGTACGGCATCCGCGACGCCACGCAGATCCATATGTTCGATCGCGGCCGCAGGACGCGCTTCGATCTGCGCGGGCACGCGGTGATCCACACCGCGCCCAACGTGCGCAAGGTCGAGAAGAGCGCCGCGCACCCCGCGGGATATGCGCCGCTGTGCGTGGGCACGACCACCAGCGAGCGCATGGAGCGCTTCACGCAACCGCTGATGCAGCAGTACGGCGTGCGCCTGGTGATCGGCAAGGGCGGGTTGCGGGAAGGCTCGGCCGCGGCCTTCGCCGAGCTCGGCGGCGCCTACCTTGCCATCATCGGCGGCACGGCGGCCCTGGAGACCACCTGGGTCGAGGCGATCGAGGACGTGGACCTGGACGACCTCTATCCCGAGTCGCTGTGGAAATTCCGCGTGAAGGGTTTCGGGCCGCTGCTCGTGGCGATGGACAGTCGCGGCGGGAGCCTGTACGAGCGCGTGCGCGTGGCGGCCAAGTCCAGGCGCGTCGAGGCCTTGAAGCGCCTCGGCGTGCGATAGAATCCACGGCTCGAACCACAGGAGGAGTCCCAGATGAACTTCGTATCGCGCGTCTTCGTCGCGCTCGCCACCTGCGCATTTGCCGCCGCGGGGCAGGCGCAGAACCTGTCCATCGGCACCGGCGGCACGGGCGGCGTGTACTACCCGCTCGGCGGCGGCATCGCCGCGGTGCTGTCGAAGTACGTGCCGGGCATGCAGGCCACGGCGGAAGTGACCGGCGGCTCGGTCGCCAACCTGCAGCTGGTCGGCACCGGCAAGCCCTACCTCGCCATGACCATGGCGGACGCGGGCCTCGACGCCTACAAGGGCCAGCAGAAATTCCAGGGCAAGGCGGTGCCCGTGAGGACGCTCATGGTCATGTACCCGAACCGCATGCACGTGGTGTCGATCACCGCCACGGGCATCAAGTCGATCGCGGATCTCAAGGGCAAGCGCGTGTCCACCGGCTCGGGCGGCAGCGCCACCGAGGTGATGGCATTCCGCGTCATCGAGGCCGCGGGCCTGGACAAGGACAAGGACATGACGCGCGAGCGCCTCGGCGTCGCCGAGTCGGTGAACGCGTTGAAGGACCGCAAGATCGACGCCTTCTTCTGGGTCGGCGGGCTGCCGACCGCGGCGGTCACCGACCTCGCCAACTCGCCCGGCGTGACGATCCAGATGATCGATCACGCGGAGCTCGTGCCGGCGATGAACAAGAAGTGGGGCGAGCTGTACGTGAAGGACGTGATCTCCAAGGACGTCTACCGGGGCATGGCGGCGGACAACCACCAGGCGACGGTCACCAACCTGCTCGTGGCGCACGAAAGCATGGACACGCAGACCGCCTACAACATCGTCAAGGCGATCTTCGAGCACCGCGAGGAGCTGATCCGCGTGCACAAGGAGGCGGCGAACTTCGTGCTCGAGAAGCAGAAGACGGTGGCCACCGGGGGCATTCCCTGGCATCCGGGCGCGCTGAAGTATTTCGCCGAGAAGGGCGTCAAGCTGGACTGAGGTCCGGCGGCGCGCGGGCCCCGTCCAGGCAACTGGCGGGGCCTTTCCGTTTCTGGGAAGGGGAGCGATGAGCGAGGACATCGCCCGGCTGCACCAGCCGGCCAAGGAAGTGAGCGCCGAGGCGCTGGCGCGCGCCGAGGAGATGATCGAGCGCGAGGAAGGCGTCCACAACAAGCTCAAGGGCTGGATCGCCGCGCTGGTCGCCACGGTCGCGGTGGCGATGTCGCTCTTTCACCTGTACACGGCGTACGCCATCGTGCGGCCCGAGCACCTGCGCGCCATCCACGTGGCGTTCGTGCTCTTTCTCACCTTCCTCATCTTCCCGGTGGCCCGCAGCTTCCGCCACCGCGTCATGTGGTGGGACTGGCTGCTCGCCGCCGCGGGCCTCGCCAGCGCCGTCTACCTGATCGCCGGCGGCGACGACTTCTTCGACCGCTCGATCATCCCCAATTCCTGGGACATCGTCTTCGGCGTGGGGCTCGCGCTGCTCGTTCTGGAAGCGATGCGCCGCACCACCGGCTGGATCATGCCGTTCGTGACGACGTGCTTCCTGCTGTACGCCTTCTTCGGCGAGTACCTGCCCGCGCCCTGGACGCACAAGGGCTACGAGATCCCGCGGCTGGTGGGCCACATGTACATGACGCTGGAGGGCATCTACGGCACCGCGATCGCCGTGTCCTCGACGCTCATTATTCTCTTCACCATCTACGGCGCCTTCCTGCAGTTCTCGGGCGCGGGCAAGTTCTTCATCGATTTCTCCTTTGCCGCCATGGGCGGCCGGCCGACGGGCGCGGGCCGCACGGTGACGCTCGCCTCCTTCCTCCTTGGCGGGCCCTCGGGCTCGGGCGTGGCGACCACGGTGACGCTGGGCGCGGTGGCGGCGCCCATGCTCGCCAAGGTGGGCTACGGCAAGAACGAGGCGGGCGGGCTGCTCGCCGCGGGAGGACTGGGCGCGATCATCTCGCCCCCCGTGCTCGGCGCGGCGGCCTTCCTCATCGCCGAGTTCCTGAAGATCTCGTACCTCGACGTGCTGCTGATGGCCGTGATCCCCACGTGCCTGTATTACCTGACGCTGTTCATCATGGTCGAGATCGACACGCGCAAGTTCGGCATGAAGGACGCGGTGTTCGAGAAGGTCGAGTCGGCCTGGAGCCTGACGAAGAAGTACTGGTTCCACTTCTTCTCGCTCGTCTCGATCGTCGGCTTCATGCTGACGGGCTTCTCGCCCGAGCTGTCGGTGTTCTGGGCGACGGTGGTGGTGCTGGTCACGAGCTTCCTGCACCGCGATTGCGCGCTGCTTTCCTACGACCTGCTGCGCGGGCGCGAGCCGGTGCTGCGCGGCTTTCTGGGCTCGGGGCTGATCCAGGCGCTGGACAACGGCTCGCGCGCGGTGCTGAACGTCGCCGCCACCTGCGCCGGCGCGGGCCTCATCGTCGGCGTGGTGACGCTCACCGGCCTCGGGCTGAAGTTCAGCTCGATCGTGCTCGCCTACGCGGGCGGTTCGCTGCTGCTCACCGCGATCTACACCGCGCTCATCGTCTGGATCGTGGGGCTGGCGGTGCCGGTGACGGCGAGCTACATCATCTGCGCGGTGATCGCGGCGCCGGCGCTCATCGCGCTGAAAGTGCCGGAGTTCGCCGCGCACATGTTCATCTTCTACTACGCGGTGCTCTCCGAGGTCTCCCCGCCCACGGCGCTCTCGCCGTTCGCGGCCGCGGCGATCACCGGCGGCGACCCGTACAAGACGACGCTGCAGACCTGGAAGTACACCACGCCCGCGTTCCTCGTGCCGTTCATCTTCGTGCTCGACCCCTCGGGCACGGGGCTGCTGCTCACCGGCTCGTTCAAGACGCTGGGCACGGCGAACTGGGGCGCGATCGCCATGACCACCTTCACGGCCGCAGTCGGCGTCCTGTCGCTCGCCGGCGCGTTCCAGGGCTGGCTCTTCAGCCGCACGCCACGCTACGAGCGGCTGATGCTGCTGGTGGCGGGCGTCGCACTGGTGTATCCGGGCAACGTGTCCAACGGCATCGGCTTCACGCTGGTGGCGCTGGTCCTTGGCTCGCAGTGGCTGCGCCGAGGCCGTGCGCAGGCTTGATACCGACATCCTGATCCTCGGCTCGGGCGGCGCGGGCCTGTTTGCCGCATTGCACGCGCATCGCGCCGACCCGTCCCTCTCGATCACGGTCGCAGTCAAGGGCCTGCTCGGCAAGTGCGGCTGCACGCGCATGGTGCAGGGCGGCTACAACGTGGCGCTCGCCCAGGGGGACTCGGTCGAGCGCCACTTCATGGACACCATCGAGGGCGGCAAGTGGCTGCCGGACCAGGACCTCGCCTGGAAGCTGGTGACGCTCGCGGTGGAGAGGATCCACGAGCTGGAGAACGAGCTCGGCTGCTTCTTCGACCGCAACCCCGACGGCACCGTGCACCAGAAGGCCTTCGCCGGCCAGACCTTCGATCGCACCGTGCACAAGGGGGACCTCACCGGCATCGAGATCATCAACCGGCTGGCCGAGCAGGTGTGGGCGCGCAGGATCCACCGGCTGGAGGAGCATCGCGCCGTGGAGCTGATCAAGGATCGCTCCGGGCAGGCGCTCGCGGGCGTGCTGATGATCGACATGCGCACGGGCGAATACGTGTTCGTGCGCGCCAAGGCCGTGCTGCTCGCCACCGGCGGCGGACCGACCATGTACCGCTACCACACGCCCTCGGGCGACAAGAGCTGCGACGGCCTGGCCATGGCGCTGCGCGCGGGGCTTTCGTTGCGCGACATGGAGATGGTGCAGTTCCATCCGACGGGTCTGCTGGCCGGCGCGCACACGCGCATGACCGGCACGGTGCTCGAGGAAGGCCTGCGCGGCGCGGGTGGCTACCTGCTGAATGGGGCCAAGGAGCGCTTCATGCCGAAGTACGATCCGCTCGCCGAGCGCGCGACGCGCGATCTTGTCTCGCGCGCCATGTACACCGAGATGCGAAAAGGCAACGTCACGCCGAACGGCGGGCTGTACATCGCCATGGCGCACCTCGGGCCGGAGCAGGTGGCGAAGAACTTCAAGGGCATGGTCGAGCGCTGCGCCGACTGCGGCTTCGATCTCGCGGGCGGCCTGGTGGAGGTGGTGCCGACCGCGCACTACATGATGGGCGGCGTGCAGTTCGGGCTGGACTGCACGACCGCGCTGCCCGGCCTGTTCGTGGCGGGCGAGGACGCGGGCGGCGTGCATGGCGCAAACCGCCTCGGCGGCAACGGCGTGGCCAACTCCACCGTGTTCGGCGCGGTCGCCGGCGACACGATGGCCGCCTGGGTGGCGAAGGAGGGCGCGCGGCGCGCGCCCGACGAGGAGGCGATCGTCGCGGCGGTCGAGCGCTGCGAGCCCAGGATCGTGCCGGGGCACGGGGGACTGGAGGCGCTACGGGAGCGGCTCGCCGCGGTGATGTGGGAGAAGGTCGGCATCATCCGCGACCGGGCGGGACTCGAGTCGGCCCTCGGCGAGCTCGACGCGCTTGCCGCGGAGCTCGAGGCGAGCGGCATCGCCGACGCGGAGCGCGCCTTCAACCTCACCTGGCACGACTGGCTGAACCTGAAGAGCCTGACGCAGGTGAGCCGCGTGATCGCGCAGGCCGCGCTGGCGCGCGAGGACTCGCGCGGCGCGCACTACCGCGAGGACTATCCCGAGGCGGGCGCCCTCGAGCGCTCCGCCTACTCGAGCGTGCGCCTGGCCGGCGACGCGCACGAGGTGACGATGAAGCCCGTCGCCTTCACGCGCGTGCGCCCGGGCGAGACGCTGCTCAGCCCAGGTGCTTCCTGAAGAATTCCAGCGTCCTCTGACGCGCGAGCTTCGCGGCGTCCGCCTGATAGGAGCCGCGCTGGTCGCAGTTGAAGCCGTGCCCCGCGCCCGCGTAGAAATGCGCGGTGATCTCCGGGTGCGCCTGGGCGATGGCCTTGGACTGCTCGAGCGTGGGCGACTGGTCGAGCTCGCCGAAGTGGCACATCGTCGGCACTCTGGGCTTTTCGCCGATGAAGCCCGGCATGCCGCCGCCGTAGTAGGGCACGGCGCAGGCGAGGCCCGCCGTGGCCGCCGCCGCGCGCCAGCTCACCGTGCCGCCCCAGCAGTAGCCCACGATCCCGACCTTGCCGGCCTTCGCTGCCTCCCTCACCGCCGCGTCGACGTCGAGCATGGTGTGCTTCCAGTCGAGCTTCTGCATGAGCGCGATGCCCGCCTGGATCTCGGGCTGCGAGTAGCCGGTGTCGTAGCCGCGCTGCAGGCGGTCGAACATCGAGGGCGCGATGGCGAGGTAGCCGTCGCCCGCGTAGCCGTCGGCCACCGACTTGATGTGCGAGTTCACGCCGAAGATTTCCTGGATGACCACCACCGCGCCGCGCGGCTTGCCCGCCGGTGCGGCCCGATACGCGGCCAGCTTGTGGCCGTCGGCGGCCTGCAGCTCGATCATGCTTCCCATGCGTCCTCCTCCTGAAAGGCCTGCGGTTAGAATCGACATTATGAAGAAGAAAGGCGGCGAGCTGCGCGAACTGGCGACGCGCGCGCTGCGCAGCGCGGGGGCGCACGAAGCGATGGCGCGCGCCGCGGCCGAGCACCTGGTGCGCGCCGAGGAGCAGGGACTGCCGACGCACGGCATGTCGCGCGTGCCGTTCTATTGCGGGATGCTGCGCAACGGCCGCGCGGACGGCAAGGCGCGGCCGGCGATGCGCGCCGAGAAGGCGGGCGTGTGCCTCATCGACAACGCCGACGGGCTGCCCTACGAGTCCTGCGCCTGGGCCATCGCCGAGGTCATCCAGCGCGCGCGGCGCAACGGTATCGGCTTCGCCGGCATCACCAACAGCGCGCACGTGGGCGTGCTCGGCATCCACCTGTTGCAGGTGGCGCAAGCCGGACTGGTCGGCGTGGCTTTCACGAACTCGCCCGCGGCCATTCCCGCCTGGGGCGGAAAGAAGGCGCTGTTCGGCACCGACCCGGTTGCTTTTGCCTTTCCGCGCGCGGGCGCCGAGCCGATCGTGGTCGATCTCGCGCTCACTACCGTGGTGCGCGGCAGGATCATGATGGCGATGCAGAAGGGCGAGAAGATCCCGGAGGGCTGGGCACTCGACCGCGACGGCCAGCCGACCACCGACCCGAAGGAGGCCATCGAGCACGGCAGCCTCTTTCCCATCGGCGGCGCAAAGGGGGCGATGCTCGCGCTCGCCTTCGAGCTGGTGTGCGCGGCGCTGACCGGCGCGGCCATCGGCCCGGAGGCCGACTCGTTCTTCGCCGAGCAGGGCAACAAGCCGCGCATCGGCCAGGCGTTCCTCGCCATCGACCCGGGCGCGCTCGCCGGCATGCCGAAGTACTTCGAGCGCGTCGAGACCTTGGTGCGCGCCATGCTCGCCGACGAAGGCGTGCGCCTGCCGGGGGCGAAGCGCTTCGCCTGCGAGAAGAAGCTGCGCGCCGAAGGCATCGAGGTGGCCGACGAGCTGCTGGCGAGAATCGAGAAGCTATGTACGACGTAGTCCTCGACTTCCCGAAGATGAAGGTGGCCGTGGCCACGCGCGACGAGCGTGTCGTCGCCGTTCGCTACTTGCCGCCTGCGGCGCAGGCGATGGCGCCGCGCAACGCCCTGGCCGAGCGCGCCGCGCGCCAGCTCGAGCGCTACCGGGACGATCCCGACGCAGCGTTCGACCTGCCGCTGCTCGTCGAGGGCACGGACTTCCAGAAGCGCGTCTGGGACGCCATGTGCGCCATCCCGCGCGGCCGGACGCGCACCTACGGCGAGCTGGCGCGCGAGCTCGGCGGCGAAGCGCGGGCCGTGGGCCAGGCCTGCGGCGACAACCGCCTGCCGATCGTCATCCCCTGCCACCGCGTGGTCGCCGCCGCCGGCATCGGCGGCTTCGGGCACGCCACCGGCGGCTACCTCCTGGAGGCCAAGCGTTGGCTGCTGATGCACGAGCGCAGCGCGGACGAATTCGCGCTCACGCCCTGAGCGAGACCGACGCGCGCCACGTGGACGCGTTCTGCGACGCCCTGTGGCTCGAGGACGGGCTGGCGAAGAACACGCTCGAAGCCTACCGGCGCGACCTGTCGCTGCTCGCCGCGCACCTGCGCGGGCGCGGGCTCGCGCAGGCGCGCGAGCAGGACCTGTTCGGCTTTCTCGCCGCGCGCCGCGGCAGGGCGACGAGCGCCGCGCGCATGCTCTCTGCGCTCAAGCGCTTCTATCGTTACTGCCTGCGCGAGCGGCGCATCCAGGCCGATCCCACGGTGCGGCTCGATCCGCCCAGGCGCGCGCCGCGCTTTCCGCGGAGCCTGTCGGAAGCCGACGTCGAGGCGCTGCTCGGCGCGCCGGAGGCCGGCACGCCGCGCGGCCTGCGCGACCGGGCGATGCTCGAGGTGCTGTACGCCTCGGGCCTGCGCGTCTCGGAGCTCGTCGGGCTGAAGACCCACGAGGCGAGCCTCGACGCGGGCGTGGTGCGCATCCTCGGCAAGGGCTCGAAGGAGCGCCTGGTGCCGCTCGGCGAGGAGGCGGTGGCCTGGGTGCAGCGCTACCTGCGCGACGCGCGGCCGGCGCTGCTGAAGAGAAAGGCGAGCGATGCGCTGTTCGTCACCGACCGCGGCGCCGGCATGACGCGCCAGGCGTTCTGGCACCTGCTGCGGCGCCATGGCCGGCGCGCCATCCCGGGCAAGCGCCTCTCGCCGCACGTGCTGCGCCACGCCTTTGCCACGCACCTCATCAACCACGGCGCGGACCTGCGCGTGGTGCAGATGCTGCTCGGGCACGCGGACATCTCCACCACGCAGATCTACACGCACGTCGCGCGCGAGCGCTTGAAGGCGCTGCACGCGAAGCACCACCCACGCGGTTGACCTTGGATGGCAGACACGCCCGCCACCGTGTTCCTCAAGCGGCACGGCGTCGCCTACACGGAGCACGAGTACGACTACGTCGAGCACGGCGGCACCGAGGTGCCCGCGCGCGCGCTCGGCGTGCCGGAGCACCAGGTGGTGAAGACGCTGGTCATGCAGGACGAGGCCGGCAAGCCGCTGATCGTCCTCATGCACGGCGATCGCACGGTGTCGACCAAGAACCTCGCGCGGCAGGCGGGCGCGAAGCGCATCGAGCCCTGCCGCCCGGACGCGGCGCAGCGCCACTCGGGCTACCAGGTCGGCGGCACCTCGCCCTTCGGCACGAGGAAGAAGCTGCCCGTCTACCTGGAGCGCTCGATCCTGGAGCTGGCGAAGATCTACATCAACGGCGGACGGCGTGGCTACCTGGTGGGACTCTCGCCCGCGGAACTCCTGCGCACGCTGCAGCCGAAGCTGGTGCAGGTGGCGCTGGAGGACTAGCGCTTGCGCTCGATGGTGACGCCCACGAACTTGGCGTTGGCGAGGATGCCGATCTTGGCGACGCTCACCTTGACCCAGGGCGCGCCGAACTCGTCGAGCAGCAGGCGCGCGATGCGCTCGGCCAGCGTCTCCACCAGGCGGTAGTGGCCTTCGCCGGCGAGCGCGCGGATTCCCAGCGCCACCTGCTCGTAGTCGATGGTGTCGGCGACCTTGTCGCTCGCGAACACCGCGGTGCCGGGCAGGCCGATGTCGAGATCGATCGACACCGTCTGCGCGACGTGGCGCTCGCGCTTGTGGATGCCGATGAGCGTCTCGACGCGCAAGTCGCGCAGCAGGATCGCGTCCATGGCGGACGATTATAGGGGTCGCGGGTAAACTCGTAAGCATGCAGGACAAAGGCCGCCGAGCGAAGGACCCAGCCCGCGCCCGCGCGCGCCTCGACGCGTTCGAAGCGCTGCGCGAGTCGGAGCACCGCTATCGCACGCTGGCCGCGACGATGATGGAGGGCATCCTGATCCTGCAGGACGGGCGGTTCGCGTACGCCAATCCCGGCGGGCTCGAGCTGCTGGGCTATCCGTTCGAGGCGCTGCAGGACCGGGAGTTCGCGCCGTTCATCCACCCCGAGGACCGCGAGCTGGTCCGCGAGCGGCATCGTCGCCGCGCTGCGGGCGAGGCGCTCGAGCCCCGATACGACATCAGGATCCTGCCGCGCACGGGCGCGGCACGCTGGGTGCAGATCGCCAGCGAGAAGGTCGACTGGGAGGGCCGGCCCGCCGTGCTCACCGTGATGAGCGACATCACCGAGCGCAAGGCCACCGAGCAGGCCCTGCGCGCTTCCGAGGAGCGCTTCGCCAAGCTGTTCCGCGAGGCGCCGGAGGCGATGACGCTGGTGCGCGCGGCCGACGGCGCTTTCCTCGACGTCAATCACGAGTGGGAGCACAGGACCGGCCACGCCCGGCAGGAGGCGCTCGGCCGCACCTCGCTCGATCTCGGGATCTGGCCGCAGCCGCAGGAACGCGAGGTCATGCTGCGCGCGATGCGCGCCGCGAGCAGCGTGCGCGACCTGGAGTTCGCCCTGCGCAGGCGCGACGGCGCGCTGCGCCGCACGCTGCTGAACGGCGTGGCCGTCGAAGTCGCCGGCGAGCAGTGCTGGCTGTTCATCCTGCGCGACATTACCGAGCGCAGGCTCGCCGAGGAGGCCCTGCGCGCGAGCGAGCAGCGCTTCCGCGCGCTCGTCGAGCTGTCCTCGGACTGGTACTGGGTGACCGACAGCGAGCACCGCTTCACCTTCCGCGAAGGCGAGATCCTGCGCCGCATGGGCATTGCGCCGGAGGAGGACTACGGCAAGCGCCGCTGGGAGATGGGATTCCTCAACATGAGCGAGCAGGACTGGGCCGAGCACCGCGCGATCCTCGAGCGGCGCGAGGAGTTCCGCGGCCTGCTGCTCGAGCGGCGCAGCCCGGACGGCCGGGTGCACTGGGCGACCATCAGCGGGCGGCCGCTGTACGACGCGCAGGGCCGGTTTGCCGGCTACCACGGCACCGGGCGCGATGTCTCGCGCGAGATGGAAGCGACTCGGCAGCTGCGCAAGTTCAACGTGGCGCTCGAGCGCAAAGTGATCGAGCGCACCCAGGCGCTCGACGCCGCCAACCGCGAGCTGGAGGCCTTCTCCTACTCGGTGTCGCACGACCTGCGCGCGCCGCTGCGCGCCATCGACGGCTTTGCCGAGCTGCTCGAGGAGCGGCACGCGGCGCTGCTGGACGCCGAGGCGCGCGGCTACCTGCAGCACGTGCGCAGCGGGGCGGCGCACATGAACCGGCTGATCGAGGACCTGCTGGCGCTGTCGCATGCCTCGCGCACGGCGCTGGTGAAGCACCCGGTCGACCTGAGTGCGCTGGCGCGCGCGGTCGTCCGGGAGATCGAAGCACGCGACGGCGAGCGGCGCGTCACCTGGCGCATTGCGGACGGCCTGGGCGCGCTCGCCGACCCGGGCCTCATGCGCATCGTGCTGGAGAACCTGCTCGGCAACGCCTGGAAGTACACGGGCAGGAGCCGGGAGCCGGTCATCGAGGTGGGCAGCAACGCCGCGGGCGAGATCTTCGTGCGCGACAACGGCATCGGCTTCGACCAGGCGCAGGCCGGGGCGCTGTTCGAGCCTTTCCGGCGGCTGGAAGGCGCCCAGGCGTTCGAGGGCACCGGCGTCGGCCTGGCGACGGTGCAGCGGGTCATCGCGCGGCACGGTGGTCGCGTGCGCGCGGAAGGTGCGCCGGGCGAGGGCGCGAGGTTCTACTTCTGGCTGCCGGCGGAACGTCGCCAGGCGCCCAGGTAGGATAACGGCGATGCAGACCGCGCTCATCGTCCTGGCCGCCTACGCGCTCGGCTCGGTGTCCTACGCCATCGTGCTCTCGCGGCTGTTCGGCATGCCCGATCCGCGCAGCTACGGCTCGGGCAATCCGGGCGCGACCAACGTGCTGCGCTCGGGCAGGAAGCTGGTCGCGGTGCTCACGCTGCTGGGCGATGGCGGCAAGGGCTGGCTGGCGGTCTGGCTCGCGCAGCTGTGGACCGGGCAGACCGCCATCCTCGGGCTGGACGTGCTGCTCGCGGGCGTGGCGGTCTTCGCAGGCCACCTGTTCCCGGCATTCCACGGATTCCGGGGAGGCAAAGGCGTGGCCACTGCTGCGGGCGTGCTGCTTGGGTTCGACCCCTGGCTCGGCCTGGGCACGCTCGCCACCTGGGTCGCGATCTTCGCCTTCTTCCGCGTCTCGTCGCTGGCCGCTCTGGTGGCCGCGGTGTTCGCGCCGGCCTATGCCTTCTGGCTGTTCGGCCTGCGCCCCGTGTTTCCCGCGGTCGCGGCGATCGCGGTGCTGCTCCTGTGGCGGCACAAGGACAACATCCGCCGCTTGCTCGCCGGAGAGGAGGGGCGCATGGCTGGCAAGGCTAGCCCGCCGCCGACAGGTCCCAGCGCGGGCGCACCGTGAAGCCGCGCGCGGCATCGCCGTCAAGCCCGGCCTCGAGGCGCAGCGCGGCCGCGAGCGCGATCATGGCGCCGTTGTCCGTGCACAGCTCGGGCGGCGGATA
>DATFEJ010000098.1:0-3589 GCA_035251235.1 Burkholderiales bacterium
CCGATGATCCGCATCGAAAACCTGGTCAAGGCCTTCGGCGCCAAGCGCGCCGTGGACGGCGTGTCCTTCGAGGTGGCGCGCGGCGAGGTGCTGGGCTTCCTCGGGCCGAACGGCGCGGGCAAGTCGACCACCATGCGCATGATCACCGGCTTCATCCCGCCCACGAGCGGCCGGGTGACGGTCGGCGGCCACGACGTGGTCGAGTCGCCGCTCGAGGCCAAGCGCCTGATCGGCTACCTGCCGGAGGCCGCGCCCTCCTACCCGGACATGACGGTCGAGGGGTTCCTCGCCTTCGCCGCGGACATGCGCGGCCTTGCCGGCGCGGCGCGCAAGAAGGCCATCGGACGCGTGGTGGACCTGTGCTTCCTGCAGTCGGTCCTCGCCCAGTCGATCGACACGCTGTCCAAGGGCTACCGGCACCGCACCTGCCTCGCGCAGGCGCTGATCCACGATCCCGAGGTGCTGATCCTCGACGAGCCGACCGACGGGCTGGATCCCAACCAGAAGCACGAGGTCAGGAACCTCATCCGCGAGCTGGGGCGCACCAAGGCGCTGGTGTTCTCCACCCACATCCTCGAGGAAGTGGACGCCGCCTGCACGCGCGCCATCATCATCGACCGCGGCCGCATCGTCGCCAACGGCACGCCGGCGGAGCTGCGCGCGCTCTCGGCGCAGGCGGGCGCGGTCACGCTGCACGCCGCGGGCGCGAGCGCCGAGAAGCTCGCGGCGCTCGGCCGCGTCGAGCCCGTGAACGGCGCGTTCCGCGTCTTCCCGAAGGACAAGGGCGCCGCCGCACAGCTGGCGCTCGCCGTGGTGGAGCTCGCGCACCGCGAGGGCTGGCAGCTCGACGCGCTGCGCACCGAGGACGGGCAGCTCGACGAAGTCTTCCGCAGCCTCACCCTGCCGGACACCGCGAAGAAATGACCTCCCCCCTGCACGCCGTGCGCACGATCGCCAAGCGCGAGCTGGTCGCGTACTTCACCTCGCCCGTGGCCTACGTGTTCCTGGTCATCTTTCTGCTGCTCACCGGCTTTCTCACCTTCACGGCGGGCGGCTTCTTCGAGCGCGGCGAGGCGAGCCTCGCCGCCTTCTTCGCCTTCCATCCCTGGGTCTACCTGGTGCTCGTGCCGGCGGTCGGCATGCGGCTGTGGGCCGAGGAGCGGCGCGCGGGAACGCTCGAGCTGCTGCTCACGCTGCCGGTGACCGCGTGGCAGGCGATCCTCGGCAAGTTCGCCGCCTCCTGGGCGTTCCTCGCCATCGCCCTCGCCCTGACTTTCCCGGTGGTGGTCACGGTGAACGTGCTCGGCGAGCCGGACAACGGCCAGATCCTCGCCGGGTATCTCGGCAGCTTCTTCCTCGCCGGCGCCTATCTCGCCATCACCTGCTTCACCTCGGCGACGACGCGCAACCAGGTGGTGGCCTTCATCCTGTCCGTGGTCCTGTGCCTCTTCCTGCTGCTCGCCGGCTTCAGCCCGGTGACCGACCTCCTGGTGCGCTGGGCGAGCCCGGCGCTGGTCGACACGGTCGCCGCCTTCTCGGTGGTGACGCACTTCGACGGCTTCCAGAAGGGCGTGATCGACAGCCGCGACGTGCTGTTCTTCCTCTCGGTGATCGGCTTTTCGCTGTTCGCCACCGGCGTGGTGCTGCGCAACCGATGACGCGCCTGGCGAAAAAGCACGAAGCGCTCGTGTACTCCGCGGTCGGGCTGGCGGCGCTGTTCCTCATCCTGGTGGCGGTCAACTTCCTCGCCTCGACGGCCTCGCTGCGCGCCGACCTCACCGAGGGCAACCTGCACACGCTCTCGCCGGGCACGAAGAAGGTGCTGCAGGGGCTGTCCGCGCCGGTGAAGCTGAAGCTCTATATCTCCGCCGGCGAAGCGATGCCGGTGCCGCTGCGCAGCTTCGCGCGGCGCGTGGCCGGCCTGGTGGACGAGTTCAAGGCGGTCGCCGGGCCGAACCTGGTCGTCGAGCGCTACGACCCGCGGCCCGACAGCGAGGAGGAGGACGCGGCGCAGCTCGACGGCATCGAGCCGCAGCAGCTCGCCTCGGGCGAGCAGTTCTACCTCGGCCTCTCGGCCAGCCGCCTGGAGCGCAAGCAGGCCATCCCGGTGCTCGCGCCGGCGCGCGAGCAGCTGCTCGAGTACGACCTGATCCGCGCCATCGCGCGCGCCGGCGTGAGCGAGCGGCCGACGATCGGGCTGATGAGCGGCCTGCCGGTGCTCGGCCAGCAGTACAACCCCTACACGCGCCAGAGCGCCGAGCCCTGGGTGCTCGCCAACGAGCTGCGGCGCGACTTCGAGGTGCGCACGGTCAACCTGACCGCCACGGCGATCGACCCGGACCTCAAGGTCCTGCTGCTCATCCACCCGCGCGACATCGGCGAGCAGACCGAGTACGCGCTCGACCAGTTCGTGCTGCGCGGCGGCAAGCTCATCGCCTTCGTCGATCCCTACGCCTACTTCGACCAGCAGCCCACGCCCGTGCCCGGCATGCCGCCGATCGTGTCCAACTCGACGCTGCCGCGCCTGTTCAAGGCCTGGGGCGTGACCATGGAGCCCGGCAAGGTGATCGCCGACGTGGTGTTCGCCTCGGGCGCGGGCCAGCGCTTGACGCCCACGGTGCTGTCGCTCAACCGCACCGCGTTCTCGCGCGACGACATCGTCATGGCGCAGATCGAGACGCTGCTGTACGCGTTCGGCGGCGCGTTCGAGGTCAAGCCGGCCGAGGGGCTCGCGGCCACCGAGCTGGTGCGCAGCTCGCCGAACAACATGCTGGTGGAGGAGTCCAAGGCGATCGCCGCGGGCGAGGAAGCCACGCGCAGCTTCGTGCCGAGCGGCCGCAGCCTGCCGCTCGTGCTGCGCCTGTCGGGCAAGTTCCGCACGGCGTTTGCGCAGGGCCGGCCGGTGGACAAGGCCGCCAAGCCCGCGCCCGGCGCCGCGGCCCCGGGCGCGCACCTCGCCGAGAGCGCGCGCGACAACGCGGTGGTGCTGGTCGCCGACGTCGACATGCTGCAGGACGGGGCGGCCGTGGACGTGCAGGAAGTGTTCGGCCGCAAGATCATCGTGCCCTCGAACGGCAACCTCGCGTTCGCGCAGGGCCTGGTCGAGCAGCTCGCGGCCGACGAGAGCCTGCTCAGCCTGAAGAGCCGCGCCGCCTCGTTCCGTCCGCTCACCGTGGTGCGCGAGATGGAAGCCCAGGCGCAGCTGCAGTACTTCGGCAAGATCAAGGAGCTGGAGGACGAGCTGCAGAAGACCAACGCCGCGCTGCAGAGCCTGCAGGGCGGCGCGGCGCAAGGCGCGGGCAAGGGCGCGCAGCTCCTCTCGCCCGAGCAGCAGGCCGAGCTCGAGCGCTTCCGCAAGAAGGTCGCCGAGACGCGCCTGGCGCTGAAGGAGCTGCGCAAGAACCTGCGCCACGACGCCGAGCGCCTGGTGTTCCTCACCAAGGTGGCGAACATCGCCCTCATGCCGATCCTCGTGGCGCTCGCCGGCCTCGCCATCGCGCTCGTGCGCCGCCGCCGCCAGGCGCGGCTCGCCGCCGCATGAACGCGCGCGTCGCCGCGGTGCTCGTGGTGCTGCTCGCCGTCCTCGGGG
>DATFEJ010000065.1:0-2441 GCA_035251235.1 Burkholderiales bacterium
GCCGCTGCTCGACGCGCTGCCGCGCATGCTGCGCGTGCCGTTGAGCGACGGCGCGGGCGCGCCGTGGCTGCTCGAACTGCTGCGCCACGGCGCGCAGGCGCACGCGGCCCCGGGGCCGGGGCTGGGCACCGTGATGGCGAAGCTCGCCGAGCTGCTGTTCGTGGAAGCGCTGCGCCGCTACATCGCCTCGCTGCCCGAGGGCGAGACGGGCTGGCTGGCCGGCCTTCGCGACCGCTACGTGGGTCGCGCCCTCGCGCTGATCCACGAGCAACCCAGGCGCGACTGGACGGTGGACGAGCTCGCCGCGCAGTCGGGCCTGTCGCGCTCGGCGCTCGCCCAGCGCTTCAGCGAGCTGATCGGCCAGCCGCCGATGACCTACCTCACGCGCTGGCGGCTGCGGCGCGCTGCGGCCGCGCTGAAGGAAAGCCGCCGCCCGGTCGCCGCGCTCGCCGAGGAGTACGGCTACGAGTCGGAAGCCTCGTTCAACCGCGCCTTCAAGCGCGAGTTCGGCGTGCCGCCCGCCGCCTGGCGGCGCAAGGGGGCGCCCGCCGCGAGGGCCGCATGAGCTTCGCGCTGCGCGACTCGCGCTTCCTCCTCGCGCTCACCACGGCGGCCGCGCCCGTCGCCGGCCACTTGCTCGGCCAGTACTGGCATGCATTCTTCGTGTTCTGGGTCGTCGTGCCGGCGCTGGACGGCCTCATCGGCGGCAGCGCGCGCCGCTCGACGCAAGAGGAAATGCACCGGCTCGAACGCAATCCATTTTTCCGCCTGGTCCTGCATGCCTGGGTCCCGCTGCAGCTGGGCCTGGTCGGCTGGGGCGCCTGGCTCGTGGGCACGGGGGGCGTGACCGGGGTGGACGCGGTGCTCTTCACGCTCTCGGTGGGCCTCGCGACGGGCGGGGCGGGCATCACCATCGCGCACGAGCTCGGCCACAAGCGCCCGGCGCTCGACCGGCTGCTGTCGCGCGTGCTGCTCGTCACCGTGAGCTACGGCCATTTCACGGTGGAGCACAACCGCGGCCACCACGTGCGCGTGGCGACGCCCGAGGATCCGGCGAGCGCGCGCTACGGCGAAGCGTTCTGGGCCTTCCTGCCGAGGACGCTGGTCGGCTCGCTCGCGCACGCCTGGCTGCTCGATCGGCGCGAGGTGGCCTGGTCGTGGGCGGCGACCTTCGCCGTCGCCGCGGCGCTCGGCGCGGCCTTCGGCCCTGTCGCCGTCGCCTTCTTCTTCGGCCAGAGCGCGATGGCGGTGACGCTGCTCGAGGCCGTGAATTACATCGAGCACTACGGCCTCGCGCGCGAGAAGCTGCCCGACGGCCGCTACGAGCGCCCGGCCGCGCAGCACGCCTGGGACGCGAACCAATGGCTCAGCAACAGCTTTCTCGTGCACCTGCAACGCCACGCCGATCATCATCTCAACCCGATGCGGCCCTACGCCGCGCTGCAGCCGCAGGGCGAGAGCCCGAAGCTGCCGATGGGCTATCCCGGCATGGTGCCGCTCGCCTTCCTGCCGCCGCTGTGGTTCCGGGTCATGAACCCGCGCGTGCCGTACAAGGGGGAGTAGGCAGCGGCCTAGGGCAGTTGCACGACGAAGCGCTTCTCGAGCAGGTCGGCGTCGTCGAAATGGCGCCGCCCGACGAACGCCGTGGCGTGCCGGCCCCACTGGCGCATGGCGCCCGCGGAGTCGATGCCCATCGGCCAGAAAAGCCAGCGCTCCGCGCGCTCGGTGCCGGCGATCAGGCCATCCGGCCGAAACGCGCTCGCGCGACCGCCTTCGGGGCGCGGCAGCGAGCGCAGCTCGTCATACGGCCGCAGCGCGTAGCGCGTGGCATCGCCGGCGACCCGCGCCAGCGTCACGCGCTCGACGTAGTGCGTGCGAGTCGCGAGTCGCACCACCGGCCGCTCGCCCTCGGCGACGCGCGGCAGCGGATGCGGGGCGAACATCCATTCGAGCACGGCCTCGGGCGCGTCCACGGGCTGCGCGCGCGGCGTGGGAAAGAACATGTGGTAGCAGCCGCAAGGGTGCATGGTGTCGTAGACCAGCGGCTCGCCGTCCGGCGCGAGCGTCACGCGCCAGGTGACGCCGTCCAGCTTGCCGGCGAGGATGTCGAACGAGGATTCCTGCGGGCGCTCGGCGAACCAGATCGTGTACACGAGCTGCAGCAGCACGCGGCCGCGGTAGCGCGTCCACGCGGCCATGGGGTACACGACGGGGTCCGAAGGATCGACCGCCGGCACGGAGGCGCCGCGCCGCCAATGCAGCGCGCCCGGGTGATCGAACTCCCCGGTCTGCTCGATCTCGAACACCGGCGCATGCGCCGCGAACAGCTGCTCGAGCGCCTCGCCCTGCGGCTCGGGAATGCCGAGCGGATTGGCCGAGGCGCGCACGACGCCGGCGGCCCGCACTGCCACCACGACCACGAGCACGAGCGCTGCGATTTC
>DATFEJ010000095.1:0-2172 GCA_035251235.1 Burkholderiales bacterium
GGCCCGCCCGGCGAGCTCGGCGACGCGCGCCAGGAGCTCGGCGCGCGAGGGGCTCACCATCTCGGCGGCGGCGGTCGGCGTGGGCGCGCGCCGGTCGGCGGCGAAATCGGCGATGGTGACGTCGGTCTCGTGGCCGACGCCGACCACGACGGCAATGGCGGAAGCGCGGATGGCGCGCGCCACGCTTTCCTCGTTGAAGGACCACAGATCCTCGATCGAGCCGCCGCCGCGCACCAGCAGCAGCACGTCGCACTCCCGGCGCGCGTTGGCGATCGCCAGCATCTCCGCGATGCGCGCCGCCGCGCCTTCGCCCTGCACGGGCACGGGATAGACGATCACGGGAATCGCGGGATTGCGGCGATGCAAGGTGGTGAGCACGTCGCGCAAGGCGGCGGCCTGTCGTGAAGTGACGACGCCGATGGTGCGCGGGTGCTCCGGGATATCGCGCTTGGCCGCTGGGTCGAACAGCCCTTCGGCTTCGAGCTTCGCCTTGAGGCGCAGGAACCGCTCGTAGAGCGGCCCGAGTCCCGCGCGGCGCATGTGCTCGACGTTCAGCTGGAAGCGGCCGCGCGGCTCGTACAGGGTGGGCAACGCACGCGCCTCCACGCGCATGCCGTCCGCCGGCTGCCAGTCCAATGCTGCAGTGCGGCTACGGAACATGACGCAGTCCACCTGCGCCGCCTCGTCCTTCAGCGTGAAGTACCAGTGTCCCGAGGACGCCGGCCGGAAGTTGGAGATCTCGCCGCCGACCCACGCGAGCGGGAAGCGCTTTTCCAGCGTGTCGCGCACGCTGCGCAGCAGCGCCGAGACGCTCAGCACCGGCGCCGCGTCGCGAAAAATCTCCTTGTGCATGGGGCTCTACTCCCGCACATGCGCCGGGACTCGTCAACGTCGCCCGGCGCGATGCCTCACGGAGACCGATTCTATTCCGTAACGCGCTGTTTCCGTTGCCGAAACAGCTGATGAAATTTTCGTCGCCCCCGACTCGCGGGGTGATCCAAGGGGCAAGCCACGCGCTGCCCAAAGAAAATCCACAAACTTATCCACAGGAATTGTGGATAACGCGCCACCGGCATTTTTGTTAGAGTCCGCCGGCAACAACAAATCGCAACCCACCGGAGCGTCGACTTGTTCGCCATCATTCAAGCCGCAGGCTGGCCCATCTGGCCCCTGCTGCTCGCTTCGGTGATCGCCGTGGCGCTGATCATCGAGCGGGCGGTGACGCTGCGCAGCAGCAAAATCATCCCGCCGACCCTCCTCGAGCAGGTGCTCACCGTCTACCAGCGCCAGGGCGTGAACGAGGACATCCTCGACAAGCTGGCCAAGGACTCGCCGCTGGGCGAAGTGCTGGCCGCGGGCTTGAGGAACCACAAGAGCTCGCGCTACGTGATGAAGGAGGCGGTGGAGGAGGCGGGGCGCACGGTGGCGCACGAGCTCGAGCGCTTCCTCACCACGCTCGGCACGATCGCCACCGCAGCGCCGCTGCTGGGGCTGTTCGGCACGGTGATCGGCATGATCGAGATCTTCGGCTCGCAGTCGCCGACCGGCACCAATCCGCAGCAGCTGGCGCACGGCATCTCCATTGCGCTGTACAACACCGCCTTCGGCATCGGCATCGCCATCCCCGCGCTCATCTTCTACCGCCACTACCGCAACAAGGTCGACGGCTTCGTCGTCGACATGGAGCAGCAGGCGGCCAAGCTGATCGACATCGTGCACGGCGAGCGCACCGAGTGAATTTCCAGCGCGGCAAAGAGAAGGAGCCCCTGGAGATCAACCTGGTGCCGATGATCGACGTGATGCTGGTGATCCTCATCTTCCTCATGATCACCACCACCTACTCCAGGTACACCGAGCTGCAGATCAACCTGCCGGCGGCGGACGCCGAGAAGCAGCTCGAGCGCTCCAACGAGATCGCCGTGCTGGTGAACGCCCAGGGGCAGTACGTGGTCAACCGCACGCCCGTGCCCTTCGTCAGCGTCGAGCAGCTGGCCGGCGAGCTAAAGCGCGCCGGCGGCGGCGCGGCCGAGCCGGTGGTGGTGGTAAGCGCCGACGCCTCGGCCACCCACCAGTCGGTGGTGCGCGTGATGGAAGCCGCGCGCGTCGCCGGGCTGCAGCACATCACGTTCACTGCCCAGGCGAGCCGCTAGCCACGCGCCTCCTCGCCACGCT
>DATFEJ010000167.1:0-2221 GCA_035251235.1 Burkholderiales bacterium
GGGCGGAGACCGAGCGCGAGAAGACCGGCGTTGACACCGGCCGGGTGGTCGTGAACCCGGTGAACGGCGAGCGCATCCCGGTGTGGGTGTCGGACTACGTCCTGATGGAGTACGGGACCGGCGCCGTGATGGGGGTGCCCGCGCACGACGAGCGCGACTTCGAGTTCGCCCGCAAGTTCGGTCTCGAGATCCGACGGGTGGTGGAGCCGGTCGGGGAGGAGGCGGCGGCTCGCCGCCGAGCGCCGCCGGGTGGAGGAAGAGGCCGCGCGCAAGGCCCAGGCGGAGCGCGAGCGTCTGGCGGCGCTGGAGGCGGCGGCCCTTGCCCGCCAGCGCGCCGAGCAGGAAGCGCGCGAGGCAGCCGCGCGGGAGTGCCGGCGTCTGGAACAGGAGCGGTCCGATGGCCGGGCGCTGCTGGAGAAGTTCGTCGCCGACTACGGCAAGGACGAGGAATTCAAGGGGATCGCCGGGCAGATCGCCGCGTTCCTCGCCAAGCCTCGCAAGGCGAAGCCCTGCCCGCCGGCGTGAAGGCACAATGAGGCTCAGGGCGTTGATCGGCGGCGTTGCGGCGCTCGCTTGCGTCGCCGGCGCGGCGGTCACGTTCCTGTGGCAGGGCATCACCTACCTGCAGAGCTCGAGCTGGCCGAAGCTGAGCGTCGCCACGGCGCTGCGCTGGCTGGACGGGCGAGCGTGGGCGCTGCTGCAGCGCGACTTGCCCGAGGCCTACAGGACGCTCGACGGGATTCCCCTGTCGCTCGCCCTGCTGGGCCTCGCCGTTCTCTGGTACGTGGTCGCGAAGTGGGGGTCGGACTAGTTCGCGCCGCCGGGCAAGACGCCCGGCCGGGACCTGCGTTAGGCTAGCGTCCCGTCGCGGCAAGGGAGGCGCCATGGCAGTGCACCACGTCCTGTGCATCCACGGAATCGGCAAGCACTCCAAAGACTGGGTCGACGACAAGGACGACGGGGAGCAGTCGCTGGCGGAGCTGCTCAAGCTCCTGTGGGAAAAGTACCCGGCGACGCGCAACAAGGGCAGCTTCGCGCAGCGCGTCAAGCTGCACTCCATCCACTACGACGACGAGATCGACAAGATCTTCGCCCACTGGGAAGAGCAGTCGAACAAGCTCAAGGAGGGACTCGCGCTCTCGCCGATGCTCATGGACCAGGCCGCGTGGTTCACCGAGGCGATCGACAAGGCGAGCGCGGCGAAGGGCGAGAAGGACTGGCGCTACACGCACCTGATGGACCTGCTGCTGTTCGCCGGCTCGCCGGGCATCCAGGACCGCCTGGTCACCTACGTCGGCGCGCAGGTCATCGACCTGGTCAAGCGCCACTCGGGCAGCGGGCCGATCTCGGTGATCGCGCACTCCATGGGCACCGCCATGGCGCACAAGGTGATCCAGGCGCTGTACAACGAGGGCGTGGACACGCCCATGGGCCGGCAGACCCTGAAGGGCGACTTCCAGTTCGAGCACCTGTGCATGGTGGCCAACACCAGCTTCGCGCTGTCGCGCGACCGCAAGAATCACTACAAGGGCATCGTGCGGCCGTCGCTGACGGCGGGCGAGGGCTGCTGCTTCACCTTCCTCAACGTCAACCACCAGCTCGACCCGGTCGGCCAGTTCCAGAGATTCGACGCGCGCAAGGACCCGGCGTGGCTCGACCCGCGCATCGAGGGACGCGGCTGGTTCCAGGACCTCAAGCCCACCAGGATCTCGGCCAAGAACATCCACGCCATCACTCACTACTTCCGCGATCCGGCCGTGCACATCCCGTTCTTCGAGCTGGCGTTCGACGCGCGCTTCACCGACGCGCAGCGCGGCGCGGCGACCGACGAGTTCATCGACGCGACGCCTGAGGGCAAGCTCAAGGCGCTCAAGTCCCAGTTCGAGATGTTCGACGTTTCGAGCAAGGGCAGCATCCGGGACCTGATGCAGGCCGTGAAGAGCTTCCGCGATGCGATCCGGCTTTTCGGCTAGGCGGGGAGGCGGCATGAGCATGGCAATGCGCTGGATTACAGCGCTGCTGCTCGCCGGCTGGCTCGGCGTCGCGCACGCGCTCACCGCGGAAGAGTGCAAGCGGACCACGCTCCCCGAGGGCACGACCCTCAGCCAGCACTTGCGCGACTACGCGCAGGAATGCCTCGGCGGCCAGCCGGCGGCCGGGGTGCGCGCCCTGGGCGTGGGCGCGGACGCAGCCGCGCAGGACGCGTCGGTGTTCGTGCGCG
>DATFEJ010000266.1:0-4189 GCA_035251235.1 Burkholderiales bacterium
CTGAAGGCCCTGCTGGACGCCCTGGCGAGCCCGGCGTTCGTGCGCCGCGTGGCGCGCCTGCCCGGCTACGACGCCTCGCACGCCGGCCGGCGCGAGGCGCTCGATGCGGCGCTCACCTGGGTAGGGCGCGCTTGACTGCCGGAGCCGCGCGTTGGCCGGCTACGCTTGGGCGCCTCCGCGGTACGCTGAGTAGAACAGGTCGAGGACCCGCATCGCCTCTGCGAGCAGCGCATCGTCGCTCTTCGCCCTTTCCTTCGCCCCGCGCAGCAGCGTCTCCAGGCCCTTGGCGTCGGGCACCGGAATGCCGCCGATATCCAGGAAGTGCACCGCGGCACCGATCGCCGCCAGCGCACCGTCCTCCTCCAGGCCGAAGCTCGTGAGCAGCGTCTCGTACGTCACCCGGTTCTTGACGTGCGTGAACTCGGCGCCGTCGAAATCGAACCCGATCGCGCCCCTGGGACGCTGGCTCGGCCGCTCGAACCAGGCGAACTTCGCCTCGCGGTCGATGAAGCGCCTGATCAGCCAGGCGCTCGCCAGCCGGTCGACCCAAGGGTTGGCGCGCGTCGTCCACACCCGGGCGCGATAGCGGCCGGCATTGCGCGGCCGGAGCTTCCTGCGCGACGGGCGCGGCTCGCCGCCGGAGAACGCCTGCCGGTAACGCGCCTTCAGAGCGTCAAGCGCCGCCGCCGCCTGGGCGCGGGCTTCCCCCGGGAAGAAGTCGGTGCGCGCAACCCTGTCGAAGGTCTGCTCCAGGCGGCGGATGGCGGTCTGCGCCCGGCGCGGCCCGAGCCCCTCGAGCGAGCGCCGGGCCGTCTCGATCCCGCGCACCAGGGCGCCATGCTGGGCGCTACGGTCGAACAGCGAGCGAATCTGCCGCGACTGCTCCTCGGTCTTCGGCCTGACCTCCAGGCGCATGGCAAAGCCGCCGGCGGCCTGGATGTCGGCCTCGATGCGCTGCAGCGCCTCGGCGCCGCGCTCCGCCGGCAGCACGTACAGGCCGTCGCGCAGTACCCCGCAGCCGGCCTCCTTGAGCGCGCGCCAGGCCCGCATGCGCAGCGTCGAATCGCGCGCCGGAAGGCTGAGCACGAGGGCGTCGAAGGTTTCCATAAGTGCGTTATAGATATCACAAACTAGTGATGAAAGCTACTGCTTTTATTGTTGACAGCCCGCCGCCCTCCCCGGTAACGTGCGCTTCCATGCAGGGCGGCAGCAGGATCGCCTCCCTGGCCGGGTCGATCGCAGACACCCGGTTGCCAAGAACGGCCCTCCGTTCTCAAGCGCTGCTCCAGCTTCCTTCGGGAAAGGAGTACGTCATGAGCAACGGAATCGCAGTAGGCCTCGGCCTCGCCGGTCTCGTCGGGCTGGCCGCCGCCCTTGCCCAAACCGGGCCCGCGCAGTCGGGCCGCCACCCAGCGGCGACCCCCGAGATGAATCGCGCGACGATCGGCTCGCAGGTCGATGCCGCGCGCGGCCGAATCTGGTGGCTGACCAGCGCAGGCCTGTCGCTGCACGACCGCGCAAGGCGGGAACCGGTCACCCTGCGCCTGCCCGGCTGGCACTGGGCCGGCGCACCGTACGGCTGCCAGCCGGGCCTCGCGCTGGGCCCGAAGGGCGAGGTCATCGTCACGAGCGACGTGCTGCCGAAGCTGTGGCGGGTCGACCCCGCGACGCTCGCCGTGACCGTCCACTCCCCGGCGCTCGACGACCGGGCGAATCGCGACGTCGGCTTCTCCGCGCTCAGCTACTCGGCCAGGCACGGCGCCTATTTCGCGGTGGGCAGTTCTCCCGGCTCGCTCTGGAGGATCGATCCGTACCTGAGCAGGGTCCAGGAAACGCCGCTTGCAGCTTCCGGCATGCAGCTTTGCGGACTGCCTTCCGCGGCTGCTGCCGCACTCTGACAAGGAGGAAACATGAAATACCGACTCAAGCAAATCCACTGCCGCCCCTGGGTGCTCGGCGGCATGTCGCTCAAGCTGATCGAGAGCCACTACGAGAACAACTACGGCGGCGCGCTGCGGCGCCTGAACGCCGTCGCCGAGCAGCTGGCAGAGCTCGATTACTCGAAGGCGCCGGGCTACGTCGTCAATGGCCTGAAGCGCGAGGAGCTCGCCGCGCTCAACTCCACGCTGCTGCACGAGCTGTACTTCGCCAGCATGGGCGGCGACGGCACCCAGCCCACGGACGCGATGCGCGAGGCGCTGGCGCGCGACTTCGGCTCCTACTTGCGCTGGCGCGACGAGTTCATCGCCATGGGCAACGCGCTCGGCGGCGGCTCGGGGTGGGTGCTGCTCACCTACGTCCCGCGCGACGGCCGGCTGCTCAACCAGTACGCTGCCGAGCACAGCCAGGCGATCGCGGGCGGCGTCCCCATCCTCGCCCTCGACATGTACGAGCACGCGTACCACATGGATTTCGGCGCCAACGCCAGGGCCTACGTGGACACGTTCCTGCGCTGCATCGACTGGAGCGCCGCCGAGGGGCGCTACGAGGACGCGCGGCAAGTCGCACCGCCGCGGCCCCTGGTGCAAGCGGAGTTCGCAGACGTGCCGGGCATCGGCGTCGAGGAGGTGCAGGCGATGCTGAAGTCAGGCAAGCCCGTGCAGGTGATCGACGCGCGGCCCCGGCACTACTACACGCGCCAGCGCGAGATCGCCGCCGGCGTGACCTGGCGCGACCCGGAGCGCGTGCAGGAGTGGATGGGCGAGCTCTCCAAGGCCGAGCCAGTCGTGGTCTACTGCGCCTATGGCTTCCACGTCGGCTGCAAGACGACGATCAAGCTGCGCGAGGCGGGCTTCGACGCCCGCTATATGACCAGCGGCCACTCGGGCTGGAAGGCGCTCGGCGGCGAGATGGAGCTGCAACCATGAGTCACGACCAGGCAGGTGCCGTCACCGTTTCCGAGCTGCGCGAGCGCCTGCGCGGCGAGAATCCGCCGCTCGTCATCGACGTGCGGAAAACCCCGGCGTTCCTCGCCGCCCCCGACATGATCCGCGGCGCGCTGCGCCGCGATCCGGCGCAGCTCGAGGCCTGGCGCAAGACCCTGCCGCGCGCCGCGAGCGTCGTCGTGTACTGCGTGCACGGCCACGAGGTCAGCCAGGGCGTCGCCAAGGCCCTGGGCGCGCGCTATCTCGAAGGCGGCATCGAGCACTGGGAAGGCGAGCGTGAGTCGAAGCCCGCCGGCGCCCCCACCCGCTGGGTGACGCGCGAGCGCCCCAAGGTGGACCGCATCGCCTGCCCGTGGCTCGTGCGGCGCTTCATCGACCCCGATGCCGAGTTCCTGTACGTGCCCAAGGAGGACGTGCTGCGCGTCGCGAAGGAGCGCTCGGCGATCCCGTACGATGTGCCCGACGTCGAGTTCACCCATGTCGGCGGCCGCTGCAGCTTCGACGCGTTCGTCTACCGCTATCACCTGACCGATCCTGCGATGCAGGAGCTCGCCTCCATCGTGCGCGGCGCGGACACCAATCGCCCGGACCTTGCCCCGCAGGCCGCGGGCCTGGTGTCGGTCTCGCTCGGCCTGTCGGCCCTGTATGCCGACGACCACGAGATGCTCGAGCACGGCATGGTGGTCTACGACGCGCTGTACGCCTGGTGCCGCGGCGACAAGAACGAGGTGCACACGTGGAATCCCGCCCTGCTCCGGTAAGCCTGGCCGAGGCCTTCCGCTTCTGGCTGAAGCTTGGCTTCATCAGCTTCGGCGGGCCGGCGGGGCAGATCGCCATCATGCACGCCGAGCTCGTCGAGCGCCGGCGCTGGATCTCGGAGAAGCGCTTCCTGCACGCGCTCAACTACTGCATGCTGCTGCCCGGCCCCGAGGCGACGCAGCTCGCCACCTACATCGGCTGGATGATGCACCGCACCTGGGGCGGCATCGTGGCCGGAGGGCTGTTCGTGCTGCCCTCGGTGTTCATCCTCATCGTCCTGTCCTGGCTGTACCTCGCCTACGGCGAGGTGCCCGCGATTGCCGGCCTGCTGTACGGCATCAAGCCGGCGGTGGTGGCGATCGTGCTGGCGGCGGCCTGGCGCATCGGCTCGCGCGCGCTCAAGCACCCGGCGCTTTGGGCGATCAGCGCCGCGGCGTTCGCCGCCATCGGCATCTTCTCGGTGCCGTTTCCCTATGTGGTCGTCGCGGCGGCGCTCTGCGGCGCGCTCGGCGGGCGCTTCGCGCCGCAGGTGTTCCGGGCGGGCG
>DATFEJ010000255.1:0-3837 GCA_035251235.1 Burkholderiales bacterium
TCGGTCGCGATTCGGCATTGAACGCGGAGCTCAATTTGCGCATCAAAGAACTGCATCAGTTGAAAGGACAGCGGTCTTGAGGGCGCGTTTGAGGTAAAATCGCCCCCTTTTTTTCGGCTCCAGGTGGCGCGCGTCGAGCTCGCGCTCGAGGAGGCGCGCACCTGGCGGCGCGACCGGCTGCCCACCGTGACGGTGCGCGCCGACGTGCTCGAGGGCGTGCAAGCCCCGGACGTCACCGAGGCGCTCCTGCCGCAGCTTGCGCCGATCCGCGCGCAGCTGCCCGCCGGCTACTACCTGGATGCGGGCGGCGCGTGGCACGAGAGCCGCACCAACGAGGGCGCGATCCAGGGCGTGTTCCCCATCATGATCCTCGTGGTGGTCACGCTCCTCATGCTGCAGCTGCAGAGCTTCTCCAAGACCGCGATGGTGGTGCTGACCGCGCCGCTCGGCATGATCGGCGTGGTGGCGGCGCTGCTCGCTTTTCGCGCGCCGATGGGCTTCGTCGCCCAGCTGGGCATCATCGCGCTGTTCGGCATGATCATGCGCAACTCGGTGATCCTGGTCGACCAGATCCGCCAGGACATCGACGCCGGCCACGATCCCTGGACCGCGATCCGCGAGTCCGCGGTGCGGCGCTTCCGCCCGATCATGCTCACGGCCGCGGCCGCGGTGCTGGCCATGATCCCGCTGACGCGCAGCGAGCTCTGGGGGCCGATGGCGATGGCCATCATGGGGGGGCTCATCGTGGCGACCGTGCTCACCGTGATGTTCGTACCGGCCCTGTATGCCGCCTGGTACCGGGTCGGGCGTCCGGGTAGGCTAGAATCGCCTTCCGCCGCAACCTCGACGCCGCACGTGCCCGCCGCAACCCCCGTCTAGCGATGAACCTCGAACAGGCCCGCGCCAACATGGTGGAGCAGCAGATCCGCCCCTGGGAGGTGCTCGACCAGGCGGTGCTCGACCTGCTGTACGCGGTGCCGCGCGAAGAGTTCGTGCCCGCCGCCTGCCGCAATCTCGCGTTCGCCGACCTGGAGATCCCGATCGGCGAGGGCGAGCGCATGATGGCGCCGAAAATCGAGGCGCGCCTGCTGCAGTCGCTCGCTCTGCGCAAGACCGACCGCGTGCTCGAGGTGGGCACCGGCAGCGGCTACCTGACCGCGCTGCTCGCGCGCTCGGCGGTGCACGTGCATTCGCTGGAGATCCGCCCCGCGCTCGCCGCGTTCGGCCGCGGCAATCTCGAGCGCCAGGGCGTCGACAACGTCACGCTGGAGATCGGCGACGGCGCGCGCGGCGACCCGAAGCGCGCGCCCTACGACGCCATTGTCCTCACCGGCTCCACGCCCGTGCTGCCGGCCACGCTGCGCGAGCAGCTCGCGCCGGGCGGCAGGCTCTTCGCGGTGGTCGGCGAGCCGCCGGTCATGGTGGCGCGCCTCGTCACCTGCACGGCGCCCGGCACCTACGGCGCGGCGGACCTGTTCGACACCCTGCTCGCGCCGCTCGCCAATGCCGAGCGCGCGCCGCAGTTCCGGTTCTAGAGCGCATGCGCCAGCTCTCGCCCACCGAGCTCGCGACCTGGCTTGCGGATCCCGCGCGCGAGCGACCCGTGCTGCTCGACGTGCGCGAGTCATGGGAATTCCGCACCTGCCACATCGCCGGCGCGCAGCACGTGCCGATGAACGAGCTGCCGCGCCGCCTCGAGGAGCTCGACCCGGCGGCCGAGGTGGTCGCCATCTGCCATCACGGCGTGCGCAGCATGCACGTCGTGCACTTCCTCTCCCGCCAGGGATTCGAACGCGTCTACAACCTCGCCGGCGGCGTCGACGCCTGGGCGCGGTCCGTCGACCCGGCCATGCCCGTCTACTGAGCTCCCGACCGACACCATGATCCGACGCCTCGCCATCGCCATGCTCGCCAGCGCCCCGCTCGCTGCGGGCGCGGAGAACCTGCTGCAGGTGTACCAGGACGCGCGCGGCTACGACGCGCAGCTCGCCGCCGCGCGCCAGGCGGCGCTCGCGGGCCAGGAGCGCATCGCGCAAGGCCGCGCGCTGCTGCTGCCGAGCCTCAACCTGACGGCCAACGCCGCGCGCTCGAACCTCGAATCCGATTCCAAGAACGCGACGGTGCAGCCGAGCTACGAGCGCACCGTGGACACTTACGGCTACGCGCTCACCTTCACGCAGCCCATCTACCGCCGGCAGAACTGGCTGCAGGCGGACCAGGGGGAGCTGCAGGCGAAGCAGGCCGAGCTGCAGTACGACCAGGCGCACCAGGATCTCATCCTGCGCGCCGCGCAGGCCTATTTCGACGTGCTCGCCGCCCAGGACACGCTCGCCCTGGTGCGCGCGCAGAAGGCGGCCATCGCCGAGCAGCTGGCGCAGGCCAAGCGCAACTTCGAGGTCGGCACCGCCACCATCACGGACACGCACGAAGCGCAGGCGCGCTACGACCTGTCGGCCTCGCAGGAGATCTCGGCGGAGAACGAAGTCGAGGGGCGCTCGCGGCAGCTGCAGCTGATCACCGGCAAGGAGTACCCGCAGTTGAAGCCGCTGCGCTCCGACGTCAAGGTCTCCGGCCCGGAGCCCAAGGACATGCAGAGCTGGGTGGGCATGGCGGAGAAGCAGAACTACGCGGTGCTCATCCAGGAAGCGGCGGTGGAGATCGCGCGCCTGGAAACCAAGCGAAACGCCGCAGGACATCACCCGACGCTCGACCTGGTGGCGAGCCACAACTACACCTCGCAGACCGGCTCGCAGCTCTCGGGCATCGGCAGCTACCTGACCAACGACTCCGTGAGCCTGCAGTTCGCGCTGCCGCTGTACCAGGGCGGCGGCATCAGCTCGCGCGAGCGCGAGGCGGCCTACAACATGGAGCGCACGCGCCAGGAGCTGGAGAACGCGCGCCGCACCGCCACGCTGGTCACGCGCCAGGCCTACCTGCTGGTGATCAACGGCATCTCCCAGGTGGGCGCGCTCGAGCAGGCGCTCGTCTCCTCGGAGAGCGCGCTGCAATCCAACCGCCTGGGCTACGAAGTGGGCGTGCGCATCAACATCGACGTGCTGAACGCGCAGCAGCAGGTGTTCTCCACCCGCCGCGACCTGGCGCTCGCGCGCTACAACACCATCACCAGCCAGCTGCGCCTGAAGGCGGCGGCGGGCTCGCTGCGCGAGGAAGACATCGAGGTCGTCAACCGGGCGCTGCTGCCGTAAGCAGGCGCCGGCAGACTTCCAGGTGCCGCGCCGTTGCGCCGCGGTGCCGCGCGCAAAGGCGCTGGCCCGCCTCTCCCATGCGCGCGCGGCGCTCCGGATCCTCGAGCAGCGCACGGGCGAGGGCGAGTGCGGCCGCGGCATCGCCGGCCTGGATCGCCGCCTGCGCGCGCACCGCGAGCCGCGTGACATCGGCGAAGTTGTACATGTGCGGCCCGGTCACGACCGGCACGCCCGCCGCGCAACCTTCGATCAGGTTCTGCCCGCCGAGCGGCGCGAAGCTGCCGCCGATCACGGCCACGTCGGCGAGCGCATAGTAGAAGGCCATCTCGCCCATCGTGTCGCCGAGATATACGCGGCATCCGGCGTGCGGCGCAACGCCGAGGCTGCGGCGCGCCACGCTGAAGCCCATGCGCGCGGCGATCGCCGCCACCGCGTCGAAGCGCTGCAGGTGGCGCGGCACCAGCACGACCAGCGTGTCCTCCCCGAGCTTCAGGCACTGCGCGAGCAGCGCCTCCTCCTCGCCTTCGCGGGTGCTGGCGAGCAGCAGCACCCGGCGGCCGCGCAACGACGCCTTGAAGTCCCTGCCCTCCTGCGCCTTGGCCGGATCCGGCTCGATGTCGAACTTCAGGCT
>DATFEJ010000183.1:0-4979 GCA_035251235.1 Burkholderiales bacterium
CGGCAGCAGGCACTCGGGCGCGCTCGCGCTCAGCATGAGCCCGCGCAGGAACTCGGCGCGCGGCGTGCCGGCGCCGGGCGCCCCCGCCAGGCCGCGCGCCTCGGCAAAGCCGTATACGCGGCCGAACGTTCCCCAGACGGCCGGGTCGTTCGGTCCATAGCGCAGGTACGCCCACTTGATCTGCTGGGCGAGCGCGCGCAACACGGCCACCAGCAGCGGCGGCAGCTGCGCCTTCGCGCGCTCGATGCCCTTGCCACCCTGTACGAACAGGTCCACGGCCTGCGCCATGGCGAGCGCCGCCTGCCGCCAGTAGCCGTGCGCCGCCGTCCACAGCCGGTTTTCCTGGAAGCGCGACAGCCTCCCGGGCGCGAGGTACTCCTGCGTGACTTTCTTCACACGCTCTGCGGCAGCCGCGTCCAGCATGAGCAGCCGCTCGATGCGCGCCTCCGGCCTGAAATCCGGTGTCGCGGCGACCGATTCGTGCCAGTGCGCGAGCTCGTCGAGGGCCTTCACGGGATCGCGCGCCGGCAGCTCGTCCAGCAGGCGCCTGGCCTCTTGCGCATCCGCCATGGGGTGGTCGGTCTTGCCGCGTCCGAACAGGGCAATCATGCGAAAATCCTAGCACGCCGCCCCTATGCGATTCCTCCTTGTGGACGACTCCCGCGATTTTCGCAGCGCGGTGTCCGGCATGCTGCGCGCCCGCTGGCCGTCGGCGACGATCGAGGAGTGGGCGCCGCGCGAGCGCGGCATGCCCGGACAGGCACTGCCCGCCACCCTCTACGCCGCCATCCTCCTGTACGTGGAGCCGGACGCGGCCGACGCGCTGCAGTGGATGTCCGGCGTCGTGCGCGCGCCCGACGCGCCGCCTGTAGTGCTGCTGACCGAGACCGGCGGCGAGACCCTGGCGGTGGCCGGCATGAAGGCGGGCGCCGCGGATTTCCTGCGCAAGGCCGATCTCACCGACGAGCGCCTGGTGCGCGCGATCGAGGACGCGATCCGCGAGCAGGAGGCCCGGCGGGCCGAGCACACGCCCTCCCTGCAGCGCACCCAGCCGCTCGACGCGCGCAGGATCGGCATCCCTCTGGAGGGCAGCGAGCGCCCCATTCCAGGCTACCGCAGCCTGCGCAAGATCGGTGAAGGCGGCATGGCGCAGGTCTACCTCGCCGAGCGCGAGCAGGACGGCCTGCAGCTCGTGCTCAAGGTGCTGGACGCCAAGCTGCGCGCCGACGAAACGTTCTTCCGTCGCTTCGTGCAGGAATACAAGCTGGTCGCCGATCTGCAGAACGAGTACGTCGCGCACATCTACGACCAGGGCTTCGCCGGCGAGCATCCCTACATCGCCATGGAGTACCTGTCGGGCGGCACGCTCGCCACGCGCATCCACGAAGGCATGACCTCGCTCACGGCGTTGCGCGTCGTGTCGCAGATTGCGCGCGCGCTGGAAGCCATCCACGAGCGCGGCGTCATCCACCGCGACCTCAAGCCGCCCAACATCCTGTTTCGCGACAACGGGCGCCCGGTGCTCGTCGATTTCGGGCTGGCCAAGAACCTGGCAGCGAGCGTGACGCTCACCCGGCATGGCGAGGTGATCGCCACGCCCCGCTACATGAGCCCGGAGCAGTGCCTGGGAAAACCCGCCGACCGGCGCTCGGACCTGTACAGCCTGGGCGTGATCTTCTATGAAATGCTCACCGGGCGGCGCCTGTACGAGGCAGAGGGGCCGGCGGGCCTCGTCTACCAGCACGTGCACGGGCCCGTGCCGCGGCTGCCGACGCGGCTGGCGGGCTACCAGGGCATCCTCGACCGCCTGCTCGCCAAGGCGCCCGAGGAGCGTTTTCAGAGCGCGCGTGAGCTTTTTGCGATGATTGCCATATGAGCGACGCGCACGGGGAACGCCAGTATCTCGACCTGCTCGCCGAGGTGCTGGAGCATGGCGCGCGCAAGTCGGACCGCACCGGCACCGGCACGCGCTCGGTGTTCGGCCGGCAGATGCGCTTCGGCCTGGGCAAGAGCTTTCCGCTGCTCACCACGAAGAAGCTGCATTTGAAGTCGATCGTCTACGAGCTGCTGTGGTTCCTGCGCGGCGAGACGAACGTGCGCTGGCTGCAGGAGCACGGCGTCAGCATCTGGGACGAATGGGCGGACGCCGCCGGCGAGCTCGGCCCGGTGTATGGCTACCAGTGGCGCCACTGGCGCACCCCGGATGGCCGGGAGATCGACCAGATCCGGCAGGTGCTCGACAGCCTGCGCACGCGCCCCGACTCGCGGCGTCACCTGGTGAGCGCCTGGAATCCGGCGGACGTGGACCGCATGGCCCTGCCGCCCTGCCATGCGCTGTTCCAGTTCTATGTCGCCGAGGGGCGCCTGTCCTGCCAGATGTACCAGCGCAGCGCCGATCTGTTTCTCGGCGTGCCGTTCAACATCGCCTCCTACGCGCTGCTCACGCTCATGGTCGCCCAGGTGAGCGGCCTGCAGCCGGGCGAGTTCGTGCTCACGCTGGGCGACGCGCATCTGTACCTCAATCATCTCGAGCAGGCGCGCGCGCAGGTGGCGCGCGCGCCGCGCGAGTTTCCCAGGATGCGGCTCAACCCGGCCGTGCGCGACCTGTTCGAATTCCGCTACGAGGATTTCACGCTCGAGGGCTACGACCCGCACCCGCACATCAAGGCGCCGATCGCGGTGTGAAAAAAAAGGCCCGCCTGTAGGGGGAAGGGGCGGGCCTGGGGGAGGAGTGGTGGCGTGCTGGCAGCGGCTCAGGTGCCTCCTTGCACCAGCATCTGACCCAGAAAGAGCATCCCTGCGGCGGCAAAGCCGTAAACGACCGCGTCCGCGACGCGCGTACGCTGGGTGGGCATCCAGCCCGGCAGCGCCCACACCAGTGCGGCGGCGCCGAGGATCGCCGCGGTCAAGGACGCGCCGAGGCCGAAGCTGTGGCCGAATGCCTGCACGAACCAGCCCTGGGGGGCGATCAGCTTGTAGATGGACCCGCTGATGCCGACGAGCACCAGGGCACTGATGGCGAAGCCGCCCGCGACTTGGGCGACGATGGGCAACTCGAATTTTTGCTTGGCGTGATCCATGCGTGCGGAGTTCGTCTGGGTTGCGCTCTGACAGTCTCTTGCAACCCTCGTGCCATGCCTGAAAAGTCGCTCATATTCATGCAGATAGGACGCGACAGTGAGCGATTGCACACGTCCAAAGCGCTGCATTTCGTCTGTCTACGGCGACGAAAGACCGCACAGACGCGCCAAGCGGCTGAACCGATGACAATTTTCCTGTCGCCTGGCGGCGACAGTCCTACGAGTGGGCGACGGCCCTGGTCTTGAACATGCCGGGCTCGAGCGCATGGCGCTCGAGCAGCCGGTAGAACTCCGTGCGGTTGCGACCTGCCAGGCGCGCCGCCTGGGTGACGTTGCCGCCCGTGATCTTCAGGATGCGCACCAGATACTCGCGCTCGAATGCGCGCCGCGCCTCGTCGAGCGGCGTGAGCGACCCCGAGCCGACGTCCAGCGCCTGGCGCACGAGCGCCGCCGGGATCACTTCCGTGGTGGTCAGCGCGACCGCGCGCTCCACGACGTTCAGCAGCTGGCGCACGTTGCCGGGCCACGCGGCGCCGACCAGCAGTTCCATCGCCTCGGGCGAGAATGCCAGCCGCGGGCGCCCATAGCGCTCGGCCAGGCGCGACAGGAAATGACCGGCGAGCAGCGGAATGTCCTCGCGGCGCTGGGCGAGCGACGGCAGCTCGAGCTTGACCACGTTCAGCCGGTAGTACAGGTCCTCGCGGAACTCGCCCGTGGCAATGCGCTCCTCCAGCTTGCGGTGCGTCGCGGAGATGACGCGCACGTCCACCGCGATCGAGTCGTTGGCGCCCACCGGGCGCACGACGCGGTCTTCGAGCGCGCGCAGCAGCTTCACCTGCAGCGGCGGCGGCATGTCGCCGACCTCGTCGAGGAACAGCGTGCCGCCTTCGCAGGCCTGGAACAGGCCGCGCCGATCCTGCACCGCGCCGGTGAACGAGCCCTTCTTGTGGCCGAACAGCTCCGATTCGAGCAGCCCCTCCGGGATGGCGCCGCAGTTGACGGCGATGAAGGGTGCGCCGGCGCGACGGCTGGCGCGGTGGATGGCGCGTGCCAGCAGCTCCTTGCCCGTGCCGCTCGCGCCGAAGATGCAGACGCTCGCATCGGACGCGGCCACGCGCTGGGCTTGGCCCAGCAGGGCCTCCATCGCGGCAGAGCGCGTGATGATCTCGGCGCGCCAGTGGGCGGCGTGCTCGGAGCTCGGCGCGGTCGACAGCCGCAGCGCATCGGCGACCGTCTCGAGCAGGATCTTGGGCTCGAACGGCTTGGTGAGGAAGCTGAACACCCCGCGCCGCGTCGCGGCGACGGCGTCGGGAATGGTGCCGTGCGCAGTCAGGATGACCACCGGAAGCGACGGCGCCTGCCGGTGGATGGCATCGAACAGGCCGAGCCCGTCCATGCCATGCATGCGCAGATCCGTGATGACGAGATGCGGGCGCTTCACCGCCAGGCTGGCGAGCGCGGCATCGGCGGATTCCACCGCCGTGACGGCGTAGCCCGCGGCGCTCAGGCGCATGGACATCAGATGCAGCAGGTCGCGGTCGTCGTCGACCAGCAGGATGGATGGGGTTTCGTGATTCATGTCGTCACCTTTTCAAGGTTCTGCGGCGCTCCTCGCGCTCGAGGATGCCGCGCTCGATCGACTTCAATGCCTCGACCTGCTGGTGCAGGGTGTTGGCCCGTTCGTTGGCGCTTTCCTCGCGCCGCGCCGCGGACTCGGCGCGCTCCTCCGCCGCCTTCAGCTCCCGCGCCAGCCGCTGCCGCTCGGCGATGCCCGCCGCCAGCAGGCCGGCGAGCTGCGTGAGAGCCGACTCCGGCTGGCGGCCGGCCACCGGGCCGAGCAGGGCCGCAGCCCGCTCCTCGTCCCGCCAAGGCGGCGACAGCGTGGCGAGCATCGCGGCC
>DATFEJ010000310.1:0-3571 GCA_035251235.1 Burkholderiales bacterium
GTCTGGGTAAACGAAAGGGGCTAGCGGCGCCAACGTCCGCTAACCCCTTGTCGTTCATGGTTGCGGGGGCTGGATTTGCAGAATGCTACACGACACCCACTACCTACGCGATTGATATGACCTGATGCGCCACTTGGCAAGCGATTCCCGCATGCGAGACCCGATGCGGCGGGTGTGGCTGCGACCGGCGGCTCCGCGAATCCAGGTTTCTTGACCACCCCGAGCCACCAGACTACCCTCGACCCACCTGCCCGACCGTCCACGGTCCGGCTCGCTGGGAGGCCTCGCGATGCAGTGTCCTCGCTGCCAGAACGAGAATCTCGCTGGCATGAAGTTCTGTGGGGAGTGCGCCGCACCGCTTACCTCAGCCTGTCCGTCCTGTGGCGCAGCGAATCTGCCCGAGAATAAGTTCTGCGGCCAGTGCGCCGCGCCGCTCCGGACAACCTCGGCAGCGAAGTCCCCTGCCCCGGATTCTTATACGCCGAAGCACCTAGCCGAGAAGATTCTTACCTCCAAGAGCGCGCTGGAGGGTGAGCGCAAGCAGGTGACCGTGCTCTTCGCCGACCTGAAGGGATCGATGGAGCTACTCGCGGACCGCGACCCCGAGGAAGCGCGCAAGCTGCTCGACCCCGTGCTGGAGCGCTTGATGGAGGCCGTCCACCGCTACGAGGGCACGGTCAATCAGGTGATGGGCGACGGGATCATGGCGCTGTTCGGCGCGCCGGTGGCGCACGAGGACCACGCGGTGCGGGCGTGCTACGCCGCGCTCCGAATGCAGGACGAGATCCGGCGCTACACCGCCGACCTGCGTCACAGCCATGGCATCGAGGTCCAGATTCGCGTCGGTATGAACTCGGGCGAGGTGGTCGTACGCTCCATCGGCAGTGACCTACGAATGGACTACACGGCGGTCGGCCAGACGACCCATCTGGCCGCCCGCATGGAGCAGCTCGCCACCCCCGGCACCATCCGCGTCAGCGGCGAGACCTTGCGGCTGGCCGAAGGTTGGATTCACGTCCGGCCGCTCGGGCCGATCCCGGTGAAAGGGCTCGGCGAGCCGGTCGAAGTGCACGAGCTGATCGGCGCCGCCGCGCGCACCCGCTTGCAGGCGGCTTCCGCGCGGGGCCTCAGCCGCTTCGTGGGTCGGGAGAGCGAGATGGTCCAGCTCCACGCCGCCGCCGAGCAGGCGGCGCGGGGGCGAGGTCAGATAGTGGCCGTCGTCGGCGAGCCCGGCGTCGGCAAGTCGCGGTTGTTCTACGAATTCATCGAATCCCACCGCATTCACGACTGGCTCGTGTTCCGGAGCGCATCGGTGTCCTACGGCAAGGCGACGGCCTATCTGCCGCTCATCGACCTGCTCAAGGCCTATTTCAAAATCGCCGACGGCGACGACACGCGCGCCATCCGGTCGAAGGTGACCGGCGCCATGTTCACGCTCGACGAGGGGCTCAAGGACTTCGTGCCGCCGCTGCTCTGGCTGCTCGAAGCACTCGCCGCCGGCGACGCCTTCGGCGAGCTCGATCCCCTCGAGCGTCGGCGACGCACCCTGGAAGCAATCCGCCGGCTCGTGTTGCGGGAGAGTCGCGTCCAGCCGCTGCTCGTGGTATTCGAAGACCTGCACTGGATCGATGGTGAGACACAGGCATTCCTCGACAGCCTCGTCGAGAGCCTGCCGACGGCGGCAATCCTGCTCGCTGTCAATTATCGGCCGGAGTACCAGCACGGCTGGGCACGCAAGACCTACTACCGCCAGCTCCGGATCGATCCCCTGCCACCCGAGACAGCCGAAGCCCTGCTCGCAGCCCTGCTCGGCGAGGATGCGAGCGTGACGCCTCTGCGCCGCCTGCTCATCGCCCGGACCGAGGGCAATCCGCTTTTCCTCGAAGAGTGCGTACGGGGCCTAGTCGAGACCCGTACGCTCGTCGGGGAGCGCGGCGACTACCGTCTGGCGAAGCCGGCCGAGACCATCGAGATTCCCGCGACCGTGCAGGCGATCCTCGCGGCCCGCATCGACCGACTTCCGGCGGAGGATAAGCGGCTCCTCCAGGCGGCATCGGTGGTCGGCAAGGACGTGCCCTTCGTCCTGCTGCGCGGGATTGCCGGCCTGGATGACGACGCGCTTCGGGCCGGACTCGCCCAGCTCCAGGCGGCCGAATTCCTGTACGAGACCTCGTTGTTCCCGGATGTCGAGTACACGTTCAAGCACGCGTTGACGCACGACGTCGCATACTCGAGCCTGCTCGGTGAGCGGCGACGCCAGTTGCACGGCGCCATCGTGCACGCGATGGAGGGCATGCACCCGGACCGCCTTGCCGAGCAGGTGGAAGTCGTGGCCCGTCACGCGATGCACAGCGAGGCGCGCGACAAGGCCGCGCGTTATCTACGCCAGGCGGGGGTCAAGGCCGTGGCGCGGTCCGCGAATCGTGAAGCCGCGGGCTTCTTCGAGCAGGCGCTGGCGATTCTCGGCGAGCTGCCCGAGACGCCGGAGACGCGGTCCGAGGCGCTCGACATCCGCATCGCGCTTGGTCCCGCGCTGATCGCGCTGAAGGGCCCGGCCGCCCCCGAGGTGGTGGCGTCGTACGACCATGCGCAGAAGCTCGTTGACTGGCTGGGCGACACGGACCGCGGGTTCCCCGTACTCTGGCAACGCTGGTTCATCGCCTACACGCGTGGGGACTACGCTGCGGCGCGGGACATCGGTGAGCGTTTGCTCGAAGCCGCGCGCAGCGGCGAGGACAGCGGCCGGCTGGTGCAGGCGCACCACGCGCTCTGGGCCACGTTCACGGCGATGGGAGCGCCTACGGTCGCGATTACCCATGCCGAACGGGGCAAGACGCTATACGTGCGCGAACGGCACGCCTCGCAGATGTTCACGTACGGCGGTCACGACCCGGGCGTGTGCTGCCGTTATCAGCTCGGGCTCGATCTCTGGCTCATCGGCTGGCCCGAGCGCGCCGTGGCCACTATTCGCGACGCCCACCGTCTCGCGACGCAGCTCCAGCATCCGCTGAGTGAAACGAATGCGCTCTGGTTTGCGAGCTGGGTCCACTATCAGCGCGGTGACCGGCACGCGACGATCGAGGCGGCGGAGCGGCTGCAATCACTCGCGCACGAGCATGGCTTCACGCCCTGGGCGGACGGGCCGGTGGTCCTGCTGCCTGCGGCCCGCGGCGCCCGCATAGATCGGAAAGCACTGACTGACCTGTACGCTGGCATTGTGGCGGGGCGGTCGGCCACCTGGCGGCATCTGCTATGCCTCTGCGTCTTGGCCGAGTTGTGTCTGCACGCGGAGCTTCCCGACGAGGGGCTCGCGCACCTGGCCTCAATCTCCGAGAAGGATCGCCAGACGGTGTTCGCGCCGGAGGTGCACCGGCTCGAGGGCGAGTTGCTTCGGCAACGGTCGGCGTCGGAGGCCGGTGTCGCCGAGCGGAAGTTCCGGCATGCGCTCGGGCTGGCCCGCGAGCGCGGCGAGAAGTCGCTCGAGCTGCGCGCGGCGATGAGCCTGGCCCGCCTGCTCGCTTCGCGCGGTGGCAGCCCCGAGGCGCGCGCCGTCCTGGCGCCGTCCTACGAG
>DATFEJ010000143.1:0-4501 GCA_035251235.1 Burkholderiales bacterium
CGGAGCCGCGCGCGGCGCCCAGCGCGATGCCGGCGACCGAGAGCGTGCCGTCGGCCGCGCGCCGCACCGTCAACCGCGGGCCCTCGATGGTGAGCGAATGCAGCCGCAGGTCGCCCGCCAGCAGGCTCGACCAGCCGATCACCGGCTCGACCACGGGCAACAGCAGCGCCTGGCGTCCGTCGCGGTCGGCGACGCGCAGGTTGGTCACGGTGAGGCGCGGGTGCAGGCCGTCCCACTCGGCGCTCAGCGAGCCGATGGTCACCGGCAGGCCGATGGCGCGCTGCAGCGCATCCACCACGTCCTGCTGGTGGCGCTCGATCTGCGGCAGCAGCCAGAAGCGCAGCGCGAGGAACGCGACCGCGAACGCGAAGAACACGATCCACGCCAGCCACTCGAGCGCGCGCAGCGCGGCGCGAGCGCCCGTGTGCCGGAATGACGATTGCATCGCGCTTCGCCTTGCCCCTATAGTCGCGTCGGGCGCTTGTGCGGTTCGGGCACCGCTCGCCGCTCCGGGGGGCGCCCGCCGGAAGGGTTGTTGCATTCTATCGCTTGCACCGGGCATTTTACCCATAAAGGCCTGCGCCAATTAGGAAAATCACCCTCTCGCGCTATGCCGGACAGCTGCTCGCGACGCGCCCCGGGCTCGACGCGGAGCTGCGCGCGGCAGCGCCTTTTTCGCGCGACGAGATGGCCGCGGCGCTGGCGGGCTCCGGCGAGGACGACGAAGCCGCGCTCAAGCGCCGGCTGCGGCACCTGCGCCAGCGCGTGCTGCTGCGCGTGATGGCGCGCGACCTCGACGGCGGCGCCGGGCTCGCGGAAGTGTGCGCGACGATGAGCGAGCTCGCGGAGCTGGAGATCGCGGCGGCGCTCGCGTGGACCGGCGCGCGCGACCTGGTGGTGGTGGCCATGGGCAAGCTCGGCGGACGCGAGCTGAACGTCTCCTCGGACGTCGACCTGGTCTTCGCCTATTCCGCCGGGTCCGATCCCGAGACGCTGGAGCGCGCCGGCCGCAAGCTGATCCGCCTGCTGTCGGAAGTGACGGAGGATGGCTTCGCATTCCGCGTCGACATGCGCCTGCGTCCCTACGGCGACTCCGGCCCGCTCGCCGTGAGCTTCGACGCGCTGGAGGCCTACTTCGTCGCGCAGGGGCGCGAGTGGGAGCGCTACGCCTGGATCAAGGCGCGGCCGCTCACCGGCACGGCGCACGGCGAGCTCGACGGCATCGTGCGCCCGTTCGTGTACCGCAAGTACCTGGACTACGCCACGCTGGCCGCCATGCGCCGGCTGCACGCCGAAGTGCGCCGCGACGTCGCGCGGCGGGAGCTCGCCGAGCATGTCAAGCTCGGCCCGGGGGGGATCCGGGAGATCGAGTTCGTCGCGCAGGCGCTGCAGCTGGTGCGCGGCGGCCGTGACCCCGCGCTCGCGGTGCACCCGACGCTCGAGGCGCTGGCGCGCCTCGCCGAAAGGAAGCTCCTGCCCGGGGAAGCGGCCCGCGAGCTGGCCGCGGCCTACGACTTCCTGCGCAGGACGGAGCACCGCCTGCAGTACCTCGACGACCTGCAGACGCATACGCTGCCGGAGGATCCCGGCGATCGGGAGCGCATCGCACAGATGTCTGACTGCGCGGACTGGGCGGAGTTCTACGACCGGCTGCAGGCGCATCGCGACGCCGTGCAGCGGCACTTCCAGGACGTGTTTGCCGAATCGGCGGCAGTCGACGCGCCCGATCTGTGGCAGGAGGACCGCGGCGCGATGGTGCAGGCGCTTGCCGGCCGCGGCTTCCGCAATCCCGAGATGAGCGCGGAGCGCCTGCTCGCCATGCGCCACAGCCAGCGCTACCTGATGCTGCCGGCCGACTCGCGCCAGCGCGTGGATGCGCTGGTGCCGGGCCTGGCGGCGGCGGCGGCGCGCGCCGCCGACCCGGACGAGACGCTCTCGCGCGGGCTCGGCTTGATCGAGGCAGTGGCGCGGCGCGCGGCGTACCTCGCGCTGCTCGCCGAGCACCCGGAGGCGCTCGAGCGCGTGACGCGCATCGTCGCCGCCTCCAGCTGGGCGGCGGACTACATCACGCGCCACCCCTTGCTGCTCGACGAGCTGCTCGACGACCGGGTGCTGTACGCGCCGCCCGACTGGGCGGCGTTCGAGGCAGCGCTCGCCGGCCTGCTGGCCGCCGCGGTGGGCGACGTGGAGAGGCAGATGAACGTGCTGCGCGAGCAGCACCAGGCGCAGGTGTTCCGTCTGCTGGCGCAGGACCTCGCCGGGCTGCTCACCGTGGAGCACCTCGCCGACCACCTGTCCAGGCTCGCCGATCTCGTGCTCGACGCGGCCCTGACGCTCGTCTGGGCGCAGCTGCCGGGGCGGCACCGCGAAGCGCCGCGCTTCTCGGTGGTGGCCTATGGCAAGCTCGGCGGCAAGGAGCTCGGCTACGCCTCCGATCTCGACCTGATCTTCCTCTACGACGACGCCGACGAGCGCGCGCCCGAGCTCTACGCGCGGCTCGCGCAGCGCCTCAACCACTGGCTCACCACGCGCACGGCGAGCGGCGTGCTGTTCGAGACCGACCTGCGCCTGCGCCCGTCGGGGGAATCCGGCCTGCTGGTCTCCTCGATCGAGGCGTTCGCCCAGTACCAG
Organism: Burkholderiales bacterium; assembly: GCA_035251235.1. Classification (GTDB taxonomy): domain Bacteria; phylum Pseudomonadota; class Gammaproteobacteria; order Burkholderiales; family SG8-39; genus JAABQT01. The sequence continues at coordinate 2,632 of DATFEJ010000143.1, forward strand.
GAGGAGTCGGCGTGGGCGTGGGAGCACCAGGCGCTCACGCGCGCGCGCCACTGCGCGGGCGACGCGCAGGTCGGCGCGGCGTTCGAGGCGCTGCGCACGCGCATCCTCATGCGGCCGCGCGACCCGGCCGAGCTGGCGCGCGAGGTGCTGAAAATGCGCGAGCGCATGCACGACGCGCATCCCAACCGCTCGGGGCAGTTCGACGTCAAGCACGATCGCGGCGGCATGATCGACGTGGAGTTCGCGGTGCAATATCTTGTGCTCACGCATGCCGCGCGCCACGCCGAGCTGACCGGCAACCTCGGCAACATCGCGCTGCTGAAGATGGCGGCCGGCTTCGGCCTGATCCCCGACCCGCTGGCCGAGCGCTGCCGCGAGGCCTACCGCGAGTTCCGCCGGCTGCAGCATGGCCTGCGGCTGAGCGGCGCGCAGTACGCGCGCGTGCCGGTCGAGCAGGTGGCGCAGCACGTGAGTGCGGTGCGTGCGCTCTGGGCGGCCATCTTTCCGTAGGCGGCCCAGCCGGCAGCGTCGGCGCCCGCTTGGAAAACCCAGAGCCGTGCTGCGGCGCAGCGCCTGCCCCCAGACAACTGTAAGTGGCATCTTCAGGAAAGGTCAGGACCACACGGTAGGGTGGTAGCGCCCGTGCAGAATTCCGCTGTATAAGCTGCTACTCACGCGCCCGAGTCAGGGGCGTTCGGGGGAATCGCCCATGGCCCAGATAACCGGCTCATCCAGCGTCGATTGGTCGACCGTATCGTTGGCTTCCGTCAACCTGGAGGCCGACATCGCGGCGTTCGACGCGCGCATGGAGGCGGTGCTCGCCGGCTTCGAATCCGGCGCCTACAGCGTCGTTTCGGCGACGTCGACGCGCCTGCTGCTCAACCTGTTCAATCCGTTTGGCGGGCTGGACTTCCGCGGCCAGTTCCTGATCGCAAATCCGTACATCTCGTCGATCGACTTCCAGGCGGGAGACGGCGGCGCGAGCGTGCAGGTCAGCGGCATGTTCCCCGAGTTCGGCAACGACAGGATCAACTCGATCCGCTATGCGGCTCCCGACGGGGACGTGACGACGGTCAGCGGCAACATCGCCCTTTCGGAGAGCGGCAGCTATTCGGGCACGGTGGGCAGCATTTCGGCGACCACGGCCGCGGGCTACACATTCAAACTGGTCGGCAGCCTGACGGTGAGCGGCGACAGCATTTCATCGACGATCGCCGGCAACGTGACCTCGATCACGCTGAGCGGCTTTGGCAACAGCCTCACCGTCACCGGCGTCTCGATACCCTTCACGCAGCTCGAAGGCCTGTCGAACGTGCAGTCGCTCCTCGACCTGCTGCCGCAGTACCTCACGGGCAACGACGTCATCAACTACAACTCCACGGTCGGCATCGAGCTGGGCAGCGGCGCCGGCAACGACACGCTGACCGGCGGCATCGGCAACGATTCGTTTGACGGCGGCACCGGCAACGACACGCTGAACGGCGGCGCCGGCGACGACGTACTTGTCGGCGGCGAGGGCAACGACACGCTGAATGGTGGCGCCGGCATCGACACGCTGAACGGCGGCCCGGGCGACGATATCTATCTCTTCGACGGCAGCGCGGACGTCATCGTCGAGAACGAGGCCGAGGGCGTGGACACGGTGCGCGCAAGCGCCACCTACGCCCTGCCGGCTGACAACCTGAACGTCGAGAACGTCGCCATCGTCGGCACCGGGCCGATCGATGCGACCGGCAACGCCGGGGCGAACGTGCTCACCGGCAACGCCTCGGCCAACACGCTCACCGGCCTGGCGGGCGATGACTGGCTGGATGGCGGCGCGGGCGTGGACACGATGCTCGGCGGCATGGACGACGACACCTACGTGCTC
>DATFEJ010000042.1:0-11474 GCA_035251235.1 Burkholderiales bacterium
CCCGCCGGCAGGCGGCCTCGAAGATCTGCCAGTCGATGGCGTCGATCAGGCCGGCGTCCTCGGCGATCTTGAGGAATTCGCCCGGCGCGAGCAGGCCGCGCTGCGGATGGTTCCAGCGCACCAGCACCTCCGCGCCGACCAGCGCCTCGCGCCCGATCACCGGCTGCCAGCGCAGCTGCAGCTCGCCGCGCGCCAGCGCGCCGCGCAGCTCGCTCTCCAGCGCGAGGCGCGCCACCACCCGCGTGTTTAGCTCCGGCGAGAAGAAGCGAAAGCCGTTGCGCCCGCCCTCCTTGGCGTCGTACAGCGCCGTCTCGGCGTTCTTCAGCAGCTCGCCGAAGTCGCGCCCGTCCTCGGGGTAGATCGCCACGCCGATCGACGCCGTGACGCTGAGCGAGCGCCCCTCGATGGTGAACGGGCGCTGCAGCACGTCCTGCACGCGGCGCGCGACCAGCGCGGCGTCCTGCGCCGTCTTCAGCCCGTCCCACAGCAGCACGAACTCGTCGCCGCCCGGGCGGGCGAGCGTGTCGTCGCGCCGCAGCGTGTTGGCCAGGCGCTCGGCCACCGCGCACAGCAGCGCATCGCCGGCGTGGTGGCCGAGCGAGTCGTTCACCAGCTTGAAGCGATCCAGGTCGATGAGCAGCGCCGCCAGCATGCCGCGGCGGCGCGCGGCGGCGAGGATCGCCTGCCCGGCGCGGTCGCCGAGCAGCGTGCGGTTGGGCAGCCCGGTGAGCGCGTCGCGCGTCGCCAGGTACTGGATGCGCTCCTCCGCCTGCTTGCGCGCGGTTACATCCGCACCCGTGCCGCGGTAGCCGGTAAGGCGCCCGGCCGCGTCGCGCACCGGCATGCCGCTCACCTGCTGCCAGACGACCTTGCCCGACTTGCTGATCGAGCGGTGCACCAGGTCACGGAACGGCTGGCCGTCGCGCCGGTTGCGCTCGAACCACTCGTCAAGCGAGCGCGCCTCGCCGAGCGGCATGAACTCGCGCGGCGTGCGCCCGAGGAGCTCCGCGCGCATGTAGCCGAGCACCGCTTCGATGCGCGCCGAGAGATAGGTGTAGCGCCACTCGGCGTCGGTCTCCCAGACGTACTCGCCGGAAGCCTCGACCACGTCGCGAAAGCGCTGCTCGCGCTCGGCGAGCGCCTCGCGCACCTTGCGGTGCTCCGTGACGTCGCGCACCACGGTCTGCAGCACCAGGCGCCCCCGCTCGAGGAACGACACGCTGGCCACCTCGGCCACGATCTCCGTGCCGTCGAGGCAGCGCAGCCGGCGCTCCTCGAATCCCGTGGCGTGCGGGCCGGCGCTCAGGATGCCCAGGCGTTCGCGGTAGCGCTGCACGTGCTCCGGGTGCACGAAGGACTCCATGCTCCGGCCGAGGACCTCCTCCGGCGAACGGGCGCGGATCAGGCGGGCCGCGGCCGGGTTGGCGTACTCGATGATGCCGCCGCACGACACCACCACCGCGTCCGGGGCCAGTTCGACCAGCGAGCGGTAGCGCTCCTCGGCCTCGTTGCGCGCCTCCTCGGCCTGCTTGCGCGCCGTGACGTCGAGGTTGATCCCGGTCATGCGCAGCGCGCGCCCGCTGGCGTCGCGCTCGGTCACCCGGCCGCGCGACAACAGCCATTTCCAGCTGCCGTCGGCAACGCGGAAGCGGTGCTCCCCGCCGTAGTCCGGACGCTCGCCCTTCAGCACTTCGACCGAGACCTTCAGGCCCCGCGGCACGTCGTCGGGGTGCACTCCGCGCAGCAGTTCGTCCACGGTCGTCGACGTCGGCGCACGCGGCAGCCCGAGGAATTCCGCCCAGCCCTCGCTCAGGTACACCTTGCCGGTCTGCAAGTCCGTATCCCAGAGGATGCCCCCGGAGCTGTCCAGCGCCAGCTCCAAGCGCTCCTTGGCGGAGGCCAGCTCGCGCTCGCCCCGCCGACGCTCGGTGATGTCGCGCCCCACGCCGCGGTAGCCGATGAATTCGCCCGCCGCGCCGTAGCGCGGCTGGCCGGAGACCACGTGCACGTGGCGGCCGCCGCCGGCGCGCGCCCGGGCGAGCTCCAGCTCGAAGAACGGCGCGCGCCGCTCCAGCTGGTCGATGTGCGCGGTGAAAGCCGGGCCGTCCAGCTCGACGCCCGGCAGCTCCCACAGGCGCTTGCCGAAGGCGAGGCCCGAGCCGAAGAAGCCGAGCACCGACGGGCCACCGGTGAGCCAGGTGATGCGGTGCTCGGCGTCGGTCTCCCAGAACCAGTCCGCCGACAGGGCGGTCAGGTTGCGGAAGCGCTCCTCGCTCGCGCGCAGCGCCTGCGTGGCGCGGCGGTCGCGCCGGCGCGCCTGCATCCAGGCCGCGAACACGATGCCCGCCGCCGTGACCAGCAGCAGCGCTTCGGTGAGCAGCGACCATTCCATCGCCGTCGCCTCCCTAGGCCGCCTGCTCGCGCACGGGCGGCGCCACCTTCAGCACCTCGTCGATGGTGGTCATGCCCGAGGCCACCTTCATGGCGCCGCTGATGCGCAGCGGCTTCATGCCTTCCTTCATGGCCTGCTCGCGCACGCGCGCCAGGTCGGCGCCCTCGGCGATCAGCTGCTTGATGCCGGGCGAGTGCACCAGCGTCTCGTAGATGCCGACGCGGCCCAGGTAGCCGGTCATGCGGCACTCGAGGCAGCCCACCGGCTTGTAGACGGTCGCCGGGCGCTTGGCGGTGAAGGGCGCAACCAGCGCGTCCCAGGCCGCGGCGTCCTCGGCGCGGTTGAGCTCCACCGGCTGCTTGCAGTGCGGGCACAGCGTGCGCAGCAGGCGCTGGCCCATCACGCCGTTGAAGGTGGCGTTGAGCAGGTAGGGCGCGATGCCCAGCTCCAGCAGCCGCGTCATGGCGCTCGGCGCATCGTTGGTGTGCAGCGTGGAGAGCACGAGGTGCCCGGTGAGCGCCGCCTGCACGGCCATTTCCGCCGTTTCCAGGTCGCGGATCTCGCCCACCATGATGATGTCGGGGTCCTGGCGCATCAGCGCCCGCACGCCCTCGGCGAAGCCGAGGTCGATGTTGGACTGCACCTGCATCTGGTTGAAGGCCGGCTCCACCATCTCGATCGGGTCCTCGATCGTGCACACGTTGACTTCGGGCGTGGCGAGGCTCTTCAGGGTCGAGTACAGCGTCGTGGTCTTGCCCGAGCCCGTGGGCCCGGTGACCAGCACGATGCCGTTGGGGCGCTCGGTCATCTCCTTCCAGCGCCTGTGGTCCTCGTCCGAGAAGCCGAGCTCGCGGAAATCGCGCACCAGCACCTCGGGATCGAAGATGCGCATCACCAGCTTCTCGCCGAAGGCCGTGGGCAGCGTCGACAGGCGCAGCTCGACCTCGTCGCCGTCGGCCATGCGCGTCTTGATGCGCCCGTCCTGCGGCCGGCGCTTCTCCACTACGTTCATGCGCCCGAGGATCTTGATGCGGCTGGTCATCGCCGCGAGCACCGAGGCGGGGATCTGGTACACCTGGTGCAGCACGCCGTCGATGCGGAAGCGCACCAGGCCGACCTCGCGGCGCGGCTCGATGTGGATGTCGCTCGCGCGCTGCTCGAAGGCGTACTGCCACAGCCAGTCCACCACCTTGACGACGTGCGCGTCGTTCGCGTCCAGGGTCTTGTTGGCGCTGCCGAGCTCGACCAGCTGCTCGAGGTTGGACAGCCCCGAGGTGCCGGCCGCGCTGCGGTTGGCGCCCTTGATCGACTTGGCGAGGTTGTAGAACTCGACCTGGCAGCGCTCGATCGCCTGCGGATTGCCGATCACGCGCCGCACCGCACGCCGGGCGAGGCGCGCGATCTCCGGCTCCCACTCGCGCACGAACGGCTCGGCGGTGGCGACCACCACCTCCTTCGCCGTGAGCTCCACCGGCAGGATGCGGAAGCGCGAGGCGTAGGCGCTCGACATGACTTCCGTCACCACGGAGAAGTTGATCTTCAGCGGGTCGATGTGCAGGTACTCGAGGCCGACGTGCTGCGCCAGCCACTCGGCGAGCGCGTCGAGCGTGAGCGGTTTGTGCGGCGCGCGCAGGTCCTTCCAGCCCTCCCCCGCCACCAGCGTGAGCGGGTGCTGCGCGCCGCGCCAGTAGCGCCGCTCCTTCTTCAGCACCTCGGCCGGCTCGCGCGCCACCGCGCCATCCTCGACCAGCCAGTCGACGATCTCGGCGAGCGTCAGGCGATGCTCGGCGGCGGTCTTGGCGGCGGGCTGGGCCATGGGCGCGGACACTATACCGCTAGAATCGAGCATGCCCAAAGACGCCACCCTCGCTCCCGAGGTCAAACTGCGTGAAGTCTGGGCCTGGAGCATGTATGACTTCGCAAACTCCGGCTACACGACGGTGGTCATCACCGCGGTGTACAACGCGTTCTTCGTCGCCGCGATCGCCGGCGGCGCGCCCTGGGCGACGTTCGCCTGGACCGCCGCCCTGTCGCTGTCTTACCTCGCGGTCCTGCTGTCCGCGCCGCTGATCGGCGCCTGGGCCGACGCGCACGGCGCGAAGAAGCGCCTGCTCGGCGTCGCCACCGCGGGCTGCGTTCTATTTACCGCGGCGCTCACCCTGCCCGGTCCCGGCGCCGTGGCGCTCGCCATCGCCTTCATCGTGCTGTCCAATTTCTTCTTCGCCACCGGCGAGAACCTGATCGCGGCGTTCCTGCCCGAGCTTGCCAACGCCAAGGCCATGGGCCGGGTATCGGGCTGGGGCTGGGCGTTCGGCTACCTGGGCGGGCTCGTCTCGCTCGGCATCTCGCTCGTCTACATTACCTGGGCGCAGGGCCAGGGACAGGCCGCCGCGCAATTCGTTCCGGCGAGCATGCTGATCACCGCGGCGCTGTTCGCCCTGTGCGCGACACCGACGTTCCTCTTCCTGCGCGAGCGCGCCGTGCCGCAGCCGCGCGACGGCAAGGCCTGGGCGCGGGTGCTCGACACGCTGCGCCACGCGCGCCAGTACCGCGACCTGCGCCGCTTCCTGCTGTGCATCCTGTTCTACCAGGCGGGCATCATGGCGGTCATCGCGCTCGCGGCGATCTACGCGCAGGAGGCGATGAAGTTCACGCAGCAGCAGACCATCGTCCTCGTGCTGGTGGTCAACGTCACCGCGGCGGCCGGCGCCTTCGGCTTCGGCTACCTGCAGGACGCGATCGGCCACGTGCGCGCCATGGCGCTCATCCTCGCCGGCTGGATCGTGATGATCGCGCTCGCCTACCTGGCCGACGACGCGCCCGCGTTCTGGGTGGCCGCCAACCTCGCCGGCCTGTGCATGGGCTCGTCGCAGGCCGCCGGCCGGGCGATCGTCGGCTACCTCTCGCCGCGCCGGCGCGAGGCCGAGTTCTTCGGCCTGTGGGGCCTGGCGGTGAAGGCCGCCTCCATCTTCGGGCCGCTCACCTACGGTGCGGTCACCTGGATCTTCGCGGGCGACCATCGCCTCGGCATCCTCGCCGTGGGCGCGTATTTCGTGGTCGGCCTCGCGCTGCTCGCCGGGCTGGACATGGAGCGCGGGCGGCGCGCCGCCCTCGAGGCGGGCTGAAGGACTACTCGAGCACCGCGTCCATGGTGATCCTGGCGTTCAGCAGGCGCGATATGGGACATCCCGCCTTGGCGTTGTTCGCCGCCTTCTCGAACGCCGCCTGGTCCGCGCCGGGCACCTTGGCCCTGACCGACAGGTGGCTGGCCGTCACCGTCATGCCCGCCTCGGTCTTCTCCAGGGTCACCGTGGCCTTGGTGGCGATGCTGTCGGCCTTGAGGTTCGCCTGCCCGAGCTGGCCGGAGAGCGCCATCGAGAAGCAGGCGGCGTGCGCCGCGGCGATCAGCTCCTCGGGATCGGTCTTGCCGCCCGTCTCGAAGCGGCTGGCAAACGTGTAGGGCGCGGAACTCAGCCCCCCGCTGCCGGTCGAAACCTGGCCGTTGCCGTCCTTCAGGCCGCCCTTCCACACCGCCGACGAATGCCGCTGCATCTGACCCTCCTTTTGATTGACGTTGCGCCGCGCTATTATCCGCGCTCTTCATGATGCTTCGAAAGGCAAGGACACCATGACCATCAAGGTCGGCGATCGCGTGCCGGACGGCAAGCTGCTGGAAACCACCGAATTCGACACCGCCACACAGTGCGCCATGCCGCCCAAGCCGGTCGAAGTGGCGGCTGCCGTGCAAGGCAAGCGCATCGTGGTGTTCGGCCTGCCGGGCGCGTACACGCCGACCTGCTCGGCCAAGCACGTCCCCGGCTACGTGCACAAGCTGGACGCCCTGAAGGCGAAGAAGGTGGACGAGATCTGGTGCGTCGCGGTGAACGACGCCTTCGTCATGGCGCACTGGGGCCGCGACCAGAAAGCGCTGGGCAAGATCCGCTTCCTCGCCGACGGCAGCGCGCTGTGGACCAGGGCGCTCGGGCTGGAGATCGACCGCACTTCCGCCGGCATGGGCGTGCGCATGCAGCGCTTTTCCATGCTGCTCGACGACGGCGTGGTCAAGCAGCTGAACGTCGAAGCCCCCGGCAAGTTCGAAGTGAGCGACGCCGACACCCTGCTCAAGCAGATGGCATGAGAAGAGCCCTGCTGGGGCTCGCGCTGCTCGCGGCCGCCACGACGCCGCAGGCGCAGTCGCGCACCGAGGCCGGGCGCGAGCAGTTCCGCGAGGCGGCGCGCACCTGCCGCTACGCCCCGCCCGCCGAGCAGCGCGTGTGCATGGCCTTCGAGCTGTGCAAGGCGAGCCGCGACCCGGCGCCGTGCGAGCAGCGCTACTTCATCAACATGGAGCGGCGCGACCTCGTGCTCGCGGCCTGCAAGGGCAAGCAGGGCAAGGTGCTGCAGAACTGCATGCGGGACGAGTACAAGGCGCTCGACAAGTCGCCCAAGCTGAAGGAGTGCGACGGCCTGACGGGCGCGCCGCTGCTCGAGTGCGTGCGCGAGGAGTACAAGATGCGCGCGCCCGCGCCCAAGTCGTAGCGCCCGCGCGCGCGGGCGCGCTGAACCTTCCCCGCCGGCGCCCGTCCAAAGACGGTATCCTCGCGCCGGACCCGATGCCATGAAGAGACTGCTCGCCTTCCTGCTGCTTGCCATCGCCCTGCCCGCACTGGCGGCGGAGATGCCGCGCAAGGTGGCCGAGGTCGAAGGCGTATCCGAATACCGCCTGGCGAACGGCCTGCGCGTGCTGCTTGCGCCCGACCAGAGCGCCGACACGGTCACCGTGCACATCACCTACCTGGTCGGCTCGCGCCACGAGGGCTACGGCGAGAAGGGCATGGCGCACCTGCTCGAGCACCTGCTGTTCAAGGGCTCGAAGAAGCACCCCGACGTCAAGCAGGAATTCACCCGGCGCGGCGCGCGCTGGAACGGCACGACTTCCTTCGACCGCACCAACTACTTCGAGACGCTGCCCGCCTCGGGCGACAACCTTTCCTGGGCGCTCGCCGTGGAGGCCGACCGCATGGTCAACGCCTTCATCCGCAAGGAGGACCTGGCGAGCGAGATGACCGTGGTGCGCAACGAGTTCGAGATGGGCGAGAACAGCGCCGGCGGCGTGCTGCTGCAGCGCATGCAGCGCCTCGCCTTCGGCTGGCACAACTACGGCAACGCCATCATCGGCGCGCGCTCGGACATCGAGGACGTGCCGATCGGCCGGCTGCGCGCCTTCTACCGCACCTGGTACCAGCCGGACAACGCGCTGCTGGTGGTCGGCGGGCGCATCGAGCCGGCGCGCGCGCTGGCGCTGGTCGTCAAGCACTTCGGTCCGCTGCCGCGGCCCAAGCGCGCGCTGCCCGCGCTCTATACCGTCGAGCCGACGCAGGACGGCGAGCGCACGGTGACCCTGCACCGCACGGGCGACACGCCCATCGTCGCCGCGCTGTACCGCGCGCCGGCCGGCAGCCACCCGGACTTCCCCGCGCTCGAGGTGCTGATGGAAGCGCTGCGCGTCGCGCCTCAGGGGCGCCTGCACCAGGCGCTGGTCGCCAAGGGCCTGGCGAGCGCGGTCTGGGGCTTCGAGCGCGCGCTGCACGACCCCGGCTATGTCGCCTTCGGCGCGAGCCTGCCCAAGGGCGCTTCCGTGGAGGCGGCGCGCGCGGCCCTGGTCGCCACCCTGGACGCGGCGGCGCGCGAGCCGATCTCGCCGGAGGACGTGGACCGCGCGCGCACGGTGCTGGTCAACGAGATGGACAAGGCGGGCCTCGACGGGCGCGCGCTGGTGAGCGCGGTGGCCGAGTTCCATACGCTGGGCGACTGGCGCCTGTACTTCGTCTACCGCGACCGCCTGCGCGCCGTCACCGCCGCCGACGTGCAGCGCGTGGCCGGGACCTACCTGAAGCGCGACAACCGCGTGCTGGGCGAGTTCATTCCCACCGAGCAGCCGCAGCGCGCGGACATTCCGCCGGTGCCCGACGTGCAGGCGGTCGTGTCCGCCTACCAGGGGGGCGATGCCCTGGCGGCGGGCGAGGCGTTCGACCCCTCGCCGCGCAACATCGAGGCGCGCGTGCAGCGCCGCACGCTCGCCAATGACCTGCGCGTGGCGCTCCTGCCCAAGCGCACGCGCGGCGGCCGCGTCGTGGCGAAGCTCGATCTGCACTGGGGCAACGAGCAGAGCACGCACGGCCGCAGCACGGCCTGCACGCTCGCCGGCGAAATGCTGATGCGCGGCACGACGCAGCGCACGCGGGCGCAGCTGAACGAGGCCTTCGACCGCCTGCAGGCCACCGTCACGGTGAATGCGGGCGGCGCGATCATCGAGACGCGGCGCCCGCACCTGGCGCAGACGATGCGCCTGGTGGCCGAGGTGCTGCGCAGCCCCGCCTTCCCGCAGGCCGAGTTCGAGGAGCTCAAGCGCAGCGCCCTCACCCGCGCCGAGGCGCAGCGCAGCGATCCGTCGGCAGTGGCGAGCGAGGAATTGCGGCGCCACCTCAACCCCTATCCCAAGGGGCACTGGCACTACGAGCAGAGCCTGGAAGAGCGGATCGACGCGCTGGGCGCGGTGACGCTCGAGCAGGCGCGCGCCTGCCACCGCGAGCTGCTCGGCGCCACGGGCGCGGATTTCGCCGCAGTCGGCGATTTCGACGCGGCGCAGCTCTCCGCCCTGGTCGGCGAGCTGTTCGGCGACTGGAAGACGCCCGTCCCCTACGCGCGCATCCCGCGGCGCTTCTTCGAGCGCCCGGCGCTCGAGCGCGAGTTCGACACGCCCGACAAGGCCAACGCCGTGCTGCGCGCCGGCCTCAACCTGCGCATGCGCGACGACGACCCCGACTTTCCCGCCATGGTGCTCGCCAACCAGCTGCTCGGCGGCTCCTCCACGGCGCGGCTGCCGGAGCGCATCCGCGAGAAGGAAGGCCTGTCCTACAGCACCTACACCTGGTTCAGCGCGGACTCGCTCGACGACGCGGCGAGCTTCTCGGTATCGTCGATCTTCGCCCCGCAGAACAAGGAGCGCGTCGAGCGCGCGGTGCGCGAGGAGCTGGAGCGCGCCGTGCGCGAAGGCTTCGGCGCCGCGGAGGTCGAAGCCGCGAAGAAGGGTCTGCTCGAGGCGCGCCGCCTGGCGCGCACGCAGGACGCCGCGCTCGCCGCGCGCCTGGCGCGCTACCTGCACCTCGAGCGCACTTTTGCCTGGGACGTGGCGCTCGAGGCGCGCATCGCTTCGCTCACGCCCGCCGAGGTGCAGGCGGCGCTCGGCCGCCACCTGGCGCTGGAGCGCCTGGCGGTGGCCAAGGCCGGCGACTTCAGGTAGCGCCGCGTTCGCGGCTCAGCAGGTAGCGCCGCTAGCGCGCCTTCAGCAGGTCGCGGATTTCCCCCAGCAGGACTTCCTGCCGCGGCGGCTCGGCCGGCGCGGCCGGCGCGGGCTCCTCGCGGCGCAGGCGGTTGATGAGCTTGACGGCGACGAAGATCGCCCAGGCGATGATCAGGAAGTCGAAGCAGGTCTGGACGAACTTGCCGTACTTGATGGTGGCCGAGCCGATGGTGAGCGCCAGGCCCGAGAAGTTCACCCCGCCGATCAGCGTGCCGAGCAGCGGCATGACGATGTCCTCCACCAGCGAGGCGACGATCTTGCCGAACGCCGCGCCGATGATCACGCCGACCGCGAGGTCGACCACGTTGCCCTTCATGGCGAAGCTCTTGAATTCCTGCAGCATGCTCATGGCTTTCTCCCTGTGGTCAATCGATGCCCGGATAGCTCACATCCAGAATCTCCAGCGCTTCGTGCCCGGCCGGCGTGCGCAGCGTCACCGTGTCGCCGGCGCGCGCCTTGAGCAGCGCGCGAGCGATGGGCGAGAGCCACGACACGCGCCCGCGCGCCGCATCCGCCTCGTCGGCGCCGACGATGATCACCTGCCGCTCGCCGCCGTCCTGCGTGCGCACGCGCACGGTCGCGCCGAAGAATGCCCGTTGCTCGTCGCGCCCGGCGTTGTCCACCACCGTGGCGCCCTCGAGCCGCTTGATCAGGAAGCGCACGCGCCGGTCGATCTCGCGCAGGCGCTTCTTGCCGTACTGGTAGTCGGCGTTCTCCGAGCGATCGCCGTTGGCCGCCGCCCAGGCCACGGTGCGCACCACCTGCGGACGCTCGACCTCGACCAGCTGCTTGCGCTCCGCGTCGAGGCGCGCGAAGCCCGCCGGCGTGATGTAGTTGCGCGGCGGCGCGCTCGGCTCCGCCACCCGCGGCGCGACATCGTCGTTTTCGGATTCGCGGACAAACGCTTTCGACATGCGGCACCCATTCTACCGGCCGCCGACTTGCCACGGCGCGGGGGACCACCGAAAATCCGCCCTGCGATGAGGCGACGCCCGGAGGCCGTGTGGCATTGATTCAGAGTTCCATCGAGAAGGACGACCTGCTCACCCGGCTGCGCATCCGGGAGGTGGCGTTGTTCAGCCTGATCGCGCTTACCGCGGTGCTCGCCAACCTGCCCGAGGACTACATCGAGGAGCTCGGCCTGAACCGCGATTACCTGCTGGCCGGCCTGGGCAGCGCGGTGGTCATCGGCCTGTTCCTCTACCTGCGCTTCTTCTTCTTCTTTTCCGTGGTCCTGCTGTTCCTCGGCGCCAACCTGCCCGAGCAGATCGCGCAGGGCTTCGGCATCTCCAAGATCCCGCTGATCCTGGCGCTGATCGCCATGGTCGGCATCTCCCTCATCAACTACGTGGTCAAGCTGCTGCCCACGGGCCTGGAGCCCAAGCCCAAGGAAAAGAGCCCGGAGGGCGTGCGCGCGATGTTCTACGCCATCGAGAAGAACAACGTGCCCTACGGCCAGCGGGTCATGTCGATGAACTTCGACCCCAACCTGCACCACGACAACGGCTATACGCCGCTCGCCTACGCCGCGCTGCGCGGCAACCTGCAGATGGTGGAGATGTTCCTGCGGCACGGGGCCGATCCCGCGCTGCCCACGCGCGAGGGCGAAACGGCGGTCGAGCTGGCCTTGCGCGCCGGGCACAAGGAGATCGCCGACGTGCTCAAGCGCGCCCGCCAGGAGCGCGAGGCGCGGGGCGGCGTGCCCGCCCCCGCCGCGGG
>DATFEJ010000302.1:0-2054 GCA_035251235.1 Burkholderiales bacterium
CGTTCGCGGTGCTCGGCGCGGCCGGCGCCGCGGCGAGCGGCATCGAGTGGACCACGCCGGCCGGCGCGCCGGTGAGCGCCAGCATCCTGCAGGGCAACGTGCCGCAGCAGCTCAAGTTCGACCCGCAGCGCTACGCGCGCACGCTCGACACGTACGCGCGGCTGGCCGAGGAGAGCCGCGCGCGGCTCATCGTGCTGCCGGAAACCGCGCTGCCGCGCATGCTGGACAGCGTCGACCCGGCGTACCTCGCGCGCCTGGAGGCCGCGGCGCGAAGGAACGGCGGCGACCTGCTGCTCGGCATTCCCGTGCGCACCGCGCCCGGCGTGTACTACAACGCCGCGCTGTCGCTCGGCGCATCGCCGCGCCAGCTGTACTACAAGTCGCACCTCGTGCCCTTCGGCGAGTTCGTGCCGCCGGGCTTCGGCTGGATCGTGCGCGTGCTCGACATCCCGCTCGCCGACTTCTCGCGCGGCCCGGCCGCGCCGCAGCCGCTCGCCATCGCCGGCCAGAAGGTGGCCGTCAACATCTGCTACGAGGACGCCTACGGCGGCGAGCTCCTGCGCCAGCTGCCCGAGGCGACCCTGCTCGCCAACCTGTCCAACGTCGCCTGGTTCGGCGACTCGCTCGCGCCCGCGCAGCACCTGCAGATCGCGCGCGCGCGCGCCCTCGAGACCGGGCGCATGCACCTGACGGCGACCAATACCGGGATCACCGCGGCGATCGGGCGCGACGGCCGCGTGCTCGCACGCCTCGCGCCCTTCAGCGAAGGGCGGCTCGAGGTCGAGGTGCAGGGCTACGCGGGAGCGACGCCCTACGTGCGCGTGGGCGACTGGCCGGCGCTCCTCGCCTGCGCGCTGTTGCTCGTCGTCGTCGCGCGGCGCGGGCGCAGCCGGTAAAATTCCGCCCCTCATGCTCAGCTTCCAGCAGCTCATCGCGCGCCTGTCGTCGTTCTGGGACGCGCAGGGCTGCGTGCTGCTGCAGCCCTACGACATGGAAGTGGGCGCGGGCACGTTCCACACCGCGACCTTCCTGCGCGCCATCGGCCCCGAGCCCTGGAACGCCGCCTACGTGCAGCCCTCGCGCCGCCCGAAGGACGGGCGCTACGGCGAGAACCCGAACCGCCTGCAGCACTACTACCAGTTCCAGGTGGTGATGAAACCCTCGCCCGTGGACATCCAGGAGCGCTATCTCGCCTCGCTCGCCGCGCTCGGCATCGACGCGCAGGAGCACGACATCCGCTTCGTCGAGGACGACTGGGAGTCGCCGACGCTCGGCGCCTGGGGCCTGGGCTGGGAAGTGTGGCTGGACGGCATGGAGGTCACGCAGTTCACCTATTTCCAGGAAGTGGGCTCGCTCGCCTGCAAGCCGGTGCTGGGCGAGATCACCTACGGCCTGGAGCGCCTGGCGCTGTACCTGCAGGGCAAGGAGTCGGTCTTCGACCTGGTGTGGACGCCGGGGGTCACCTACGGCGACGTCTACCACCAGAACGAGGTCGAGCAGTCGCGCTACAACTTCGAGCTCTGCAACCCCGAGATGCTGTTCCGCCACTTCGGCGAGTTCGAGGCGGAGGCGAAGCGCCTGATCGAGGCGCAGTGCGTGCTGCCCGCCTACGAGATGGTGCTGAAGTGCTCGCACGCCTTCAACCTGCTCGACGCGCGCGGCGCCATCTCGGTCACGGAGCGCGCCGCCCATATCGGCCGCGTGCGCGCGCTGGCGCGCGCCGTCGCCCAGGCCTACTACGCGTCGCGCGAGAAGCTCGGCTTCCCCATGACCCTGGGCGGAACCTAGGGCGATGGCGAAGAAACCCGCGGCCGCGCCGCGCGCCGATACCCTGCTGGTCGAGCTGCTCACCGAGGAGCTGCCGCCGCGCGCGCTGGACGCGATGGCGCGCGCGTTCCGCGACCATCTCACCAACGACCTGGAAAGCGCGGGCCTGCGCGCCGCCGGCAGCACGGCGCGCTGCTTTGCCACGCCGCGGCGCCTGGCGGTCGCCATCACGCGCGTGCTATCCGACTCGCGGCAAGCCCCGCCCCGTCCACGTCCTGCGCCGCGGC
>DATFEJ010000030.1:0-4644 GCA_035251235.1 Burkholderiales bacterium
ACAGTTCCGCGGTGCGCGCGCCGAGCAGGAGGAAAGCGAGCATGGCGATGGAGTCGAAGTACACCTCGCCCGTCCCGGCGACGGTCGCCCAGGCGCTCGCGGCGAAGCCCGCCGCCACGCCGAGCGCGATCGGCGTATCCAGGCTGACGCGGCGGCGCCTGGCGTCCTGCCAGGCGCCGCGGAAGAACGGGCCGCAAGAGAAGAGCACCACTGGCGTCGTGATGAGGAAGCTCGCCCAGCGCATGAGCGCGCCGGCGTCGTCGCTCAGCGTGCCGCCGCCCGCGTCCACATAGGCGGGCCACGCGTACATCATCACCTGCATGGCGCCGAAGCCCGCGACGAACAGGCGCGCGAGCGCCAGGCGGCGCGCGCGGCGCGAAAGCGCGTCGCTGCGGCGCGGGTCGAACGGATAGGCGTCGTAGCCCACGGCGCGGATCGCCTCGAGGATCTTCGACAGCCGGGTGACGGCCGGGTCCCAGGACACCTGCGCGCGCTGCGTCGTGAAGTTGACGTCGGCGCGCAGCACGCCCCGCACGCGGCGCAGCGACTGCTCGTTCAGCCACAGGCAGGCCGCGCAGCGGATGCGGTCGAGGATCAGCGTCGCCTCGCGCACGCCCTCGGCCGGCGCGGCGACGAACTCCTTCTGCGCGGCCGGGTCGTCGTACAGCTCCACGGGCGGCAGCGCCTCCGGGCGCACGCCGGCCGCGGAGCGGCTCTCGTAGTATTTCTCGAAGCCGGCCGCGACGATGGTGCGCGCGACGGCCTCGCAGCCTGCGCAGCAGAACTCGCGCTCGGCCGCGAGCACCGCAGCGCGATGCCTGCCGGGCTCGAGGACCGGCAGGCCGCAGTGAAAGCAGGCGCTCAGCTGACGCTGATCCGCTTGCCGCCGCCGTTGGCCTTCTTGGGCAGCACGAGGTTCAGCACGCCGTCCTTGTACTCGGCCTTGGCGGCCTTCTCGTCCACCTCGACGGGCAGCGAGAAGCTGCGGCTCACCATGCCGTACTGGCGCTCGCTGTAGAGCACCTTCTCGCCCTTCTTCTCTTCCTTCTCCTGCTTCGCCTCCGCCTTGAGGGAGACGACATTGCCGTCGACGTCCACCTGGATGTCCTCTTTCTTCACCCCGGGAATGTCGGCGCGCACGGTGTACGCCTTCTCGTCTTCCTTGACGTCCACCTTGATGCTCATCTCGGTGCCGGCCGGGAGGGCGAGCGGCTTCACCCAGAACCCCTTGCCGAATTCGTTGAATAGCTCGTCGAACGGGTTGTAGCGCGTGACGTTGGCCATATGGCCCTCCATGGTCCGTTAAGCGCTTCCATGCTAGGACGCGCGCCGGGAGGCCTATTGACCTGCGTCAAACCGCGGGACGCGATGCGCAGTACCTTCGCGACACGGGGCCGCGGCGGCGCGACCCGCTTTTTCAAGGAGTTGCCGAATGTTCAGACACATCCTCATCCCCACCGACGGCTCGCGGCTATCCCTGAAAGGCGTCAAGGCGGGCGTGCGGCTCGCCAAGGCGCTGCGCGCGCGCGTCACCGGCGTCTACGTCATTCCGCCCTTCATGCCGGTGGCCTACGGCGACGCGGCGGTCTACGTGCCCTCGCTCTCGCCGCAGGAGTACCGCAAGCACGCCGAGAAGGCGGCGCGCAAGGCCCTCGGCGCGATCGAGGCGGAGGCGAAGAAAGCGCGCGTGCGCTGCAAGACCAGATTCGTCACCGCGGCGCGCACTTACGAAGGCATCCTGCGCGTGGCGCGCGCGGCAAAATGCGACGCCATCTCCATGGCCTCGCACGGCCGCGGCGGACTGACGGGAGCGCTGCTCGGCAGCGAGACGACGCGCGTGCTCTCGCAATCGAAGCTGCCAGTGCTGGTGACGCGTTAGGGACAGACCTTCAGGTCTGTCCCTAAAAGGGGGTCAGATCAACATTTCGAATCGAAATGTTGATCTGACCCCCTTTTTCTTCATTTTCCGGCGGACTCGACGACGAAGCGTGCGACGGCGTTGATCTGTTCAGCGGTCAGCGCGTCGCGGAACGCGGGCATGACGCCCGAGCCGTTGCGGATGGCCTGCAGCGCCTGATCGAGGCCGGGCTTGAGCTCGTCGAGCGACGGGCCGACCGTGCCCTCGGCGCCCGCCGCCTTCAGCGTGTGGCACGCCATGCACGGCGGCTGCGCCACCTGCGTGAACACCTTGCGGCCGAGCTCGTCGCCCTGGGCCGCAAGAGGCAGGGCCAGCCACAGCCCTGCCGCCAGCGCCCGCGTCACGCCACCGTCACCTTGACCGCGTGGTCGCGCCAGCCGTTGTGCCCGTAGGCGCGCTCGTTCTCCACGCGCAGCTCGGGCTGCACCGAGCCGTCGTACGCGATCGCGCGGCTCGTGATCGCGTAGTTGCCCGCGGCGAGCCGCACCGGCAGCACGAAGCGGCGCCAGGCGTAAGGCCCGAGCAGCGGACCGGAGAAGTTCGCCGGCTTCCAGCTCGCGCCGCCGTCGATCGACACCTCGACCGCCTTGACCGCGCTCGTGCCGCTGAACGCCACGCCGCTCACCTGCACGAGGCCCGCGCGCACCGGTCCCTCGCCCGAGGGACTCGTGACGAAGGACTTGAGGTTCATGTCCCACATCGTCGCCTGCGTCGGCGCGCCCTTCACGCCGATCGGGCGCACACGATAGCCCGAGGACTGGATGTTGGCGTCGGTCTCGTTCTCGGTGAACGCGACGCGCTTCACGTACTTGACGTTGTTGACGCCCCAGTAGCCGGGGATGATCATGCGCACCGGCCCACCGTGTGCGAGCGGCAGCGGCGCGCCGTTCAGCTCCCAGGCGAGGATCGCGCGTTCCAGCATGTTCCAGGGCACCGAGCGCTCCATCATCACTTTCTTGGGTTCGATCCCGGGCGGGATGGTCTCGCCGCCGGTGCTCGTCATGTAGCGCATGCCCTGGCGCACGCCGCCCAGCGCGTCCACCACGGCCTTCATCGGCACGCCGGTCCACATCGAGCAGCCGGCCGCTCCCACCTTCCACTGCGAGCCGCTCGCTTTGTGGGCGAAGAAGCCGCGGCCGTTGCCCGAGCATTGCAGCACCATGGCGACCGTCTCGACGCCCAGGGTCTTCATTTCGCCGACCGTCATCGCGCGCGCGTTGGTGACGCCGTCGATCTGCACGCTCCAGGCGTCGGGGTTCGCCACAATGGCATCGCTCGGCGCCGCGATGTTGTTGCGTATGTACAGGATATCGTTGTCGGTGAGGACGCCCTCGCCGAAGGCGCTGCGCTTGGTTTCCACGCCGCTCGCCGAGTGCACGATCAGGCGGTTGGCGTCCTTCCACGCGGCGAAGGGTGGCAGGGGCTTCGCCTGCGCGAGCGCCGAGGGAGCAAAGCCGGCAAGTCCGGCGGCGGCGCCGCCGGCGGCGCTGGCGGCGAGGAACTGGCGGCGGCGGGCGTCGATTTTGGTTGTCATGGGCGATCCTCCTTTGGGAACCAGAAGGATTTTGCACACTCCGGGGAGAAGCGCAATCGGGGATCGCCGGGCGCGCGGCTTATCGGCCTATAAGATAGGTCTGGCGCCTATTCCAGGTCCGTGAAGAAGACCCGCGGCGCGCTCGCCACGCTCTCCAGCGTGAAGTACACGCGCCCGATCTCCCGGCCGTCGGTGGTCTCCACCTGCACCTTCCATCTGCCCGGCTGATAGTTGGACTTGAAGCCGTAGCCGCGAAAGCCCTGCTCGCGCCCGCCCACGATGTCGATAGGGATACTGTCCTGCAGCAGCCAGCCGCGCCCGCCGGGCTCCCAGAACCAGCGCACCTGCACGCGGTCGGCGAAACGCGCCGGCGAGAAGATGCGGAAGAAGACGTAGACGCGGTCGCCCGGCTGCGCGCGGAACTGCTGGTCGCCGTGCTCCCAGAAGCGCCACCAGGGCCGCTCGTGCGCCAGCCGGTAGCCCTCGGCCGTGCGCTCGACGGAATGATAAACGCCGATGAACGGGACGGAGAGCGGCACCGGGGGCACCACGCGCAGCAGGTAGGCGGCGAGGAACAGCACCAGCATGACGAGCGCGGGCAGCAGGATCTGCCGGCGCGCGGCCTCGAGCAGCGCGGGCCGGCGCCGCCGGATCCACCAGAGGACGGCGGCGGTGGGCAGCGTGCCTGCCAGCATCGCGCCGACGAACACCCAGGGGCCGATCTGGCCGGCGAGCGTCGGCACGACGATCGCCGCGAAGGACAGCAAGCACAGCGCGAGCAGCGCGAACTTCACGTGCAGGCCGAGCGCCTTGAAGCGGCGCGACTCGTTGGCCACCAGCAGCGCGAGGAGAAAGGCGAGGAAGCCGAACGACACCAGCAGCGACGAGCTCTTGAAGTAGAAGATGGCGTACAGGTTCATCAGCGCGCCGAGCGCGAAGTGGATCGCCGCGCCGCGGTACTCGTAGTACCAGCGCGCGAGGCGCGGCTGGCCCGCCGGCCCGGGCGGCGCGGCGCCCTGCTCCACGAACATGTGCAGCAGCACGCCGAGGACGGCCGCGAGGTAGGCGAGCTGCTGGCCGATGGTGACCCAGGAGTCGATGCGGCCCGCGGTGAAGATGTCGAACACGAAGCCCAGGGCGAAGAACGCCACCGCCACCTGGCGCTCGTTGTGCGCGAAGTACTCGCGCAGTC
>DATFEJ010000026.1:0-2972 GCA_035251235.1 Burkholderiales bacterium
CAGCACCCTGCCGCGCTCGGTCTCGAGCGAGATGAGCCCGCCCGCGCGGCGCGGGATCCCCGCCATGAAGTGCGCCCAGCGCGCCGCAGCGCGC
Source organism: Burkholderiales bacterium (assembly GCA_035251235.1). Lineage (GTDB taxonomy): Bacteria > Pseudomonadota > Gammaproteobacteria > Burkholderiales > SG8-39 > JAABQT01. The sequence continues at coordinate 95 of DATFEJ010000026.1, forward strand.
ACGGGATTGGTCGCGACGACATAGGCGGCGGCGAGGCCGAGGACGCCGTTGCGGTGCTTTAGATGCTGCGGCCGCCAGATTGCGCGCGGCGCGAGGTGCTCCACGTACTGGATGCGGCCTTCGGGCATTTTGCCGGGCGCGGGATACACCACGGCAAAGCGCGCCGTCAGCCCGTCCTCCACCCGGCGCCGCAGGCGCACGAGCGGCTGCGGCGCGAAGCCGTGGCTCGTCAGGCGGAAGTGGTCCTCCGCCGCGGCCGGCGTGCCGAAGCACACCAGGTGCACGCCGCGGTAGCGGCGCATCCACTTGCGCAGGCGCCGCGCGTTGGGCGTGTCCGCCGTGGGCGCGAGGATCTCGATGTAGCCCTCGCCCAGCATGAGGCAGCGGTTCGAGCTGCCCGCGGGCCCGTGCTGCGTCGAGTGCACCGACACCGGCGTCACGGCGAAGCCGAGCGCCTCGAGCAGCGCGCCGGCCTTGGCGAGGTCCGGCACGAAATGGGCGACGTGGTCGAGGAACTGCTCGCCGGGCGGCGGGCGCTGGCGGTCGGCGATCGGCATGGCGCGCTAATATAACTGCATGAACAAGCCCGTAGATACCGCGGCTGCGACCCTGACCGGCGCCGAGGCCGTCGTGGAAATGCTGAAGGCGCACGGCGTGGAGGTGGTTTTCGGGCTGTGCGGGGACACGAGCCTGCCTTTGTACGACGCGCTCGCGCGGCTTCCCCATGGCATGAAGCACATCCTCACGCGCGACGAGCGCCACGCCGCCTACATGGCGGACGGCTATGCGCGGGTGAGCGGGAAGGTCGGCGTGTGCGAAGGGCCTTCCGGGGGAGGGGCGACCTACATCCTGCCGGGGCTCGTGGAGGCGAACGAGTCTTCCATCCCGGTGCTGGCGATCAACACCGACGTGTCGGTGTCCTCGCGCGGGCGGTTCACGCTCACCGAGCTGGACCAGAAGGCGCTGATGAAGCCGCTCACCAAGTGGAACGCGGTGCTCGACCGCTCGGCGGACATCCCGCGCGTGTTCCGCGCGGCGTTCAACGCCATGACCACGGGGCGGCCGGGCGCGGCGCACATCGCGCTGCCGTTCGACGTGCAGAACGGGCCGGTGGAGCGCAGCGACGTCTGGGGCGATCCGTCGCTCGGGGTGTACCCCTCGCGGCGCGTCGCGCCGGATGCCTTCCACATCGAGCTGGCGGCGAAGCTGCTGCGCGGCGCGAAGCGCCCGGTGTTCATCTGCGGCGGCGGGCCGGTGATCTCGGGCGCGCAGGACGAATTGCTGGAGCTCGCGGAGAAGCTCTCGGCGCCGGTGGCCACCACCATCAGCGGGCAGGGCTCGATTTCGGAGGAGCATCCGCTCGCCGTGGGAGTGGTGGGCTCGAACGGCGGCACGATCGAGACGCGCGCCATCGTCGACCAGGCGGATGTGGTGATCTTCGTAGGCTGCCGCGCGGGCTCGGTGACCACCGAGCGCTGGCGCCATCCCGTGCCGGGCAGGGTGAAGGTGATCCACATCGACGTCGACGCGGGGACCATCGGCGCGAACTACCGGGTGGACGTGCCCGTCGTGGCGGATGCCAGGCTCGCGCTCGCGGCGTTGAACGAGTCGCTGGGCGAGCTCGAGCGCCCGCTCGATGCGGGCGCGGTGGCGAAGGCGAAGGCGGAGAAGTTCGCCAGGTTCGACGCCCTGGCTGCTGCGGAAGATCGCCCGATCAAGCCCGAGCGTGTGGTGAAGGAGCTGTCGAAGGCGCTGGATGCCGACGCGATCGTCGTCGCGGATCCGGGGACGCCTTGTCCGTATTTGTCGGCCTACTACCCGGTGCGGAAGATCGGGCGGACACTGTTTTCCAACCGCGCGCACGGTGCGCTCGGGTATTCGATGGCGGCTTCCGTGGGGGCGCATTACGGCCGGCCGTCGGTGAAGACCGTGGCGGTGATGGGGGATGGATCCTTCGGCATGTGCGCGGGCGAGCTGGAGACCCTGGTGCGTTACAAGCTGCCGATCACCATGGTCGTGATCCGAAACGCCGTCTACGGCTGGATCAAGGCGGGGCAGAAGACCGGCTATGCAGCTCGCTATTTCTCGGTGGACTTCGGTGTCACAGACCACGCGAAGGTGGCGGAGGCGTTCGGGGTGAAGAGCTGGAAGGTGGAAGATCCGGCGAAGCTGGGCGCGGCGCTGAAGGAAGCGCTCGCGTACGGCGGGCCTACGCTGGTGGACGTCGTGTGCCAGCCCTTGCACGAGGCGAAGGCGCCGGTGTCGGAGTGGGTGGCTTAAATGGACCGCAAGGAGCAGATCGACGCCGTCCTGCTCAAGCTGCCGGGCGTCGTGTCGAAGAAACTGAACCAGCTCGACGCCTACTTCATCAGCGATCGGATGTTCGCCTGCATCAGCGGCAAGGGAGTCGGGCTGCGGTTGCCTGCCGCGACTGCTACGGAGTTGCAGTTCTCACGGGACAACGTCCACCCGTTCCAGCCGGGCGGCACGGTGGTGTCGAAGGAATGGATCCAGATCGAGCGCGCGGATGCGGCGGAGTACGAGAAGGACCTGGAGCTGTTTCGGGCGTCGATGGAGTTCGTGAAGGGCGGGCGGGGGCGGTAGCCGCACGCAAACATCCTCATCCGGTTCATGGCTTGCGCGCGATGAGGCCCGCATAGGCGATGTGCCCGAAGAAACGTCCCGCCCGCAGGCGCCGGCGCGCCTCTTCCTTCAGGGCCGCAGCGGTCTCCTGCCCGATGTGCCCTTGCGTGCACAGAATGTCGGCGCCCCGATCCACAACGGTAAGCATGTAGCCGTCGTTGCCTATCTCCGCGAAGCCGAAGCTTCGGAAGGAAACGACATCGAAGCCGCTGGCAGCAACGATGTTCGTCAGGCG
>DATFEJ010000021.1:0-3955 GCA_035251235.1 Burkholderiales bacterium
CGATGTTGAAGAAGTTCGCGCCGCGCTCGGGCTCGAGCGTCAGCACGGCCGCCACCTCGAACTCCGCCGCCCCGAGCTTGAGGCGCGCGCCCACGGGCGCGCCGAGCGCGCTCACCAGCCGCTCGTCGAGCCACACCGTGCCGCGCGCGGGCCCCGACGTCGCCGGCGCGTCCCGCGTGTTGAGCGCCGGCGCAATGCGCAGGCGGCCGCGCAACGGGTAGTTCTCCGTCACCGCCTTGATGCCGGCGAGCTGGCTGGCGTCGCCCGTGCGCGCCATGCTGATGAAATTGAGCGCTTCCGCCTTCTGCAGGCCGCGACGCTCGATCTCCTCGCCGATGCCGGGCGGCCAGCGATGGTCGGACACGAGCACGAGGTCGGCGCCGAGCAGCTGGTGCGCGTCGCGCACGAGGGCCCGGCCGACGCGGTCGGCGAAGAAGGCGACGCTGGTGATGCTCGCCACCGCGATCACCAGCGCCGCGGCCAGCACGCGCAGCTCGCCGGCGCGCCAGTCGCGCGCGAGCATGCGCAGCGCGAGCGGCCTCACGCCACGATCCTGCCGGCAGCGAGGCGCACGATGCGCGTGCAGCGCTTCGCCAGCTGCTCGTCGTGCGTCACCATGACGAGCGTCGTGCCCGCCTCGCGGTTGAGCTGGAACAGCAGCGCGATCACCGCCTCGCCCGATTCCGCGTCGAGGCTGCCGGTCGGCTCGTCGGCGAGCAGCACCTGCGGCCGCACGACGAAGGCGCGCGCCAGCGCCACGCGCTGCTGCTCGCCGCCCGAGAGGTGCTTGGGATAGTGGTGCAGCCGCTCGGCGAGGCCTACGTGCGCCAGGATGCCGCGCGCCGCTTCCTCGGCGTCGTCGCGCCCCGCGAGCTCGAGCGGCAGCATGACGTTCTCCAGCGCGGTGAGCGAGGGCAGCAGCTGGAAGGACTGGAACACGAAGCCGACCGCGCGCCCGCGCAGCTCGGCGCGCGCGTCCTCGTCGAGCGCGAAGAGGTTCGCGCCGGCGAGCTCGACGCTGCCGGCGCTCGGCGTATCGAGGCCGGCGAGGATGGCGAGCAGCGTGGACTTGCCCGAGCCCGAGGCGCCGACGATCGCCACCACCTCGCCCGGCATGACGGCCAGGTCGATTTCGCGGAGAATCACCAGGTCCGCCTCGCCGCTCTTCACCGTCTTGCCGATGCCCCGCGCCGCCAGAACGCTCGTTGCCTGCCTGTTCATGTGCCTTTCGTTCGCCGCATGGGGGAAGACGATCCTCGTGTTCGGCGACAGCCTGTCGGCCGCCTATGGCATCGCCGCGCAGCGCGGCTGGGTCGCGCTGCTGGCCGAACGGCTCGAGCGCGAGCGCCTCGATTATAGCGTCGTGAACGCCAGCATCTCGGGCGAAACCACCGCGGGCGGCCGCTCGCGCCTGCCCGAGGCGCTGGCGCGCCACAAGCCGTCGATCCTCGTCCTCGAGCTCGGCGCGAACGACGGCCTGCGCGGCCTGCCGGTGGCCGAAATGCGCAAGAACCTGGAAACGATGATCCGCCAGGCGAAGAAGGCCGGCGCGCAGGTGCTGCTCGTCGGCATGCGCATGCCGCCCAACTACGGGCCGGAGTACGAGCGGGAATTCGCCGCCGCCTTCGGTGCGCTGGCCAAGCAGCAGCGCACCGCCCTGGTGCCGTTCCTGCTCGAGGGCCTGGCCGAGGACCTGGGCAAGTTCCAGCCCGACCGCATCCATCCCACGGCCGAGGCGCAGCCGATCCTGCTCGACAACGTCTGGAAGGCGTTGCGGCCGCTGCTCAGACGACGCTAAGGCGCGGCGCGCCGGCGGAGAGCCGCCCGATGGTGCGCGCCTCGGCAAAGCCGCCGTCGGCGAATACCTCGAGCACCGAGGCCTCGGCCTGCGGTGCGCAGGCGACGAGCAGGCCGCCGCTGGTCTGCGGATCGGTGAGCAGCTTGCGCATCCACTCGGGCGCGCCCGCCGGCAGGCCGACGTCCTTGCCGTAGCCGTTCCAGTTCCGGTCGGAGGCGCCGGTCGCCACCCCGCGCTTGGCCCACTCGAGCGCCTCGGCGACGAGCGGCACGTCCTCGAATCGCACCTCCGCCGCGAGCTTCGAGCCGCGCGCCATGCCGAGCAGATGGCCGGCGAGGCCGAAGCCGGTGACGTCGGTCATCGCGTGCACCGCGTCCATCTCCGCCAGCCGCTCGCCCGGCGTATTGAGGCGCGTGGTGAGCTCGAGCATGCGGCGATAGCCGTCGGCGGACAGTTCCCCTTTCTTCAGCGCGGCCGAGAGGATGCCGACGCCCAGCGGCTTGCCGAGCACCAGCACGTCGCCGGCGCGCGCGCCGCTGTTCTTCTTCACCCGTTCCGGATGCACGAGGCCGAGGCCCACGAGGCCGTAGATCGGCTCGAGGGTATCGATCGAATGCCCTCCGGCGACCGGGATGCCGGCCGCGGCGCACACCGACTCGCCGCCTTCGAGGATCCTGCGGATCACCGATACCGGCAGCTTGTCCAGCGGCATGCCGACCACCGCGAGCGCGAAGATCGGCCGGCCGCCCATGGCATAGATGTCCGAGAGCGCGTTGGTGGCGGCGATGCGGCCGAAATCGAGCGGATCGTCGACGATCGGCGTGAAGAAATCCGTCGTGGCGACAAGTGCCTGCTGGTCGTTGAGCCGATACACCGCGGCGTCGTCCGCCGTCTCCGTGCCCACCAGCAGCTCCGGCGGCAGGTGGCGCACCGGCGAGGCCGCGAGCAGGTCGGCGAGCACGGCGGGCGCGATCTTGCAGCCGCAGCCGCCGCCGTGGCTGTACTGCGTGAGGCGGATTTTTTCCGGGGCGTTCATGCGCCAGATGGTAGTCGATCGGGCCGTCGCGGTGCGCGGGCGTAAAATTTTGGCCGATGAGGCCGCCCACGCATTCCGTCGCCATGGACGCCGGCATCCTGACGTCGTTCGACGCGATCCTCGACGCCCGCTCGCCGTCGGAGTTCGCGCAGGACCACCTGCCGGGCGCCTTGTCGATGCCGGTGCTGGGCGACGAGGAGCGCGCGCGCATCGGCACCGTCTACAAGCAGCGCTCGCCGTTCGAGGCGCGGCGCCTCGGCGCCGCGCTCGTTTCGCGCAACATCGCCGCGCACCTCGAGGGCGCGCTCGCCGACCGGCCCAAGGGCTGGCGGCCGCTCGTGTATTGCTGGCGCGGCGGGAAGCGTAGCGGCGCGTTCGCGCACGTGCTGCGCGAGGTGGGCTGGGACGCGCGCACGCTGGAGGGCGGCTATCGCGCCTACCGCCGCTGGGTCGTCGAGCAGCTCGCGCGGCGCCCCGCGGAGCTGCGCTTTCGCGTCGTGCACGGCGCCACCGGCACCGGCAAGAGCCGCCTGCTGCGCGCCCTGGCGCAGGCCGGCGCCCAGGTGCTCGACCTGGAGGCGCTGGCCGCGCATCGCGGCTCGGTGCTGGGCGAGCTGCCGGGCCAGGCGCAGCCGTCGCAGAAGATGTTCGAATCGCGCCTGTACGCGGCGCTGGCGGCGCTCGATGCCGCGCGCCCGGTGTATGTCGAGGGCGAGAGCCGCAAGATCGGCCAGGTGCAGGTACCCGAGGCGCTGATCACCGCCATGCGCGCGTCCGACTGCGTGCTGCTCGAGGCTGCGCCCGGCGCGCGCGTTGCGCTGCTGATGGACGAGTACCGCCACTTCTTCGCCGACACCGCCGTGCTGGGCGCGCAGCTCGATTGCCTGGCGGCGCTGCACGGCCGCGACAAGGTCGAGTCGTGGAAGACGCTGGCCGCGCACGGCGACTTCGAGACGCTGGTGATGCGTCTTCTCGAGGAGCACTACGACCCGGCCTACCGCCGCTCGGCGCAGCGCAACTTCGCGCGCCTGCCGCAGGCGCGGGTGCTGCAGGTGCCCTCGGCCGACGAGGACGCGTTCGCCGGCCTGGCGCGCGCGCTCGCCGCGTGAGGGCCTGGCTGC
>DATFEJ010000270.1:0-8632 GCA_035251235.1 Burkholderiales bacterium
CGCCGCCCCCACCGCCACCACCGCCGCCGCCGTGGCGCGGGTGCCCGCCCTGGCCGCCGCCCTTGTGCTGCTGCGGCGACTGCGGCGAGAGCTGGCGGTTGGAGACCGCCATCATGATCTCGAGCTCGTTCAGCTCGTCCCATTGCGCGTCCGTGCGCTCGCGGTCGGGGATCGCGAGCAGTTCTTTCAGGCGGGCGCGCCGTGCGTCTTGTTCGGGGTCGCTCATGGCCGCCATTGTCTCATCATCGGGGCGGGTTTCGGCCATGGCGACCCATTAAAGCACCCGGCCGCATCGGCCGCGGTCTAGAATTTCTGCGTGCCGCCCACGATGCCGACCCCAGGGGCGCGCAAACCCGAGCGAGTGACCGCCGCCTTCCTGCAGCGTTTCACGAACATCCGTCGTGAGGAGGCCCTGCCGGCCCTCGTCGCGGGGCTGTTCTTCTTCTGCGTGCTCACCGCGCTGATGGTGGTGCGGCCGGCGCGCGAGGCGCTCGGCATGCAGCGCGGCATCGAGGCGATCCGCTGGCTCTTCATGGGCACCGTGCTGGTGACTCTGCTGGTCAACCCGCTGTTCGGCTGGCTGGTGGGCCGCTTCCGGCGGCTCGTGTTCGTCAACGCCACCTATCTTTTCTTCGCCTTCGGGCTGGTGGCGTTCTACCTGCTGCTGGTGCTCGCGCCCGAGAGCGTCGGCCAGCGCAGCGGCCAGGTGTTCTACGTGTGGTTCAGCGTGTTCAACCTGTTCGCGGTGATGCTCTTCTGGGCGCTGATGGCGGACCGGTTCGCGCTCGAGCAGGCCAAGCGCCTATTCGGCGCCATCGCCGTAGGCGGGACGCTGGGCGCCATCTTCGGTCCCTGGCTGGCGAGCCAGCTCGCCCGGCCCCTTGGCACGCCCGCCCTGCTCCTCGTTGCCGCGGGATTCCTCGTGCTCGCGCTGGGCGCGGCCGCATGGCTCGCGCGCCTGCGCCCGGACGAAGGCCATGCCGTGGCCGAAGAGTCCCTGATCGGCGGCAGCGCCTGGGAAGGGTTGCAGTCGGTGGTGCGCTCGCCGTACCTGCTCGCCATCTGCGCTTACGTGCTGATTCTCGCAGTGATGGCAACTTTTCTGTATTTCACGCGTCTGCAGATGGTGGCGGCGCTCGGCACCAATATCGACATGCGCACCGCGATGCTCGCGCGCATCGACCTGACCACCCAGGTGGCCACGCTCGTCCTTCAGGGGGTGATCACCGGGCATCTCATGAAGCGGCTCGGGGTTTCCGTGACGCTGGCGCTGCTGCCGGTGGCGGCCATGCTGGGTTTTCTGGGCCTCGCGATCGCCGGCTCGCTCGCGGCGCTGATCGCGTTCGAGGCGGCGTTTCGCGCGGTGCAGCGCGGCATCATGCGTCCTTCGCGCGAGACGCTCTTTACCGTGGTGCCGCGCGCCGACCGCTACAAGGCAAAGGCGTTCATCGACACGTTCGTGTATCGCACCGGGGACGTTGTCGGTGCGCAGACGGAGGGGCTGCTCAAGCAGATGGGCATGGGGTTGACTGCGCTCGCTGCCGTCGCGCTGCCGCTCGCCGCGGCCTGGATGGCGCTTGGGATCTGGCTGGGCTACGCGCAGCGCGCGCGTGCGAACGGCACCGGGGAGCAACCGGAAGGGGCGCCTGCATGACGACACGCCGTGGACTGCTTCTGGGCTTGGCGGGCGCCGGCGGATTGCTGGCCCTCGGTCCACAACCGGCGCGTGCAAGCGATGCCAGGCTCATCACGCGGGCCATCCCGGGAACGAACGAGCGGCTGCCGATCGTGGGCCTGGGAAGCTCGGCCACCTTCGCGCAGGTCGCGCGCAGCGAGGACATCACCGCGCTGCGTGCCGTGCTGAAGCAAATGGTCGACCTCGGCGGCACGGTGTTCGACACCGCGCCCGCCTACGGCGCTTCCGAAGAGGTGGCCGGGCAGATCGGCAAGCCCGTGATCGACCTCGTCCAGGTGCACAACATGGGCGGCGCCATGGGCCGGCTGCCGGATGCGGCCATGCGCAAGCGGATGATCCAGTTGGTGGAGGCGTTGCCATGAAACACAATCGTCGCGGGTTTCTCGTGGTTGCCGGAGTTGCGGGCGTTGCCGTTGCCTTGCCTGTGCCGCTGCTTGCCTCCGGAAAGCCGAAGATCGGCATCGTCGGCTCGGGGCGCGTGGGCAGCGCCATCGGCGCAGCGTGGGTGAAGGCCGGATACGAAGTGATGTTCTCGTCGCGCGACATCGAGCACGACAAGGCGCTCGCGGCGCGGCTCGGGCGCGGTGCGCGCGCCGGGACGCCGCGCGAGGCGGCGGCCTTCGGCGAGGTGGTGATGGTGTCGGTGCCCTATCGAGCGCTGCCGGATGTCGGGAAGGACCTGAAGGACGTGCTCAACGGCAAGGTGGTGATCGATACCTGCAATCCTTTCCCTGGGCGGGATGGGGAGATCGCCGACTGGGCGCGCAATAAGGGCGCCGGGCTCGCGTCGGCGGAACTGTTGCCGGGGGCGCGGCTGGTGCGTGCGTTCAATGCCATCGGCGCTGCGCGCATGGGCGCCGCGCATGAGGAGCCGGGGCGCGTGGGGATGCCGATCGCGGGAGATGATGCGAAGGCGGTGGAGATCGCTTCGCGGGTGATCCGGGACATGGGGTATGAGCCGGTGCTGATCGGCGGGCTCGACAAGGGCAGGTACCTGATGCCCGGCACGGAGCTCTCGGGGGAGCGCAGCGCTGCGGAAATCCGCAGGATCGCGGCGACGCTGAACTAGGCTACTTGAGGACCGGCCTGAGGTCTTCGAGCTTGTCGAACAGGTGCCAGACGTAGTCGCTGGTGCCGTTCACGCGGTGCGGATGCAGGTCCGCGAGCCGCGGATCGTTGCAGTAGCCGTCGAACGCCTCCCTGGAAGCCCACTCCACCAGGATCATGACGCTGCGCGGCGCGACCGACCCGGCGGCGGCTTCGCGGAACTTGCCCAGCGCCACCACGCGCCCGCCGTGCGCCTGCACTTCCTTCGCCGAGCGGCGGGAGTACGCGAGGTATTCGTCCTTGTTCGAGACGTTGAAGAGATTGAGGGCGTAGACGGGCTTAGTCACGGGGCGTTCCCTCAAGCGCGGCCCATTACCCACATCTTGGCGGCCTCGAGCTTCCCGGCCGGAAAATGCCTGATCTCCGCCGCCACGAAATGCGACGCCAGGCGCTGCGCGACGTCGCCCAGCGCGGAGTCGGTGACCAGGCCGACCTTGCGGATGCGCTTGTGATGATCCCGCACGAAGCGGAAGTGGGCTGCCATCGCGCCCAGACTGTCCCATCCGGGAAAGGCGCGAGCGTCGATGATGAGGGCCGCGAGATTGCCGCTCTTCTCGATGTACGGGTCGACCACTTTCGCGAGCTGCACGAAGTCGTCCTCTTCCAGGGCGGACTTCGGCTGCACGTACAGAATGGCGTTCGCGGTATCGAGGGTGATTTCGATCATGCTGCGGTCTCCTTTGCTCCGGGCCGGTGCACGGGGCGGCTGCCCTATCCGACCCACGCCCTCGCGTTCCTGAACATCCGCATCCACGGCGAATCCTCGCCCGCCTCGTCCGGCGCCCAGGACATCTGCACCGTCCTGAACACCCGCTCGGGATGCTCCATGAGGATGGTAAACCGCCCGTCCGCCGTGGTCAGTCCGGTAATTCCGTCGGGCGAGCCGTTGGGGTTCAGCGGATATGTCTCGGTCACGCGCCCGCGGTTGTCGACAAACCGCGCCGCGACGAGCGCGCTCCGGCGATCGGCTTCCGAGGCGAACTGCGCGCGCCCCTCGCCGTGGGCAGTGACGCCGGGGATGCGGGAACCCGCCATGCCGCGGAACACGATCGACGGACTCTCCACGACCTCGACCATGACCAGGCGCGCCTCGAACTGCTCGGAGCGGTTGCGCTCGAACGACGGCCAGTGCTGCGCCCCGGGGACGAGCTCCTTCAGGGCGGACATCATCTGGCAACCATTGCAGATGCCCAGGGCGAAGGCATCCGCGCGCGCGAAGAAGGCCTCGAACTCCTTGCGGGCACGGCTGTTGAAGAGGATCGACTTCGCCCAGCCCTGCCCGCCGCCCAGCACGTCCCCATAGGAAAAGCCGCCGCAGGCGGCGAAGCCCTGGAAGGAGGAAAGGGAGGTTCTTCCGGAGATGAGGTCGGACATGTGCACGTCCACTGCCTCGAAGCCCGCGCGGTGGAACGCGGCGCCCATTTCGACCTGGCCGTTCACGCCCTGCTCGCGCAGGATGGCGATGCGGGGCGACGCGCCGGTGTTGACGAAGACCTCCTTCGGATCGTAAGTGACGGCGACATGCAGGCCGGGATCGCCCACGTCGAGGATGCGGTCGTATTCCTCCTGTGCGCACTCGGGGTTGTCGCGCAGCTTCTGCATGAGGTAGGTGGTTTCCGACCAGGCGCGCTGCAGGTCGACGCGCTTTTCCGCGAACAGGGGCCTGGCATTGCGCGTGAAGACGATCTCGTCCCGCCCGTTCGGCGTGCCGATGAGATGCGACACCGGCCCCAGCCCCGCCGAGCGCAGCGCGTCCATCACTTTCGCGCGATCGCCGGCGCGGATCTGCAGCACCGCGCCCAGCTCTTCCGCGAACAGGCACTTGAGCACCTGGTCGCGCACGCGACCGGTGAGCTGCTCTTGGCCCGCTTTCCTGAACCCGTCCACGTCCTCGGTCAGCGCATCGAAGGCGATGGCGTCCAGGTTCAGCGTCACGCCGCAATGCCCGGCGAAGGCCATCTCGCACACGGTGGCGAACAGCCCCCCGTCGGAGCGGTCGTGATAGGCGATGAGCAGCCCCTCCTGCGCCAGCTGCTGGATTGCGGCGAACAGCCCCTGCAGGAGTTCCGGATCATCGAGGTCCGGCACCTCGCTGCCGAACTTCGAATGCACCTGCGCGAGGATCGACCCGCCGAGCCGGTTCCTGCCGCGCCCGAGGTCGATGAGGACCAGCTCGGTCTCCCCCTGATCGGTGCGCAGCCGCGGCGTGAGCGTGCCGCGCGCATCGTCCACCGGCGCAAACGCGGACACGACCAGCGACACCGGCGCGACGACTTCCTTCGTGTCCCACGCCGTGCGCATGGACAAGGAGTCCTTGCCCACCGGGATGGAAATCCCGAGCTGCGGACAGAGCTCGAGCGCCACGGCCTTGACGGTATCGAACAGCGCCGCGTCCTCTCCCGGATAGCCCGCCGCCGCCATCCAGTTGGCTGAAAGCTTCACGCGATCGAGCGACGCGATGCGCGCCGCGGCAATGTTGGTCAGCGCCTCGCCCACCGCCATCCGCCCCGACGCCGGCGCGTTGACGCAGGCGAGCGGCGTACGCTCGCCCACGGCGAAGGCCTCGCCCGCGGCGCTCTCGAAGTCCATCAGCGTCACCGCGCAGTCGGCCACCGGCACCTGCCAGGGCCCCACGAACGGGTCGCGCGAGCAAAGGCCGCCGACGGTCCGGTCGCCGATGGATATCAGGAACGTCTTGTCCGCCACCGCCGGATGGCGCAGCACGCGGTAGGCGGCCTCCTTGAGATCGACGCCGTCCAGCGGGAACGCATCGCCCTTGCGCTCCAGGTGCCGCACGTCGCGCAGCATCTTGGGCGGCTTGCCGAGGATCACCTCCAGCGGCACGTCCACCGGGGTGTCCTGCAGCTGCGGATCCTCCACCTTCAGCCGGCCGTCCGCTGTCGCGGTCCCCAGCACCGCGAACGGGCAGCGCTCGCGCTCGCAGATCCGGCGCCAGGCCTCGAGCGACGACGGCGCGATGGCGAGCACGTAGCGCTCCTGCGCCTCGTTGCACCAGATCTCCCGCGGCGACATGCCCGAATCCTCGGAAGGCGCCGCGCGCAGATCGAGGTGCGCGCCGCGCCCCGCGCCGTGCGCGAGCTCGGGCAGCGCGTTCGAAAGCCCGCCCGCCCCCACGTCGTGAATGGAGAGGATGGGATTGGCCTCGCCCAGCGACCAGCAGCGGTCGATCACCTCCTGCGCGCGGCGCTGGATTTCCGCGTTGCCCCGCTGCACCGAGTCGAAATCGAGATCCTCGGTGTTCGTGCCCGCGCCCATGGACGAAGCCGCCCCGCCGCCCATGCCGATCAGCATTCCCGGCCCGCCGAGCTGGATGAGCAGCGAGCCCGCCGGCAGCGCCGCCTTGGCCGAGTCCCGCGCGGCGATGTTCCCCACCCCGCCCGCGAGCATGATCGGCTTGTGGTAGCCGCGGCGCACGCCGCCCACCTCGGCATCGAACGTCCTGAAGTAGCCGGCGAGATTGGGCCGCCCGAACTCGTTGTTGAACGACGCCGCGCCGATCGGGCCCTCCAGCATGATGGCGAGCGCCGACACGATCCGCCCCGGCTTGCCGTAATCGTCTTCCCAGGGCCGCTCCGCGCCGGGAATCCTGAGGTTCGACACCGAATACCCCACCAGCCCCGCCTTGGGCTTCGCGCCGCGCCCCGTCGCGCCCTCGTCCCGGATCTCGCCGCCCGCGCCGGTGGCCGCGCCCGGAAAAGGCGAGATCGCCGTGGGATGGTTGTGCGTCTCGACCTTCATCACGGTGTGCGTGCGCTCCGCGCGCGCCAGGTACACGTGGTCCGCGCCGGCGTAGAAGCGCTGCGCGCGCCTGCCTTCCATGATCGCCGCGTTGTCGGCGTAGGCGAGCACGGTGCCCTGCGGATGCGCCGCGTGGGTGTGCTTGATCATGGCGAACAGCGACCGGTCCTGCGGCACGCCGTTTACGATCCAGTCGGCGTTGAAGATCTTGTGCCGGCAGTGCTCCGAATTGGCCTGCGCGAACATGGTGAGCTCGGCGTCCGTCGGATCGCGGCCCAGCGCGCCGTAGGCCCGGCGCAGGTACTCGATCTCGTCCTGCGACAACGCCAGGCCGAGGCTGCGGTTCGCTTCCTCCAGGTCCTTGAGCGCCACGCGCGCGAGCGGCCGCGGCGGCACGTGCCGGAACAGCCGCCCGGCCTCGTCGAACGACGCCAGCACGTCCTCCGTCATGCGATCGTGCAGCAGGGCCGCCACGGCGTCGCTGCGCTCGCCGCCGCGGACGAAATAGCAGGTCCCGCGCTCGATGCGCCGCACGCCCGCCAGGCCGCAGTTGTGCGCGATGTCGGTGGCCTTGGACGCCCAGGGCGAGATCGTGCCGATGCGCGGCACCGCGAGGTACAGCACGTCGCCCGCCCGTGGCGCGCCGGCCGGCGTCCCGTAGGCGAGCAGGCGCTCGAGCAGGCCGAGCGCCTCGGGCGCCGGCGGCGCATCGAGCTCGACGAAGTGACGGTATTCGGCCGACAGCCCGCGGATCCCGGGATGGGCCTGCTGCAGGAGCGGGAGGAGCTTGGCGAGCCGGAAATCCGACAGCGCGCGCGCGCCGCGGAGCTGGAGGACCGTGGGCATCAGGCGAAGACGCTAAAGCCGGATTATACCGGCCGCGCGTCTCAGCGCCGCAGCTGCGGATCGGTCAGGGTGCCGCCGATGTAGTACGTGCCGCGCAGGTTGCGCAGCTCGGCATTGACGCGCCCGGACAGCGCGCCCTTCGGATCGACGTCCAGCGTGCCCGAGCCGCGCAGCAGCCCCGAGCTGAGGCGCATGTCGCGCAGCGCCAGCGTTCCGCCGGCGTACGACGCGCTGCCCTGCAGCTCCGTGAACGCCGTGCGCCCGCTCGCCTGCGCGCTCGTCGCCTGCAGCGCGCGCGACAGGTCGAAGGCGCCGAGCGCGCCCTTGGTGACCGTGAAGGTCCCGTCCAGGCGCAGCGACTCGTGCAGCTTCGCCAGGTCCGCGCCGGCCATGGTGAACTGGCCGCGCCCGTCGAAGCGGCCCTCGGCGACCAGCTGCGGCGCGAACTTCGCGGCGTTCATGACGCGCCCATGGATCTGGCCCTGCAGACTCCAGGACTGGCCCCACTGCACCCGCGCGCTGCCCACCACCGTGCCATCGAGCAGGCGCCCGTCGAACGACGCCACCGTCATCGACTCGCCGTCCGCGCTGCCCTTCATGCCGAACTCGACGATGGTCAGGTTCGGCGCGAAGGGCGGCGTGAACGAAGCCATGGCGATGTCGAAGCCGACCACCTTGTCGCGCGGCGTGATCAGGCCGTTCAGGCGCTCGCCGGTCAGCTTGACCGAGGACACGCGGCCGCCGGGACCCATGCTCGCCTCGACGTCGAACGCGGGCAGCGGCACGGGGCCGTCCAGCTTGAGGCCGCTGGTCTGCACGCGCGCCACGCGCAGCGGTCCCGCCTGCATGCCGGAAAACAGCGCGCCGCCCAGCGCGGACTGCTTGAGCTCGGCGTTCACCAGGGTGATGGTCGAGTACGCCTTCTGGGTGCCGAACAGCGCGCCCAGCTCGGGCACCATGCGCACTTCGGCGACCTTGAGCACGTCGCCCACCGTGACGCGCTCCAGGCGGTACTCCATGCCGGTCAGCACGCGCAGGCGCGCGGAACCCACCTTGACCGGCAGGCCGGTCGCCTGGCTCGCCGCCCTTTCGTACTCCCCGGCGTCGAGCGGCACCAGGTTGGCCGCGCCCGCGCCCAGGATCAGGCTGAAGACGATCAGCAGCGCAATGCTCTTGCCGAGGCTGCTCGGCGCCTTGCGCCGGTGCGCGGCCGCGGCCTTGCCC
>DATFEJ010000022.1:0-2197 GCA_035251235.1 Burkholderiales bacterium
GCAGCCTGCGACGAAGGCCGGCAGGCTGGCGGCGATAGGCGCCGCGCCCCAGCCGGGGATCGCGGCGAAGTCGACGGCTTCATAGCGCGCCTCGGCGGCGGGGCCCGGCTTCGGGCAGGGGCAGGGCGCGGGTACCTGCGCGCAGCCGGCCGCCACTAGAATGAGGGTCCATGCCGCGAGCGAGCGAATGCCCATGTGGGTCGTGATCCTGGAGATGCTCGCGGCGCTCGCGCTGCTGGTGCTCATCGTCTGGTGGACCTGGCCGAAGAAGCCGCGCGACGAAGAATAGTGTTCAGTGCAATACCCGAGGCACCGCGAGCGTGAACTCCGGGATGGGGGCCTCGAACTGGGTGCCGTCCTCGGCCACCATCTGGTAGGCGCCGCGCATGGTGCCCACCGGCGTCGCGATGGAGGTGCCGCTCGTGTACTCGAAGCTCTCGCCGGGCTTGAGCACCGGCTGCGCGCCGACCACGCCCAGGCCGCGCACTTCCTGCACCAGCCCCTGGGCGTCCGTGATGATCCAGTGGCGGCTGATGAGCTGCGCGCTCACGCTCCCCGGATTGCGCAGGGTGATGGTGTAGGCGAACACGTACCGCCCGGTGCTCTCGTCCGACTGCTCGGGCAGATAACGCGTCGCCGCGCTCACCGCGATCTCGTATCGCTTCTCCTTGGCCACGCGCCCATTGTAAACTCGCGCGGCCATGGCCCTGCGCATCGCCCCCAGCATCCTGTCCGCGGACTTCGCCAGGCTCGGCGAGGAGGTGCGCGCGGTGCAGTCGGCCGGGGCCGACCTGCTGCATTTCGACGTCATGGACAACCACTACGTCCCCAACCTCACGGTCGGGCCGATGGTGTGCGCCGCGTTGAAGCCGCACGCGCGCGTGCCGATCGACGTGCACCTCATGGTGAAGCCGGTCGACCGCATCATTCCCGAGTTCGCCAAGGCGGGCGCGAGCATCATCAGCTTCCACCCGGAGGCTTCCGAGCACGTCGACCGCACCATCGCGCTGATCAAGGAGCAGGGCTGCAAGGCGGGACTGGTGCTCAACCCGGCCACGCCGCTCGCCTGCCTGGATCACACGCTCGAGAGCCTCGACCTGGTGCTGCTCATGTCGGTCAACCCGGGCTTCGGCGGCCAGCAGTTCATCCGCGCCGTGCTGCCCAAGATCGCCGAGGTGCGCAAGCGCATCGACCGGCTCGGCCGCGACATCTGGCTCGAGGTGGACGGCGGGGTGAAGGTGGACAACATCGCCGAGATCGCGGCGGCCGGCGCCGACACCTTCGTCGCCGGCTCGGCGATCTTCGGCGCGCAGGACTACGCGGCCACCATCCGCGACATGCGCTCGCGCATCGCCGCCCCGCGCGCGGCGGCGTGATATATTGCCCGTGCCGTGACTTCCCTCTCTCCGCAAGCCGGGCTTCTCCGCTGGCGCAGCTGGCGCCCCTGGCGCCGCTAGACACTCGCGCGCCCCGAGCGGCCCGGCGGCGCGTCTTGCCAAGGCCGCGAAGCAGTCCCCCCTGAGCAGTCAGCAGCAGTAGCAGCGGAGATCGTGACATGAACGAGCTCGAGTTCCAGCGGCTCGCGCAACAAGGCTATACCCGCATTCCCGTCGTCATGGAGTCGCGGGCCGACCTCTACACCCCGCTCGCGGTCTACCTGAAGCTCGCCGGCGGCCCCTACAGCTACCTGCTCGAGTCGGTGGTCGGCGGCGAGCGCTTCGGCCGCTACTCGTTCATCGGGCTCCCATGCGCCGAGCGCATCGAGGCGCGCGGCACGACCGTGCGGCGGCTGCTGCGCGACGCGCGCGGCGCCGATGTCTGTCTGGAGGAAGCGCAGGGCGATCCGCTCGCTTTCGTGCGCGCCTACCTGGCGCGCCATCGCGTGGCGCCCGCCCCCGGCACGCTCAAGTTTCCCGGCGGGCTCGCGGGCTACTTCGGCTACGAGATGGTGCGCCACGTGGAGCCCACCGCCCTTGGCGCGCCCAAGCCGGATGCGCTGGGGACTCCCGACATTCTGCTGCTGGTCTCAGACGAGCTGGCGGTCGTGGACAACGTCATGGGCAAGCTCCACCTCGTGGTGTACGCCGACCCGCGCCAGCCGGAGGCGCTGCGGAGCGCGCTCGCGCGGCTGGAGATGCTGCGCGCGCGCCTCGCCGCGCCGTTGCCGGCGCGGACCTGGTGCTGGGGTCCCGCTACC
>DATFEJ010000003.1:0-6652 GCA_035251235.1 Burkholderiales bacterium
CGTAGCCCGGGTCGGCCGGGCGCGCGCCGCCGCGCGTCACGCGCACGGCGCAGTACTTGAACTCGGGAATCTTGCCGAACGGATCGAGCACCGGGTTGGTGAGCAGGTTGGCCGCCGCCTCCTGGAAGGCGAACGGGATGAACACCGCGCCGCGCGGCGTGCCCGCGTCCGCGCGCGCGTACAGCGCGATCCGGCCGCGGCGCGACTCCACCGTCACGAGGTCGCCCGGCCTGGCCCGCAGCGCCTCGAGGTCGAGCGGATGCATCGACACCACGGGCTCGGGCTCGAGCGCGTCGAGCACGCCCGAGCGGCGCGTCATCGCGCCCGTGTGCCAATGCTCGAGCTGGCGCCCGGTGATCAGCACCATCGGGAATTCCTTGTCCGGGCGCTCGTCCGCGCGGATCAGGTCCGCGGGCACGAACTTGCCGCGGCCGGTCGCCGTAGGGAAGTGCGTCTGGAACACCACCGGCTGCCCCGGGTCGCCCTCGTTCTCGCACGGATAGGTGACCGAGGAGTCGCGCTCCAGGCGCTCCCAGGTGATGCCGCGAATCGAGTCCATGCAGCCGCGCATCTCGTTCCAAACGTCCTTCGGCCCCGCGTAGCTCCATCCGAGGCCCAGGCGCCGCGCCAGCTCCTGGATGATCCACAGGTCGGGCTTCGCCTCGCCCGGCGCCTCGAGCGCCTTGCGGCCGAGCTGCACCATGCGGTCGGTGTTGGTGACGGTGCCGTCCTTCTCCGGCCAGGCGGTCGCGGGCAGCACCACGTCCGCGAGGTACGCCGTCTCGGTGAGGAAGATGTCCTGCACCACGAGGTGCTCGAGCTTGGCCATCGCCGCGCGCGCGTGCTCGAGGTCGGGGTCCGACATGGCCGGGTTCTCGCCCATGACGTACATGCCGCGGATCTTGCCGTCGTACGCGGCGTTCATGATCTCGACCACCGTGAGGCCGGGCTTCGGATCGAGCTCGGCGCCCCAGAACTTCTCGAAGCGCGCCTTCGCTTCCGGCATCGCCACGCGCTGGTAGTCCGGGTACATCATCGGGATGAGTCCCGAGTCGGACGCGCCCTGTACGTTGTTCTGGCCGCGCAGCGGATGCAGCCCCGTGCCCGGACGCCCGACCTGTCCGGTCATCAGCGTGAGCGCGATGAGGCACCTCGCGTTGTCGGTGCCGTGCACGTGCTGGCTGATGCCCATGCCCCAGAGGATGATCGAGGCCTTCGAGGTGGCATAGAGCCGCGCGACCTCGCGGATGGTCTGCGCCGGGATGCCGCAGATGGGCGCCATCTTCTCCGGCGAGAAGTCCTTCGCGTTCTCCTTGAGCGCATCGTAGCCGCTGGTGCGGTCGCGGATGAAGGCTTCGTTGGCGAGCCCCTCGTCGATGATCGTGTGGATCATCGCGTTCAGCAGCGCCACGTCGGTGTCCGGATGGAACTGCAGGAAGTGCGCGGCGTGGCGCGCGAGGTCGGTGCGGCGCGGGTCGGCGACGATCAGCTTGGCGCCGCGCCTCGCGGCGTTCTTCAGCCACGTGGCCGCCACCGGGTGGTTCGAGGTGGGATTCGCGCCGATGAGAAAAATGACTTCCGAATGCTCCACGTCATTCACCTGGTTGGAGACCGCCCCCGAGCCGATGCCTTCCAGCAGCGCCGCGACCGACGAGGCATGGCACAGCCGCGTGCAGTGGTCCACGTTGTTGGTGCCGAAGCCCGTGCGCACCAGCTTCTGGAAGAGGTAGGCCTCCTCGTTCGACCCCTTGGCCGAGCCGAAGCCGGCGAGCGCGAACTTGTCCGCGTCGCGGACCTTGCGCAAGCCGGACGCCGCGAGCTCGAGCGCGTCTTCCCAGCTCGCCTCGCGGAACACCGCCCCCCAGTTGCCGGGGTCCACCTTGAAGCCGGCGGATTTCTTCACGCCCGGCTTGCGGATCAAGGGCGTGGTCAGGCGGTGTGGATGATTGACATAGTCGAAGCCGTAGCGCCCCTTTACGCACAGCCGGCCGTGGTTCGAGGGGCCGTCCTTGCCGGTGACGAATTGGATGACGTTGCTCTTCACGTGGTAGGTGAGCAGGCAGCCCACGCCGCAGAACGGGCATACGGAGTCGACCGTCCTGTCGATCTGCTGCAGGCCCGCCTCGCGCGCCGGCATCAGCGCGCCCGTCGGGCAGGCCTGCACGCACTCGCCGCAGGCGACGCAGGTCGAAGCGCCCATCGGGTCGTCGAAGTCGAACACGATCTTGGCGTGCTCCCCGCGCCAGGCGTAGCCGATGACGTCGTTCACCTGCTCCTCGCGGCAGGCGCGCAGGCAGCGCGTGCACTGGATGCAGGCGTCCAGGTTCACCGCCATCGCGGGATGCGACAGGTCCGCCTTCGGCTGGTGGCGCGCCTTGAAGCGCGGCAGGCCGATGTCCAGCCTCTTCGCCCACTGATCGAGCTCGGAGTCCTTGCGGTAGGCCTTCTCGGGCATGTCCGAGAGCAGGAGCTCGAGCACCATCTTCTGCGAGAGCAGCGCGCGCGCGGAGTCGCTGGTGACTTCCATGCCCTCCTTGGGATAGCGACAGCAGGAGGGCGCGAGCGCCCGCTCGCCCTTGACTTCGACCACGCAGGCGCGGCAGTTGCCGTCGGGCCGCAGCCCCGGCGTGTAGCAAAGGTGCGGGATCTCCACGCCGTGGCGCTTCGCCGTCTCGAGGATGGACTCGTCGGGCCGGCCGACGACCGTCTGGCCGTTGAGCTTGAACTCGATCGGCAGGGTGGCGAGTTGCTTCGTGCTCGCGCGGTCCATCAGGCCACCTCGCGGGGGAAATACTTCATCACGCACTGTACCGGGTTCGGGGCCGCCTGCCCCAGGCCGCAGATGGAGGCGTCCATCATGGCCTGTGAGAGCTCGGTCAGCAGCGGTTGGTTCCAGCGCTGTTCGTCCATGAGCGCCAGCGCCTTGGCGGTGCCGACGCGGCACGGCGTGCACTGCCCGCAGGACTCTTCCTTGAAGAATTTCATCAGGTTGCGCGCCGCGGCGGCGGCCCGGTCGCGCTGCGAGAGGATGACGATGGCGGCCGAGCCGATGAAGCAGCCGTGCGGCTGCAGGGTGTCGAAGTCGAGCGGCACGTCCCCCTTGGACGCGGGCAGGATGCCGCCCGAGGCGCCGCCGGGCAGGTAGGCGTAGAACTCGTGTCCGTCCAGCATGCCGCCGCAGTACTCGTCGATCAGCTCGCGCACAGTGATGCCCGCCGGCGCGAGGTGCACGCCGGGCTTGTTCACGCGTCCCGACACCGAGAACGAGCGCAGGCCCTTCCTGCCGTGGCGCCCGTGCGAGGCGAACCACGCCGCGCCTTTCTCCACGATCTCGCGCACCCAGAGCACCGTTTCCATGTTGTGCTCGAGCGTCGGGTAGCCGAAGAGGCCCACCTGCGCGACGTAGGGAGGCCGCAAGCGCGGCATGCCGCGCTTGCCCTCGATCGACTCGATCATCGCCGACTCCTCGCCGCAGATGTAGGCGCCCGCGCCGCGGCGCAGGCTGATCGGCGGCAGCGCGCAGGGTGGGCTTTTCTTCAGTTTCGCGAGCTCGCGCTCGAGCACCGCGCGGCAGCCCGCGTACTCATCGCGCAGGTAGATATAGACCTCGCCCACGCCCGCGCACCACCCCGCCACCAGCATGCCCTCGAGGAAGCGGTGCGGATCACGCTCGAGGTACCAGCGGTCCTTGAAGGTGCCGGGCTCGCCCTCGTCGATGTTCACCGCCATCAATCGAGGCGCCGGCTCCGCGGCGACGATGCGCCATTTGCGCCCGGCGGGAAAGCCCGCGCCGCCCAGGCCCCTCAAGCCCGAGTCCTCCATGATCTTCGTGACCTCGTCGCGCGTGCGCTTGCCGGCGAGGCAATCGGCGAGCAGGCGGTAGCCGCCCGCCTTGCGGTAGGCGGCGTACTCGACGTACCCGGGCTCCGGGCAGCCGAGCCTTTTCGCTTGCACGGCGGCCTTGACCTTCTCCACGGTCGCGTGTCCCACCGGATTCTGGTGCACGACGGCGCACGGTGCCGCCTCGCAGCGGCCGACGCACGGCGCGGGAATCACGCGCACGTCCCTGCCCAACAAGCCGGGCAGCTTCTTCAGCAGATCCTGCGCGCCGGCCAATTCGCAGGCGATGGAGTCGCACACGCGCACCGTGAGCGCCGGCGGCGCGGCCGCGCCCTCCTTCACCACGTCGAAATGGTGGTAGAAGGTCGCGACCTCGAACACCTCGGTCATCGACAGCTTCATTTCCTGCGCGAGCGCCGCCAGGCGCGCGGCCGACAGGTGGCCGAAGCGGTCCTGCAGTCGATGCAGGTATTCGATCAGCAGGTCGCGGCGCCGCGGCGCCGCGCCGAGCAGGGCCCGGACTTCCTGCAGCGCCTGCGGCTCCACGCCGCGGCCCTTGGGGGTTGCGCGAGCTTTCTTCACGATGTGCAGCATTATCCGGCAGCCCGGGGGCGCGCTTTCTTGACTGCGGTCAAGCGCGCGCGGGGCGCGTGTACACTCGCCGCTCCATGAGCCAGCCGAGCGCGACCGTCGACGCGCAGAAACTCCTCGCGGTCGTGCAGGCGGTGGCGCGCGAGGCGCGCCCGCACCTCGAGGCGCACGTCGCGCTCGATACCCACCTGGAGAAGGGGCTGGGGCTGGACAGCCTGGCGCGCGTCGAGCTGGTGCTCCGGCTGGAGCGCGAGTTCGGCACGAGCCTGCCCGAGCAGGCGCTCGCCACCAGCGAGACCCCGCGCGACCTCCTGCGCTTCCTGCTGGCCAGCGCCGGCCACGCCCCGCGCGCGGCCGATACGACCGTCGCCAGCCTGTCGCAGTCCACCGACGTGCGCCCGCCGCTGCAGGCGCAGACGCTCACCGAGGCGCTCGAGTACCACGTCGAGCGCCAGCCCGACCGGCTGACGGTGCACCTGTACGAGGAAGGTGAGGAAACGCCGATCACCTACCGCCAGCTCTACGACGGCGCGCTCGGCTACGCGGCGCGCCTCGCGCAGGCCGGCCTGCAGCCCGGGCAGATGGTGGCGATCATGCTGCCCACCTGCAAGGAGTACCTGTTCTCCTTCTACGGCGTGCTGCTCGCGGGTGGCGTGCCGGTGCCGCTGTATCCGCCGGCGCGCCTCTCCACCATCGAAGACCACATGACGCGCCACGTCGGCATCCTGAAGAGCGCCGGCGCGACGATCATGATCACCATCCCCGAGGCGAAGGCGCTCGCCTACCTGCTGCGCGCGCAGGTGGAAAGCCTGCGCGCGGTGCTCATGCCGTCCGACCTGGAAGGCAGCGGCGCGGGCTTCGCGCCGGTGCGCGGCAAGCCCGGCGACATCGGCTTCCTGCAGTACACCTCGGGCAGCACCGGCAACCCGAAGGGCGTGGTGCTGTCGCACGCCAACCTGCTGGTCAACGTGCAGGCGATGGGCAAGGCGGTAAGCGCGGGCCCGGGCGACGTGTTCGTGAGCTGGCTGCCGCTGTACCACGACATGGGGCTGATCGGCGGGTGCTTCGCCACCATGTTCCTCGGCTTCCCGGTGGTGCTGATGTCGCCGCTGGCGTTCCTCTCGCACCCCGCGAGCTGGATGCGCGCCATCCACCGCCACCGCGGCACCATTTCGGGGGGGCCGAATTTTTCCTACGAACTGTGCCTGCGCCGCATCGCGGACGCGGAGATGGAGGGCATCGACCTCTCGTCCTGGCGCTTCGCCTTCAACGGCGCCGAGCCGGTGAGCCCCGACACCGTCACCAGCTTCGAGCAGCGCTTCTCGAAATGGGGGCTGCGCAAGAACGTGCTCTCCCCCGTCTATGGACTCGCCGAATGCACGGTGGGCGTGGCCTTCACCACGCCGGGCGAGCCGTGGCGCGTGGACGCCCTGGACCGCGAGAAATTCTCGCAAAGCGGCGAGGCCGTGCCGGCGCGCTCCGACGATCCGGCGCCGCTCAGGGTGGTCGGCTGCGGCCACGTCATCGAAGGCCACGACCTGCGCGTGGTGGACGCGGCGGGCCTCGAGCTGCCCGACGGCCAGGAGGGCCTGCTGCAGTTCCGCGGCCCCTCGGCCACCTCGGGCTACTACCGCAGTCCGGAAGCGACGAAGAAGCTGTTCGACGGCGATTGGCTGAATACCGGCGACCGCGCCTACCTCAAGGAAGGCATGGTCTACCTCACCGGGCGCGAAAAGGACATCATCATCCGCGGCGGGCGCAATATCAGCCCCTACGAGCTGGAGCAGGCGGTGGGCGACCTCGGCGGCGTGCGCCGAGGCTGCGTCGCGGTGTTCGGCAGCCGCGACGCCGCCACGGGCACCGAGCGCATGGTGGTGCTCGCCGAGATGCGCAATGCCGACGCCTCGCGGCATGCCGACTTGAAGCGCGTGATCAACGAGCTGGCGGTCAGCCTGACCGGCGGGCCGGCCGACGACATCGTGCTCGCGCCCCCGGCGACCGTGCCCAAGACCTCGAGCGGCAAGATCCGCCGCACGGCGGCGCGCGAGTTCTACGAGCGCGGCCCGACGTCGGTGAAGCGGCAGGCAGTCTGGCTGCAATTCGTCCGGCTGGCGCTCGCCGGGGCCGGGCCGCAGCTGCGGCGCGGCTGGCGCGCCGCGGCGGGACTCGCGTTCTCGCTGCGCGCCTACGCCGTGTTCGGGCCCGTGTTCGCCCTCGCGTG
>DATFEJ010000139.1:0-2194 GCA_035251235.1 Burkholderiales bacterium
AGCGAGCGCGCGGGCTTGCGCCACGTCGCGCTCGAGCTGCGCCGCCAGCGCCACCGCGGCGCGGCCGCGCGACTCCGCGTCCAGCCCGATCCACGACGACACCAGCGCGGCGAACACCAGCACCATCACGGCCAGCGCGGAAGCCGCCATGCTCTTCGCGAACCGCACTTTGCGCACCATGGCGCGTTCAGTCTATCAGGGGATCTGCGCGTAACTCATGTGGCGGCGGATGGTGTCGATGCGCGCTTCCAGATAGGGCGTGGACTCGCCGCGCTCGTAGCGCCGCGGGCTCGGCAGGATGGACGCCAGCCACGCCGCCTGCGCGGGATCCAGGCCCGCCGCCGGCACGCCGAAATGGTGGCGCGCCGCGGCCTCCGCGCCGAACACGCCGTCGCCCCACTCGGCGAAGTTGAGGTACAGCTCGAGGATGCGCCGCTTGTCCATCGCCACCTCGAGCATCGCCGTGATGACCGCCTCCTGCCCCTTGCGCCACCACGATCGCTCGCCCGACAGGAACAGGTTCTTCGCCAGCTGCTGGCTGATGGTCGAGGCGCCCGCGACCACCCGGCCGCGGCGCTCGTTCTTCTCGATCGCCTTCTGGATGGCCTCCCAGTCGAAGCCCTCGTGATCGAGAAAGCGCGCGTCCTCCGCGGCGACCACCGCGCGCTTGAGCGGCGCGGCGATGCGCTCATAGGGCACCCAGCGGTGCTGCAGGCGCGCCCGCGGATCGCGCGCGCGCATCTGCTCGAGCCGCCGTTCCATGAATGCCGTGGTGGCAGGCGCATGCTGGGCCCACCAGAGCAGGCGCGCGTAGTACCAGGCCTGCACGAGGAACACCGTGACCAGCACGGCCGCCAGCGTGAAGCCGGCGATGCGTCGGGCGCGACGCAGGGCGCGCAGCATGCGCTAGCGCGCGCGCAGGGCGGCGAGCACCGCGCGCGTGTCGGGCCGCACGCCCCGCCAGACGAGAAAGGATTCGGCGGCCTGCTCGACCAGCATGCCCAGGCCGTCGGCCGTCGCGGCGCCCGCCGCGCGCGCCAGGGCAAGGAATTCGGTATCGCGGCCGTAGATCATGTCGTAAGCGAGCGCGCCCGCGCCGAACAGCCCCGTCGGCAGCGGCGGCAGCTCGCCCTGCAGGCCGGCGGAGGTCGCATTGATTACCAGTCCGAACGTGCGTCCGGCGAGCGCCTCGAACCCGCACGCCTCGGCGCCCGGCACGCGCTGCGCGAGCGCCTCGGCGCGCGCCACGGTGCGGTTGGCGATGACGATGCCCGCCGCGCCCGCCTGCGCGAGCGGCGCCAGCACGCCTTGGGCGGCACCGCCCGCCCCCAGGACCAGCACGCGCTCGCCGGCCAGACGGCGCCCCAGGTTCTCGGTCAGGTCGCGCACCAGTCCCGCGCCGTCCGTGTTGTCGCCGAACAGTCGCGCTCGATCGAGCACCAGGGTGTTGACCGCCCGCGCCGCCGCGGCGCGCGCGCTCGTCTCGGCGCACAGGCGGAAGGCCTCGGGCTTGAACGGCAGCGTGACGTTCAATCCTCTGCCGCCCTGGCTGCGGAAGCGCTCTACGGCGCGCGCGAACTCCGCCGGCGGCGCGTCGATGGCGCCGTACTCCATGTCTTCGCCGGTCGCGCGCGCGAACTGCGCGTGGATCCACGGCGACCTGGAATGGGCCACCGGGTGGCCGATGACGGCATAGCGGTCCGGCACGGGCTCATTCAGTCCAGAACTGGTCGCCGCGGCCGAAGAACCAGGTGCGCGTGATGACCAGCAGGTCCGTGTCGCGGCGGATTTCCGGCGGAAAGGCCGCATAGGGCGACGCCATGCGCACGATGCGGAACGCCGCGTCGTCCAGCACCTTCAGCCCGGAGGAGCGATCGAGCTCGACGGCCGCCACGTTGCCGTCGGCGCGCAGCGTCACCGTCAGGCGCAAGTTGCCGTACAGCTTGCCGCGCGCGGCCGAGGGGTAGTTGACGGTGCCGATGCGCTCGATCTTCCGGCGCCAGTCCTCCTCGTACTGCGCGAAGCGGTACTCCGACGCGCTCGCGCCGATGAACTTCTTGCGCGGGCGCTTCTGGTAGGCCTCCAGGTTGCGCGCCACCTCGGCCCGCAGCCGCATGGCGGCGAGCGACAGCTCGACCTCGTCGCGCCCAGCCTGCGGCGGCACCCGCGCCTCGGCCGGCGCGTGGCGCTCGCG
>DATFEJ010000189.1:0-2685 GCA_035251235.1 Burkholderiales bacterium
CGCCGGCGCTGCTCGCGGCCGGCGACGTGGCGGGGCTGGCGCGGTCCCTCCTCGCCGAGTTGCGCGAGTTCGGCGCCGCGCAGGTGCTGGCCGCGCGCCAGAACGAGCTGCTCGCCACCATGGCGTGCCACGCCGCGGTGCGCGCCAACCGGGCGCTGTCGGTGCCGGAGATGAACGCGCTGCTGCGCGAAATGGAGGAGACCGAGCGCTCGGGAAGCTGCAACCATGGCCGGCCCACCTGGTACCAGCTTACCCTGGGCGACCTCGACAAGCTGTTCCTGCGCGGGCGCTAGGGATGCCGGGCGGCGTGCTGATGGTCACCGGCGGCGGTCGCGGCATCGGCGCCGCCACCGCGCGGCTGGCCGCGCGCCGCGGCTACGCGGTCTGCATCAACTACCTGCGCAATCGCGCCGCCGCTGAAGGCGTGGCGCAGGAGATTCGCGATGGCGGTGGCCAGGCCATTGCACTGGCCGGCGACGTGGCCGTGGAGAAGGATGTCGTGGACCTCTTCCAGGAGTGCGATCGGGCGCTCGGACCGCTCACGGCGGTGGTCAACAACGCCGGCATCGTAGAGCGCCAGTCGCGCGTCGAAGCGATGGACGCGGCGCGCCTGCAGCGCATGTTCGCCACCAACGTCATCGGCGCCTTCCTCTGCGCGCGCGAGGCCATCCGGCGCATGTCCACGAAGCACGGCGGCAAGGGCGGTGCCATCGTCAACATCTCCTCCGGGGCGGCGCGCCTGGGCTCGCCGGGCGAGTACGTGGACTACGCGGCCTCCAAGGGCGCGATCGACACCATGACCCTCGGCCTCGCCAAGGAACTGGCGGAGGACGGCATCCGCGTGAACTGCGTGCGCCCGGGCTTCGTGCACACGGACATCCACGCCTCGGGCGGCGAGCCGAACCGCATCGAGCGCCTGCGCGACAGCATCCCGATGAAGCGCGGCGGCGACCCCGAGGAGGTGGCGCGCGCCGTGCTGTGGCTGCTGTCGGACGAGGCGTCCTACTGCACCGGCGCGATCCTCGACGTCACTGGCGGGCGTTAAGGAACTCTTAAGGTTCCCTTAAGCAGCATTTAGCGACGCGCGTTGCGCGGCGCCGCTATCGTGCGCTCCTCGCTTTTTCAACCCAAAGGGAGCACACAAGAATGAACCAAGCCGTCATCCGCCTCGACGAGCGCCGCGGCCGGGCCCAGAGCCTCGCCGCCGGTTCGCTCGTGGACATGTACACCCTGGTGCACAAGGGCATCCGCGCCTTCATGGGCTCCACCCTCGCCGCCGTAGGCCGCATGGACGCGAACGACCGCGAGGAAACCGCCGCCACGCTCGCCGAGGTGCGCGCGCTGGCCATGTTCCTGCGCGCACACCTGCACCACGAGAACCAGTTCGTGCACCCGGCGCTGGAAGCGCGCCGGCCGGGCAGCGCGCGGCGCACTGCTGGCGATCATGTGGAGCACGAGCGCGCGCTCGAGCGCCTGGAGGCACTGGCGCTCGCGGTGGAGAGCGCGGACGACGCCGCGCGCCCAGGCGCCGCGCTCACGCTGTATCGCGAGCTCGCCCTGCTCTTCGCCGAGAACCTCGAGCACATGCACTTCGAGGAGACCGAGAACAACGCGCAGCTCTGGGGCGCCTACGGCGACGAAGAGCTGGAGCGTATCCACCAGGCGCTGCTCGCCAGCGTCAAGCCGGAGGTCTTCGCGCTCGGGATACGCTGGATGCTGCCGGCGATGACGCCGGCCGAGCGCGTCGGGCTGCTCGCGCACATGCCTGCGGAGGTCGTGCTCGGCATGCGCTCGCTCCTCGTGGAGCGCGACTGGGCGAAGCTCACGGCGGCCCTCGGGCCGCAGACGGCCTAGCCGCGCGGCACTTCGACGAGCTGCACGGGCCGGTTCACGCGCAGGCGGAACCGGCCCCGGCCGCTTCTCTCCAGCCGAAGCGCGTCCGAGCGCTCGGCGAGACGCCTGTGCAGGAGCACGAGGCGCGCCTCGAGGTTGTCGGAGAGATCGGGCAGCCGGATCGACGCGTCCAGCCGCAGCTCCCGGTTGGTGAACTCGGTGCGTCCCTCGCGCAGGTAGTCGGCGAGGAGCTTCCTCAGGATCGCGCCCGCCACGCCCTTGATCAGGTAGTCCTCGCCGAGGAACACGCTGCTGTTGGCCGGGTAGTAGCGCACCGCCAGCGGCGTGCCCAGCGGCGGCGCGGCGAGCAGCGGCGCGCCGCCGTCTTCAGCCGGGTTGTCGGCCACCTGCTGCAGCGCCAGGATCGAGGCGCCGAGCAGGCTGGCCAGGCCCATCAGGCAGTCCTCCTCGTCGTAGCCGAAGCGGTGCGGCTCGGCGCTTTCCACGTGCAGCACGCCGAGCAGGCGGCCGGCCGCGAGGATCGGCAGCGACAGCTGGCTGTGCGGCTCGGCCAGGCCGGGAAAGGCGATCTCGGTCTCCAGCCGGTCGCCGCGCCCGGCCTCGGCCAGGTGCTCGTGGATGGCCCGGCTGTAGGCGTATTCCGAGGCCAGGTGGGCGATGCGGATCGGCGTGCGGAACTGTGCGGCGACGCCGATGATGCCGCGCCCCAGGGGAAACTCCGAGCCGATCCCCGACAGCGAGTAGCCGTGGCTGGCCACCGTGTAGAGCTTCTGCCCCTGGCTGTCGAGCAGCAGGAGCATGGCCTGGGGCATCTCCAACAGGCTGGCCAGG
>DATFEJ010000069.1:0-24150 GCA_035251235.1 Burkholderiales bacterium
TGTACGCGGGCTGGGACGCGCGCGCCGCGGGCAAGCGCGCCGAGCGCCGCTGGCTGAAGCTGCTCGACCAGTACTCGGCGCAGTACGCGGCCGAGGCGGCGGAGCTGCGCCGGCGCCTCGCCGGCGAGCTGCCCGCGGATTTCGAGGAGCGCGTCGGCCGGCTGATCGCCGCCACCCACGCCAGGGCCGAGACGCTCGCCACGCGCAAGGCCTCGCAGAACGTCCTCGAGACGCTGCTCCCGGAGCTGCCCGAGCTGCTCGGCGGCTCGGCCGACCTGACCGGGTCGAACCTGACCATGGGCAAGGCCTCGAGCATCATCACGCGCGAGGCGGGCGGCAACTATCTGTTCTACGGCGTGCGCGAGTTCGCCATGTGCGCCATCATGAACGGCGTCGCGCTGCACGGCGGCTTCATTCCCTACGGCGGCACGTTCCTGGTGTTCTCGGACTATGCGAGGAACGCCCTGCGCATGGCGGCGCTCATGCGCCAGCGCGTCATCTACGTGTTCACCCACGATTCCATCGGCCTGGGCGAGGACGGCCCCACGCACCAGCCGGTGGAACATGCGGCCAGCTTGCGACTCATACCCCACATGGACGTCTGGCGGCCCTGCGACACGGTGGAGGCGGCGGTGGCCTGGACCTGCGCGCTCGAGCGGCGCGACGGGCCGAGCGCGCTGCTCTTTTCGCGCCAGAACGTCGCTTTCGCGCTGCGCAACGAGGAGGCGCTCGCCCAGGTGCGCCGGGGCGGCTACGTGCTGTCGGACGCGCCCTGGGCCAAGGCGGTGATCATCGCCACCGGCTCGGAAGTGCCGCTTGCCCTGGAGGCGCAGAAACGGCTCGCCGAGGCCGACATCGCGGTGCGGGTCGTATCCATGCCCTCGAGCTCGGTATTCGATCGGCAGGACGCGGCGTACCGCGACGCGGTGCTGCCGCGCGGCCTGCCGCGCGTCGCCGTGGAGGCTGGCGTGACCGACCTGTGGCGCAAGTACGTCGGCGTCGACGGCCAGGTGGTGGGCCTGGACCGCTTCGGCGCGTCGGCGCCGGCGGGAGACCTGTTCAAGCATTTCGGCTTCACGGCCGAAAACGTCGAAACAGCGGTGAGGAGCGTGCTGTCATGACCATCAAGGTAGCGATCAACGGTTTCGGGCGCATCGGCAGGAACATCCTGCGCGCCCACTACGAGAACGGGAAAAAGCACGACCTGCAGTTCGTCGCCATCAACGACCTGGGCGACGCGGCGACCAATGCGCACCTGCTCAAGTACGACACCGCGCACGGTCGCTTCGGCGCCTCGGTCGCGGTGGAAGGCGACGCCATCGTCGTCAACGGCGACCAGCTCAAGGTGCTGGCCGAGCGCGACCCGGCGAAGCTCCCCTGGAAGGCGATGGGCGTGGACGTGGTGCTGGAGTGCACGGGTCTGTTTACCGGCAAGGCGAAGGGCGGCGCGAGCCACATCGCCGCCGGGGCGAAGAAGGTGATCATCTCGGCGCCGGGCGACAAGGACGTCGACCGCACCATCGTCATGGGCGTGAACGACCGCGAGCTGAAGGTATCCGACAGCGTGATCTCCAACGCCTCGTGCACCACGAACTGCCTCGCGCCGCTGGTGAAGGCGCTCGACGACTCGATCGGCGTGGTGCAGGGCCTCATGGTGACGGTGCACGCGTTCACCAACGACCAGGTGCTCACCGACGTGTTCCACAAGGACCTGCGCCGCGCGCGCTCGGCGACGCACAACATGATCCCGACCAAGACCGGCGCGGCCGCGGCGGTGGGCCTCGTGCTGCCGCACCTGAACGGCAAGCTCGACGGCTACGCCATCCGCGTGCCGACCATCAACGTCTCGATCGTCGACCTCACCTTCACGGCGAAGAAGGCGACCAGCGTCGAGGAGGTCAACAAGGCGGTGAAGGCGGCCTCCGAGGGCGCGCTGAAAGGCATCCTCGAGTACAACAGCGCGCCGCTCGTGTCCTCGGACTTCAACCACAACCCGGCGAGCTCGATCTTCGACGCGAGCCTCACCAAGGTCACCGGCGGCACGATGGTGAAAGTGGGCTCCTGGTACGACAACGAGTGGGGCTTCTCCAACCGCATGCTGGACGCGGCGGTGGCGATGATGAACGCCAGGTAGCGCCATGCGCTTCAAGCGCATGGAGGAGCTGGAGCTGCGCGGCAAGCGGGTCTTCATCCGCGCCGACCTGAACGTGCCGCTGGACGACGCCGGCGGCGTCGCCGACGACACGCGCATCCGCGCCTCCGTGCCGGGCATTCGCCTGGCGCTGGACCAAGGCGCCGCGGTGATGGTGACCTCGCACCTGGGCCGGCCGAAGGAGGGCGAATTCAAGCCCGAGGATTCCCTCGCCCCGGTGGCGAAGCGCCTGGGCGAGCTGCTCGGCCGCGACGTGCCGCTCAAGCGCGACTGGGTGGACGGGGTCGCGGTGCGGCCGGGCGACGTGGTGCTGCTCGAGAACTGCCGGGTCAACAAGGGCGAGAAGAAGGACGACGAGGCGCTGGCGAGGAAGATCGCCGCGCTGTGCGACGTCTACGTGAACGACGCCTTCGGCACGGCGCACCGCGCCGAGGCCACCACGCACGGCGTGGCGCGCTTCGCCAAGGTGGCCTGCGCCGGGCCGCTGATGGCCGCCGAGCTCGACGCGCTGGGCAAGGCGCTCGCCAATCCGCAGCGGCCCCTGGTCGCGGTCGTGGCCGGCTCGAAGGTGTCCACCAAGCTGACGGTGCTGGCGGAATTGGCGAAGAAGGTCGATCAACTGATCGTCGGCGGCGGCATCGCCAATACCTTCATGCTCGCCTCGGGGCTGCCCGTGGGCAAGTCGCTCGTGGAGAAGGACCTCGTGGACGAGGCCAGGCGCATCATGCAGGCCACGAAAGTGCCGCTGCCGGTGGACGTGGTGGTCGGCAAGAGCCTCGGGGACGCGAGCGGCGTCACCAAAGCGGCCAAGGACGTGGCCGCCGACGAGATGATCCTGGACATCGGTCCGCAAAGCGCCCAGGAGCTCGCCGCGCTGCTCACGAGCGCCGGCACGATCGTCTGGAACGGTCCGGTTGGTGTGTTCGAGAACGACGCCTTCGCCATGGGCACTGAGACGATCGCGCGCGCGATCGCGGAGTCGAAGGGCTTCTCTGTCGCGGGCGGCGGCGACACCGTTGCGGCCATCAACAAGTTCGGCATCGCCGGTGAGATCGACTACATCTCGACCGCGGGCGGCGCGTTCCTGGAGTTCCTGGAGGGCAGGACGTTGCCGGCCGTGGCTGCGCTGGAGGCGCGCGCAGCGGGTTAGTCCCGGCAAGGCTTGAGTAAAGCGCGCTTTACGCAAGCCCCGTTTGAGTAAAGCTTTGTGGCGTTTTCTTTACTCAAACTGGGCTTGCCGCTACACTGCTTGGCGCAATGGCTGCACCCGGCCCGTTCGACGCCACGCCGCTGCCCCGCGCCGGGCTTGACTGGCGCGCGCTCGTGCCGGTCATCGGCCGCGCCACGCGGGCGCTCGCGCACTACGACGGCATCTTGCTCGGGCTGCCGGACCCGGCCGTGCTTCTGTCGCCCCTGACCACCCAGGAGGCGGTGCTTTCCTCGAAGATCGAGGGCACCCAGGCGACGCTCGGCGACGTGCTGCGCTTCGAGGCGGGTGAGCCGCCGGCGAGCGCGGAGCGGCGCGAGGACATCCAAGAAATTCTCAACTACCGGAAGGCGCTGCGAGAGGCTGAGAACGCGCTGAAAAAGCGCCCGTTCAGCCTGGCGCTGCTCAAGCGCCTGCACGCGGCGCTGCTGCAAAGCGTGCGAGGGCGCGACAAGACGCCGGGCGAATTCCGCCGCACGCAGGTCTGGATCGGCACCCCCGGCACGCCGATCGAGGAGGCCCGCTTCGTCCCACCCGAGCCGGCGCGCCTGCCGAAACTGATCGCCAATCTCGAGTCCTATTGGCGTGGGGACGAGCTTGACCCGCTTGTCCAGCTCGCGCTGATCCACGCGCAGTTCGAGATCCTCCATCCTTTCCGCGACGGCAACGGTCGCATCGGGCGCATGATCATCCCTGTGTTCCTGTACGAAAAGCGCCTGCTGCGCCGGCCGATGTTCTACCTGTCGCAGTATCTCGACGCGCACCGCGCCGAGTACATCGCGCGCCTTCGTGCCCTGAACGGACCGCGGTCGTGGAATGCCTGGACTGCCTTCTTCCTGCGCGCCCTCGGCACGCAGGCCGAAGCGAACGCCGAAAAGGCTCGCGGTATCCTCGTCCTCTACGAACGGCTGAAAGCAAGAGCCATCACGCTGACACGCTCGGAATACGCCGTACCGCTCCTTGACCGGCTTTTCGCGCAACCCGTGTTCGCATCGAGCCACCTCTTCGGCCAGCCGGGGCTACCAACAAAACCCGTGGTGACCAAGCTTCTTGCGCAACTGCGCGGAGCTGGCATCCTGAAGCAGCTCCGCCCCTCCAGCGGTCGGCGGGCGCAGGTGCTGGCGCTACATGAACTGGTCAACCTTTGCGAGGGGAAGAGGGTCGTCTAGGCGGCGTGGCGGGAAGTCAGGCCGCTGGGTTCTGGTATAAGGACGCATGCTCCGCAGCACCAAGATCGTCGCCACGCTGGGGCCGGCCTCCAGCGATCCCGCGATCCTCGAGCGCATGGTGCGTGCCGGCGTGGACGTCGTGCGCCTCAACTTCTCGCACGGCACGGCCCAGGACCACGAGAAGCGCGCCGCGCTGGTGCGGGAGATCGGGCGCAAGCTCAACCGCACCGTCGCCATCATGTGCGACCTGCAGGGTCCGAAGATCCGCATCGGCAAGTTCAAGGACGGCAGGATCACGCTCGAGACCGGCGCGCGCTTCACGCTGGATGCCGGGTGCGAGCTCGGCGACGCCGGGCGCGTCGGCCTGGACTACAAGGAGCTGCCGCGCGACGTCGACGAAGGCGCGGTGCTGCTGCTGGACGACGGCAAGATCGTGCTCGAGGTGACCGCCGTGCGCGGCGAAGAGGTGCAGACCAGGGTGCGCCACGGCGGCGTGCTCTCCGACCACAAGGGCATCAACCGCCAGGGCGGGGGGCTCACCGCGGCCGCGCTCACGGCCAAGGACATGGAGGACATCCGCACCGCGGCGAAGCTGCACGCCGATTTCCTGGCGGTGTCGTTTCCCAAGTCGGGCGCGGACATGTACATGGCGCGCGAGCTGATGCGCGCGGCCGGCGGCAAGGCGATGCTGATCGCCAAGATCGAGCGCGCGGAAGCCGTCAAGCAGGAGGCCCTCCTCAGCATCATGGGCGCCTGCGACGGCATCATGGTGGCGCGCGGCGACCTGGCGGTGGAGGTGGGCGACGCGGCGGTGCCCGCGCTGCAGAAACGCATGATCCGCCTGGCGCGCGAGCACAACAAGCTCACCATCACGGCCACGCAGATGATGGAGTCGATGATCTCCAGCCCCGTGCCGACGCGCGCCGAAGTCTCCGACGTGGCCAACGCGGTGCTGGACGGCACCGACGCCGTCATGCTCTCGGCCGAGTCGGCGAGCGGCAAGTTCCCGGTGCAGACCATCGAGGCCATGGACCGCATCTGCGTCGAGGCCGAGCAGACGCAGTCGATCAGCCTCGAGCAGGACTTCCTCAACCGCGTGTTCACGCGCGTCGACCAGTCGATCGCCATGGGGGCGCTGTTCACCGCCTTCCACCTCAAGGTGAAGGCGATCGCCGCGCTCACCGAGTCCGGCGCCACCGCGCTGTGGATGAGCCGCCTGAACTGCGGCGTGCCGATCTACGCGCTCACCTCGCAGACCTCGACGCGCTACCGCTGCGCGCTGTTCCGCGACGTCTACCCGCTCATGGTCAAGTACGTCGGCCACGACCGCGAGGAGCTGCTGCAGGAAGCCGAGAAGGTGCTGGTCGAGAGCGGCGTGGTGAAGCAGGGCGACCTCATCGTCCTCACCATCGGCGAGCCGATCGGCAAGGCGGGCGGCACCAACACGATGAAGATCGTGCGGGTGGGCGAGCACCTCGAGGCCTAGCGCGAACCGGCTTGACGGGCACGGCCTGGCGGAATGTAGGATAGCGGCCATGAGCGCCATCACGCCCAAGGTTGCCGATCACGCCAAGCTGCCGCCGCTCGCCTCGCGCTTCGTCGAGGTGGCGGGCCTGCCGTGGGAGCAGACGCGGTTCCCCGGCATCGAGACCAAGACCCTGCTGGTCGATCGCGAGAGCGGCGTGGCCACCCTGCTGATGAAAATGGCGCCCGGCGCGAAGCTCCCCGACCACGAGCACGTGCTGATCGAGCAGACCTACGTGCTCGAGGGCAGCCTGGTGTGCGGCGAAGGCGAGTGCAAGGCGGGCGAGTTCGTCTGGCGCCCGGCGGGCAGCCG
The DNA here is from genome assembly GCA_035251235.1 of Burkholderiales bacterium. GTDB lineage: Bacteria > Pseudomonadota > Gammaproteobacteria > Burkholderiales > SG8-39 > JAABQT01. The sequence continues at coordinate 6,366 of DATFEJ010000069.1, forward strand.
GCACGAGGCCTGGGGCGGGCCGCAGGGCGGGGTGATGCTCGCCATGTTCCAGATCGCCAACCGGTTCTACGAGGCCGACGGCCGGGAAACCGACGTCACCGGCCAGGACTGGGACGCGGCCTGGGGCAAGGCGCTGTTCCGCGAGGCGTAAAAAAAAGCGGGCGCTTGCGCGCCCGCTTTGCGTTGCGGCTGCCGTGGGCTACTTGCCCATGATCTGGCCGAAGCGCTTCCACTGCTGACCGTCGAAGCGGATCAGCTGCACCGACTCGATGGGCGCGAAGTCGCCGGCGTCGGTCGTGATGCGGATGCCCGGCAGCATGGTGTCGGCGCGCCAGCCCTTCAGGTTCGCCGCCTGCTTCATGACGTTGGCGCGCGTCAGGTTGTCGCCCGCCTGCTTGAGCACCTGGTGCAGGGTCTGCGCCACCGTGTAGCCGTACATGTTGGAGGCGTCCAGCAGGTTGCCCTCGGGGTAGTACTTCTTCATGAACGCTTCCCAGGCCTTCACCGACGGATCGTTCTTCCACTGCTCGTCCAGCGGGTCCTTCAGGTATTGCGTGGAGATCAGGCCGGTGGACTTCTCCAGGCCCGCGGGCTTGAGCACCGAGCCGATGGAGGCCGACACGTTGTTGATGTAATGCGTCGGTTTCCAGCCGGTGTCGTAGGCCTTGCGGATCGCCTGCGCGGCAAACTTGGGCGTGGTGATGTTGAAGAAGGTGTCCGCGCCGGAGGCCTGCAGCTGCACGATCTGCGAGTCCACCGTGGGATCGGCCACCTCGTAGGACACTTCCTTGACGATCATGCCGACCTTGTCGCCCAGGCCGTCCTTGAAGCCCTTGAGGTAGTCCTTACCGTAGTCGTCGTTCTGGTAGAGGATGCCGATCTTCGCCTTGGGATTGTTCTGCAGGATGTGCTGCGCGTAGATCCTGCCCTCGGTCTGGTAGTTCGGCTGCCAGCCCAGCGTCCAGGGGAAGTTGCGCGGGTCGTTCCACTTGGTCGCGCCGGTGGCGACGAACGACTGCGGCACCTTCTTCGCGTTCATGTACTTGTGGATCGCGGTGTTGGGCGGCGTGCCGAGCGTCTGGAACAGCATCAGCACCTGGTCCTGCTCGACGAGCTTGCGCGCCATCTCCACGGTCTTCGGCGGGCTGTAGCCGTCGTCGTACGACACCCACACCACCTTGCGGCCGTTGATGCCGCCCTGCTCGTTCACCATCTTCCAGTAGGCGCCGATCGACTTGCCGATGGTGCCGTAGGCCGAGGCCGGCCCGCTGTACGGGTTGGTATTGCCGATGCGGATTTCCTTGTCGTTCGCGCCCGGATCGTATTTCTTCTGCGCGAGGGCCGCCGGGGACGCGAGCGCGGCGGCCAGCAGTGCTGCAATGGGTACGAGCTTCATGGTTTCCTCCTCCTGGGGTGGAATCTCACCTATTCTGCGCTCGGCGCGCGAGCCGGGCTAGGGCCATGCGCACGGCGCCCGCAACTCCCATCGGCATCAGGTACACGAAGCCGATCAGGAATATTCCGAAGATCGCCCACGGGGCGGCCTTCGAGATCTCGTCGGCGATGTTGGGCACGAACTGGATGAACAGCGCCCCGTAGATCGCCCCGGAGATCGAGGCGAGCCCGCCGACCACGATGCCCACCAGGAACACGATGGACACGAAGATGTTGAAGCTGTCGGGCGCCACGTACTGGATGGCGATGGCGCCGAGCGCCCCCGCCACGCCGGTGTACATCGCCGACACGCCGAAGGCGAGCGACTTCACCATCGCGGTGTTGATGCCCATGGCCTCCGCGGCGATATGCTGGTCGCGGATCGCGACCAGGGCGCGCCCGATGCGTCCGCGCAGCATGTTCCAGGCGAGCACGAACATCAGCACCGTGACCACGAGCGTGAAGAAGTACAGCCACTGGTCGGGATTGATCGGCAGCCCGAAGGGCGGGTCGGGCTTGTTGATGACGATGCCCTGCACGCCGCCGGTCCACTTCTCCAGGTGGTGGTACTTGAGCAGCGCCGGCAGCGACACGCCGAGCGCGAAGGTCGCCAGGGCGAGGTACAGGCCTTCCAGCCGCAGCGCCGGCAGGCCGAACAGGAATCCGGCGATGAGGCATACCACCGCGGCCACCGGCAGCGTGGCCCAGTAGGGCACGCCGTACTGGTCCATGAGGATCGCCGCGGTGTAGGCGCCGATGGCGTAGAACGCCCCGTGGCCGAGCGAGATCTGGCCGTTGTAGCCGGTGAGCAGGTTCAGCCCGAGGAGCGCGATGGCGTATACCAGCGTGAGGGTGAGCTGGAAGGTGCGGTAGTTGCTGACGAAGAACGGCAGCGCGCACACCGCGAGCAGCACGAGCGCGAGAATGACGAGCTGGCGACGGCTCATACGCGCGTCACCAGGACCTTGCCGAAGAAGCCCGAGGGCCGCACCACCAGCACGCCGATGATCAGCACCAGCGCCACGGCGAGCTTCAACTCGTTGCCGATGACGAAGGCGCCGAGCACGTTCTCCAGCACGCCGACCAGGAAGCCGCCGAACACCGCCCCGGCCGGATTGTCGATGCCGCCGACCAGCGCCGCCGCGAACGCGTAGAGGAGCACCCCGCCCATCATGTTGGGGTCGAGGAACACGATCGGCGCCACCATCATGCCGGCCACGCCGCCGATGGCCGCGGCGAGGCCCCAGCCCAGCGCCAGCATCCAGCCCACGCGGATGCCCACGAGGCGCGCCGAATCCGGGTTCTGCGCCGCTGCGCGCATCGCCAGTCCGAGCGGCGTGAAGCGGAAGAAGAGGTACAACAGCAGCAGCACCACCAGCGTGATGCCGATCGCGCCGCCCTGGTGCGAGGTGATGTAGCTGCCGAAGATCGGCTCGGCCGGGAACGGGCTGGGGAAGGTCTTGATGGTGTAGCTGAAGATCCAGCCGGTGACGCTGTTCAGGATCACCAGCAGGGCGATGAACACCACCACCACCGCCAGCACCGGCGAATTCTCCACCGGCCGGATGATGACGCGCTCGATCAGCACGCCGAGCACGAAGGCGAAGATCACCGTCAGCAGGAAGGCGGGCCAGTAGGGCATGCCGGCGTTGATCAGGCTCCAGGCGAAGTAGGTGGCGAACATCGCCATTTCCCCTTGCGCGAAGTTCACCAGGTGCGTGGCCTGGTAGATCATGACGAGGGCGAGCGCGAGGCTGGCGTAGATGCCGCCGGTGGCGAGCCCCGCGAGCACCTGGTGCAGGAAGGCTTCCATGGCCGGGTCCTCAGTAGCCCAGGTACGAGCGCCGCACGGCGTCGTTGCTCTTGATCTCGCCGGTGGTGCCCGAGAGCACCACGCGCCCGGTCTCGATCAGGTAGGCGTGGTCGGCGAGCTCCAGGGCCATGGCTGCGTTCTGCTCCACCACCAGCATGCTCACCTTCTCCTTCTCGTTCACGGTGCGCAGGATCTGGAAAAGCTCCTGCACGATGAGGGGGGCAAGGCCGAACGAAGGCTCGTCGAGCAGCATCAGGCGCGGCCGCAGCATCAGCGCGCGCGACACCGCGAGCATCTGCTGCTCGCCGCCCGAGAGCGTGCCCGCCTGCTGCGCGTGGCGCTCCTTCAGGCGCGGGAAATAGCCGTAGACGCGCTCCAGATCGGCCTCGACCGCGTCGCGGTCCTTGCGCGTATAGGCGCCCAGGCGCAGGTTCTCCTCCGTGGTCAGGTTGACGAAGGTGCCGCGGCCGTCGGGCACGTGGGCGATTCCCTTCCTCACGATGTCCTCGGTGGCCTTGCCGTCGATGCGCTCGCCGGAAAAGCGCACCTGCCCTTCCGTCTTCACCATGCCGCACAGCGCCCGCAGCGTCGTCGTCTTGCCCGCCCCGTTGGCGCCGAGCAGCGTCGTGATCGTGCCTTCGTCCATCGCGAAATCGATGCCGTGCAGCACCCGCGTCAGGCCGTAGGAGGCGTGCAGTCCGGAGACCTGCAGCAGCGCGGCCATCAGTGCTTTGCTCCCCCGAGATAGGCCTGGATCACCTCGGGATGCGACTGCACCTCGGCGGGCGTGCCTTCGGCGATCTTGCGTCCGAAGTTGAGCGCCACCACTCGATCGGAGATGCTCATCACCAGGCTCATGTGGTGCTCGACGAGCAGCACCGTGAGCCCCAGCCGGTCGCGGATGTCCTGGATGAGCACGCCGAGCTCGCCGACCTCTTCGTGGTTGAGGCCGCTCGCCGGCTCGTCGAGCAGCAGCAGCTTGGGATCGCTCGCCAGCGCGCGCGCCAGCTCCACGCGCTTGGCCGTGCCGAAGGGCAGGTCGGCGACGCGCATGTCCGCCACCGCCTCCAGCCCGAGGAAGCGCACCAGCGAGCGCGCCTTTTCCTCGGTGACGCGCTCCTCGGCGACGACCACCGGCAGGCGCAGGGCGTTGAACAGGAACCCGCTCGCCGTGCGGCAGTGGTGCCCGACCATGACGTTGTCCATCACCGTCATGGTGCGAAACAGCGCGAGGTTCTGGAACGTGCGGCCGATGCCCAGCGCGGCGATGCCGTGCTTGGGCACCTGCAGGAGCGAGGTGCCATTGAACAGGATGTCGCCGCTGCCGCATTCGTACAGGCGCGACAGGCAGTTGAACAGCGTCGTCTTGCCGGCGCCGTTCGGGCCGATCAGCCCGACGATGCGCCCGGCCTCGACGTCGAAGCTCACGCTGTCGAGCGCGACGATGCCGCCGAAGCGCACCCCCACGCCCTCCACGCGCAGCAACGCCTTTGCAGCAATCGGTTCGATTGCTCCCTCCTCCTTGTGGAACTGCCTCGCGGCGCCTCGCCGGGCGCTATTGCATCTTGTGTCGGATTGTCGGACGATATATTCGAAACAGTCAAGAAAAGAGATGACCGAGCTCGCGGAGAAGTTCCGGCGCATCAGTCCGACGCCGGCCTATCAGCTCGTGGCGCAAGCCATCGAGCGGCGCATCCTGTCGGGGGGCATCCGGCCCGGGCAGCCGATCGGCACCGAAGCCGAGCTCGTCAAGCAGTTCGGCGTGAACCGCTCTACGGTGCGCGAGGGCATCCGGCTCCTGGAGCACGACGGCATCATCGAGCGCCAGCCCAACCGGCGGCTGGCCGTCGCGCTGCCGCATTACGAGCACCTCGCGACGCGCACCACGCGCGCCCTCATCCTGCACGAGGCCACCTTCCGCGAGCTCTACGAGACCGGCATGGCGCTGCAGCTGGCGACCATCGAAGGCGCGACGCAGCGCGCCACGCCCGAGCTGATCGGCGCGATGCAGGAGAACATCGATCGCACCGAAAAGGTCCTGGACGACCCCGCGGCGGTCGCCGAGCTGGACGCCGAGTTCCATGCCCTCATCGGCCGCGCTTCGGCCAACCGCGTGCTGCAGCTGGCGCGCGAGCCCTCGGACCTGCTGGTGCGGCCGACGACCGAGATCGTGCTGCGCAACAGCAGGGTGGGCGCCTCGCGCCTGCTGCACGCGCACCGCATGCTGCTCGACGCCATCCGCCGCAAGGACGCGGCGTTCGGGCGGCTGTGGGCGCGCCGCCACATCGACGACTGGCGCAAGGGCTTCGAGCGCGCCGGCAACGACCTCGACCAGCCGATCGACCGCATCTACCTCGGCTCGTCGCCGGCGCCGGCCGCCAGCACCGCCTGAGGCGGGCCGGGCGCTCGACCGCGCGCCGCGCAACGGCGAGAATCCCCGCGTGCGCATCGCGCTGTGCAACGAAGTCATCGCGCCCATGCCGTTCCCGCAGCAATGCGTGTACGCGGCCAAGCTCGGCTACGACGGCCTGGAGATCGCGCCCTACACGCTGTCCGAGGAGCCCCAGCGCCTGGGCAGCGCGCAGCTGGCGGCCGCGCGCGCGGCCGCGTCGGACGCGGGCGTTGCCATCACCGGGCTGCACTGGCTGCTGGTGAAGCCCGCGGGGCTGTCGATCTCCACGCGCGACGACGCCGTGCGCCGCAGGACGCTCGACGTGATGTTCGCGCTGGTCGAGCAGTGCGCGGAGCTGGGCGGGCGCTACCTGGTGCACGGCTCGCCGCACCAGCGCCGCATCGATGCGGGCGACACGCGCGCCGCCGCGCTCGGGCGCGCGCAGGACTGCTTCGCGGCGGTGGCCGAGCGCGCCGAGAAGGCGGGCGTCATGTACTGCATCGAGCCGCTCGCCGCCGAGCACACGCCGCTCATCAACACGCTGCGCGAGGCCGCGCTGATGGTGGAGGCGATCGGCAGCCGCGCGGTGCGCAGCATGCTCGATTGCAGCGCGGCCGGGCGCATGGAGTCCGCGCCGCTGCCCGCGCTCGTCGACCGCTGGCTGCCGAGCGGCATGATCGCGCACGTGCAGTTGAACGACCGCAACCGGCGCGGCCCGGGACAGGGCGAGCTGCGCTTCGCGCCGCTGTTTGCGGCGCTCAAGCGCCACGGCTACGCGGGCGACGTCGCCGTCGAGCCCTTCGATTACGTGCCCGACGGTCCCGGCGCGGCGGCGCGGGCGATCGGCTACGTCCGGGGCATCCTGGAGGTGCTGGGGTGACGCCGCGCCTGCCCTGCCCGCGTCCCGGGCGCGTGGTGCTGGAAGGGCGCTACGCGCGGCTCGAGCCGCTGTCGCTCGCGCACGCCGAAGGGCTGATGGCGGCCTCCGCGCACGCCGCGAGCTTCGACTTCCTGTTCGACGTGCCGCCGAAGGACCTGGAAGACCTCAAGGCCTACCTCCGGCAGAAGGCCGCCTCCGAGGACCCGCTGTTCCACGCCGTGATCGACAAGGCCACCGGCATCGCCGGCGGGCGGCAGACCTTCATGCGCATCACGCCCGAGCACGGCGTGATCGAGATCGGCAACATCCTGTGGGGGCCGGCGATCGCGCGCACGCGCGTGGCCACCGAGGCGCTGTACCTGGCGGCGAAATACGTGTTCGAGGATCTGGGCTATCGCCGCTTCGAGTGGAAGTGCAACGAGCGCAACGAGCCGTCGAAGAAGGCGGCGCGCCGCTTCGGCTTCACTTTCGAAGGCGTGTTTCGCCAGCACATGTGGACCAAGGGCGCGAACCGCGATACCGCCTGGTTCTCGATGCTCGACCACGAGTGGCCGCGCCTGCGCGCGGCCTACGAGCGCTGGCTCGACCCCGCCAACTTCGACGTCGCGGGGCGCCAGCGCGCGCGGCTCGCCGCGGCGCCCTGATGCGCCTGCGCGTCGTCGCGATCGACCTGTTCGAGCGCGACGTCGTGCTGCGCATGCCGTTTCGCTTCGGCGTGGTGACGCTCACCGAGGCGCCGCAGGCCTTCGCGCGGGTGCGCGTTCGCCTGGCGGACGGGCGCGAGGTCGAGGGCGCGGCCGCGGAGCTTCTGGCGCCAAAGTGGTTCGACAAGGATCCGGCGCTCAGCAATGGCGACAACTTCGACCAGTTGCGCCGCTCGCTCGCGCAGGCGCGCGCGGCCTATCTCGCGCACGAGCCGCGCACCGCCTGGGGCCACGCCTCGCCGGCGCGCGGACTGGTGGAGAACTATGGCCCGGCACTCCTCGATCGCGCGCTGCTCGACGCGCTGTGCCGCGCGCTCGGCGTGTCGTTCTACGAGGCGATACGACGCAACCTGGTCGGCGCGCCCACGATGGAAGGGATCGACCTCGGTGCGTACTTCGCCACGCTGCGGCCGCAGGGCCGCATCGCCGCGCGGCACACGGTCGGGCTGCTCGATCCGATCAGCGCCGCCGACCAGAAGGCGCGCGTGGGCGACGGCCTGCCCGAAACCCTCGAGGAAGTCGTGGCGCGCTACGGGCACCGCTACTTCAAGCTGAAGGTGGGCGGCGACGCGCGCGCGGACCTCGAGCGCCTTGCGGCGATCGCGTCAGTCCTCGACCGGATCGCGGAGCCCTACCACGTCACGCTCGACGGCAACGAGCAGTACGACGACTTCGGCGGGGTGGCGGAGCTATGGTCGAGCATGAAGGCCGCGCCGCGCCTCGCGCGCCTCGTCGCCAGCGTGCTGTTCGTAGAGCAGCCCGTGAAGCGCCAGAAGGCTCTCTCGGCGCCGGTCCAGGGGCTGGACCGCCCGGTGATCATCGACGAGTCGGACGATGCTCTGGATGCTTTTCCGCGCGCGAAGGCGCTCGGCTATCGGGGGGTGTCCTCCAAGACCTGCAAGGGCATCTACAAGTCCCTGCTCAACGGCGCCCGCTGCGCCGCCTGGAGCAAGGGTTACTTCCTGTCGGGCGAAGACCTCACCCTCCAGGCGGGGCTTGCGCTGCAACAGGACCTGGCGCTTGTTTCGCTGCTGGGTCTCACGCACGTGGAAAGAAACGGTCACCATTACGTGAACGGCATGGCGGGCCTGCCGGCGGCGGAGCAGGATGCGTTCCTCGGCGCGCACCCGGACCTGTACGAGCGCAGCCACGGCGCGGCGCGCGTGCGCATTGCCGGCGGCATGCTCGAGACCGGCTCGCTCGCTTGCCCGGGCTACGCGAGCCGCGCCATGCCCGACTGGAATTCGATGAGGGAGATGACATGGCTTTCCGTGTCGTAAGCACCAATCACACGAGCTTCACGGTGTCGAGCCTGGACCGCTCGATCGGCTTCTTCCGCGATTGCCTGGGCTTCGAGCTCGTCTCGCGCGCGCCGCGCGACCCGGCGATCGTGCAGAGGATCACCGGGGTGGCGGGCGCGGACATGGAGATCGCCTTCCTGCGCGGCCCGGGCCACACGGTGGAGCTGATCGAGTACAAGGCGCCGGCGGCGAAAGGGCGCGTCGAGGCACGGCCGTGCGACACGGGCTTCGCGCACCTGGCGCTCAACGTGGACGATGCCGAAGCGGCCGTCGCCGCCGCCGCCGGCTTCGGCGTCAAGGCGATCGCCGCGCCGGTGGCGATCAACGCCGGGCCCAACAAGGGCCGCAAGGTGGTCTACGTGCGGGACTGGGACGGCGTGACGCTCGAATTCATCGAGACGGCGGGACAATGAGCGAGAAGCGCATCGGCATCATCATGCACGGCGTCACCGGGCGCATGGGCATGAACCAGCACCTGATCCGCTCCATCCTCGAGATCCGCAGGCAGGGCGGGGTGGCGCTGAAGGACGGCACGCGGCTCATGCCCGATCCGCTGCTCGTCGGCCGCAACGCGGCCAAGATCGAGGCGCTGGCGCGCCAGCACGGCGTGCACCGCTGGACGGCGGACCTCGACGCGGCGCTCGCCTCGGGCGAGGACGAGATCTTCTTCGATGCCGCCTCGACGCAGCTGCGCCCGTCGCTCCTCAAGCGCGCGATCCGCGCCGGCAAGCACATCTATTGCGAGAAGCCCGTGTCCACCACGCTCGCCGAAGCACTCAGCCTGGTCCGCGCGGCGAAAAGGGCGAGGGTGAAGCACGGCGTGGTGCAGGACAAGCTTTGGCTCCCGGGACTGGTGAAGCTCAGGAAGCTGCGCGACGACGGGTTCTTCGGCCGCATCCTCTCGGTGCGCGGCGAGTTCGGCTACTGGGTGTTCGAGGGCGACCCGCAGTCTTCCCGGCCCGCCGCGCAGCGGCCGTCCTGGAATTACCGCAAGCAGGACGGCGGCGGCATCATCCTCGACATGCTGTGCCATTGGCGCTACGTGCTCGACAACCTGTTCGGCGAAGCGCGCGCCGTGTCGTGCCTCGGCGCGACCCACATCCCGTTCCGCTGGGACGAGGCGGGCAGGAAGTACAAGGCCACGGCCGACGACGCGGCCTACGCCACGTTCCAGCTCGCGGGCGGCGTGATCGCGCACTTCAACTCGTCGTGGACGGTGCGCGTGCGGCGCGACGACCTGCTGACGCTGCAGGTGGACGGCACCGAGGGCAGCGCGGTCGCGGGGCTGCGCTCCTGCCGCGTGCAGTCCTGCGCCGACACCCCCAAGCCCGTGTGGAATCCCGACATCCCGCAGCCGATCGACTTCTACGCGGGCTGGAAGGAAGTGCCGGACGAGCCGGCCGACAACGCCTTCAAGGCGCAGTGGGAGCTCTTCCTGCGGCACGTGGCGGGCGAAGGGCCGTTCCGCTGGGGGCTGCTGGAAGGCGCGAAGGGCGTGCAGCTCGCCGAGCTGGGACTGAAGAGCTGGAAGCAGAAGAAATGGATCGACATTCCGAAGCTCAAGGCCTGAGCCTCGAGCTGCCGGTGGCCGGCGGCGGGCTGGAGCGCTATCGCCTGCTCGGGCCGCGCCGCTTCGCGCGGCCGGCGAGACCCTTCACGCGCATCGCGCTCGCCGCGGCGCACGTGGTCGCCGATCCGCTTTCCACGCGCGAGCCGTGGCTCGAGCCTGCCATCGACTGGGACGCGACGCTCGCCTACCGGCGGCACCTGTGGTCCTGGGGACTGGGGCTCGCGGAGGCGATGGACACCGCGCAGCGCGGCATGGGCCTGGACTGGACGAATTCCCTGGAGCTCATCGGCCGCACGCTCGACGCGGCGCAGGACCTGAAAGGCGCCGTCGTCTTCTCCGGCGCGGGCACCGACCACGTGGCGAAAGCCGACGTGCCCGGCGTCATCGCCGCCTACGAGGAGCAGTGCGCGGCGATCGAGAAGCTGGGCGGCCGCATCATCCTCATGGCAAGCCGCGCGCTCGCCGCGAGCGCGAAGTCGCCGCAGGACTACGGGCGGGTCTACGACCGCATCCTCGGGCAGGTGAAGCAGCCGGTGATCCTGCACTGGCTGGGCGAGATGTTCGACCCGGCGCTCGAAGGCTACTGGGGCGCGAAGGACCACCATATCGCGATGGACGTGTGCCTCGACGTGATCCGCCGCAACGCGAGCAAGGTGGACGGCATCAAGATCTCGCTGCTCGACCAGGACAAGGAGGTCGCCATGCGCCGGCGGCTGCCGCCGGGCGTGCGCATGTACACGGGCGACGACTTCAACTTCGCCGAGCTGATCGAGGGCGACGGCGAGGGCCACTCGGACGCGCTGCTCGGCATCTTCGACGCCATCGCGCCCGCGGCCTCGGCGGCGCTCGGCGCGCTGGCCGCGGGCGATCGCGCCGGATACCACGAGGTTCTCGCGCCTACCGTGCCGCTGTCGCGCCACATCTTCCGCGCGCCGACGCGCTTCTACAAGACGGGCGTGGTGTTCATGGCGTGGCTGAACGGCCACCAGGAGCACTTCGTGATGGTGGGCGGGCAGCAGAGCGCGCGCCACCTGCTGCATTTCGCCGAGCTCTTCCGGCTGGCCGATGCCGCGGGCCTGCTCGCCGACCCGGCGCTCGCCTGCGCGCGCATGAAGCAGCTGCTCGCGCTGCACGGCGTACACTGAACGCAGTTCACGCACCTCAAGGAGGGGAAACCATGAAAAGCAAGCTGCTGTTGGCCGCGCTGTGCGCGGCGTTCGCCGCGCCCGTTGCGGCGCAGACCGTCACGCTGCACGGCGCATCGCAATTCAGCGACGAGCACGCCTTCACCAAGGCGATGGTGAAGTTCGAGGAGCTGGTGAAGAAGTACTACGGCAAGCCGGTGAACTTCGTGCTGCACAAGAATTCCGAGCTGGGCCTGGAGAAGCAGTACTTCGAGTACATGGCGCAGGGCAAGGCGGTGGACTACGCCATCGTCTCGCCCGCGCACATGTCCACGTTCTCGAAGGCCGCGCCGTTCATCGACGCGCCGTTCCTGTTCCGCGACCTGAAGCACTGGAACAAGGTGCTCGACGCCAACGTGCTCAAGCCCGTGGCCGACGAGATCGCGCAGAAGGCCGACGTGATGCTGATCGGCTACGCCGGCGGCGGCACGCGCAACATCTTCGTCAACAAGCCGGTGAAGAACATGGCGGAGCTCAAGGGCCTCAAGGTGCGCGTGCAGGGCGCGCCGATCTGGTCCAGGACCTTCCAGGCCGCCGGCATGGCGCCGACCGTGATCGCCTACAACGAGGTCTACAACGCCATCCAGAACGGCGTCATCGCCGCGGGCGAGAACGAGGCCGCGGGCGTGGAGCAGATGAAGTTCTACGAGGTGGCGCCGCACCTGTCGATGACGCAGCACGCCATCACCATCCGGCCGCTGTGCTTCTCGGGCAAGACCTTCGCCAAGCTGGACAAGGCGCTGCAGGCCGCAGTGCTGAAGGCGGGCAAGGAGGCGGGCGCCTACGGCCGGCAGATCGAGTCGAGCGAGGACGAGGCGAAGCTCGTCAAGATGGAAAAAGAGGGCAAGTTGAAGCGCGTGCCCTTCGCCGGGCGCGACCAGATGAAGAAGCTGGTGGACCCGGTGATGGCGGCCTATGCCAAGGAGATCGGCGCCGAGGGCATCCTCGCCAAGATCAACGCCATCAAGTAGCAGGCTGAGGCAGGCGACGCGGCGGCGCTGACGCGCCGCCGCTTTTTCATGTTCAGGAAGATCACGCACTGGTACGGGACGCTCCTGTCCTGGCTGCTCGCCGCCTCCGTGGCGATCCTGATCTTTCCGGTGTCGCTGCAGATCTTCTCGCGCTACACCGAGCTGATCCCGTCCTACATCTGGACCGAGGAGATGGCGCGGTTCTTCTTCATCTGGTCGATCATGCTCGGCGCCATGGTCGGCATCCGCGAGGGCACGCATTTCGTGGTCGACCTGTGGCCGGCGATGAACGCGCGCGCGCAGGCCGCGATGCGCCTGGTGGCGAGCGTGTTCGTGCTGGCGTTCGCCGTGGTGTTCCTGTGGTGGGGCATCGACTTCACGCGCTTTGCCTTCAACCGCATCTCCGAGCTCGCCGAGCTGCCGCTGTGGGTGATCCACGTCGCCTGGCCGCTCGCCGGCGCGACCTGGATCCTGTTCCAGGGCGAGCACGCGTGGAACGACCTGCGCATCCTCGCGCGAGGCGGCGAGTGACCGGCGCGACGCTGCTCGATCCGGCCACGGCGAGCCTCATCATGTTCGGCGGCTTCTTCCTGCTGCTCGCCCTGCGCGTGCCGGTGGCCTTTGCCCTGGGACTCGCCTGCCTGCCCATCTTCCTCATCGAGGACCGCCTCACGCCGCAGAACCTGGTGCAGGAGACCTTCAACGCCTACAACTCCTTCATCCTGCTGGCGGTGCCGTTCTTCCTGCTCACCGCCAACCTGATGAACGTGGGCGGCATCACCAACCGCCTGGTGCGCCTGTCGCGCGACCTGGTGGGGCATTTCCCCGGGGGGCTCGCGCAGGTCAACGTGGTGCTGTCGCTGTTCTTCGCCGGCATTTCCGGCTCGTCCACCGCCGATGCGGCGAGCCAGTCCAAGATCTTCATCGAGGCGCAAAGGAAGGAAGGCTACGACGACAGCTTCTCGGTGGCCATTACCGCGGTGTCGGCCGTGCTCGCGGTGATCGTGCCGCCTTCCATCCTGATGATCGTGTGGGGAGGCCTCCTCACGGTGTCCATCGGCGGCCTGTTCCTCGCCGGCATCGTGCCGGGGCTGCTCATTGCGCTGGCGCAGATGGGCACGGTGCACGTGTACGCCAAGCTGCGCAATTACCCGACCTATCCGCGCGCCACGCTGCTCGAGACGGTCAAGGCCATCGGCGTCGCGGTGCCGGCGCTGATGACTCCGGTGATCATCATCGGCGGCAAGATCTTCGGCTGGTTCACCGCCACCGAGTCGGCCTGCATTGCCGTGCTCTATGCCGCGGCGCTCACCATGCTGGTGTATCGCGAGATGGACCTGAAGGGCCTGCACGGCGCCCTGCTCGAGACGGGGCGGCTCACCGGCGTGGCGCTGTTTTGCGTGGGCACCGCCTCGGCCTTCGGCTGGCTGCTCGCCTACTACCAGATTCCCAAGGCACTGCTCGCCAACGTGGCCGAATGGGGCATGGGACCCATCGCCACCGGCTTCTTCATCGCGGCCGTGTTCCTGGTGGTGGGTTGCTTCCTCGACGCGATCCCGGCGATCGTCATCGTCGGCACGGTGCTCGAGCCGCTCGCCAAGAGCGTCGGCATGGACCCGATTCACTTCGCCATGGTCGGCATCGTCTCGCTTGCCTTCGGCCTGGTGACGCCGCCCTACGGCCTGTGCCTCATGATCTCGGCACATATCGCGGGCATCCGCATCCTCGACGCGCTGAAGGACGTGTTCATCATGCTGATCCCCATGTTCGCGGTGCTGGCGCTGGTCATCATGTGGCCGGACCTGGTGCTGTTCCTGCCCAAGCTCTTTCCGCCCGGGACGCTGTGAGCGCGCCCGATCCGGCGAAGCTGTCGCTCAACACCGCCACCATCCGGGCGCAATGGTCGCTCGCGCAGGCGATCGAAGGCTGCGCGCGCCACGGCATTCGCGGCATCGCGCCCTGGCGCGACAAGCTCGCCGAGATGGGCGTGCCGCAGGCGGCCGCCGCGATCCGGGCGAACGGGCTCACGGTGAGCGGGCTGTGCCGCGGCGGCTTCTTCACGGCTAGGGATTGGCAGGACGACAACCGGCGCGCGATCGAGGAGGCGCACGCGATCGGCGCGCGCTGCCTGGTGCTCGTGGTGGGCGGGCTGGCGGCGGGATCGAAGGACCTCGCGGCGGCGAGGCGCCAGGTCGCCGACGGCATCGCCGAGATCCTGCCCGAGGCGCGGCAGGCGGGCATGCCGCTCGCCATCGAGCCGCTGCACCCGATGCAAGCGGCCGAGCGGGCCTGCATCAACACGCTGGAGCAGGCGCTCGACCTGTGCGACGCGCTGGGCGAGGGCGTCGGCGTGGCCGTGGACGCCTACCACGTGTGGTGGGACCCGAAGCTCGAGCAGCAGATCCGGCGCGCGGGCAAGCGGCGCCTGCTCGCGTACCACATCTGCGACTGGCTCGTGCCCACGCGCGACCTGCTGAACGACCGCGGCATGATGGGCGACGGCGTCATCGACCTGCCGCGCATCCGCGGCTGGATGGCGTCTGCCGGCTACGACGGCGCGCACGAAGTGGAGATCTTCTCCACGCGCGACTGGTGGACGCGCGATCCCGACGAGGTGCTGCGCGTGTGCCAGGAGCGCCACCGCGCCACATGAATGGGACGATCGTCGACGCGCACCAGCATTTCTGGGACCCACGCGCCAACTACCATCCCTGGCTGTGCGATGCCGAGCCGATCGCTTTCCGCTACGGCGACTACTCGGCGCTCCGGCGGCCCTACCTGCCCGCCGACTACTTCGCCGACGCGGCCGGCTTCGAGGTCGTGAAGACGGTGTACGTCGAAACCGAATGGGATCCGCGCGACCCCCTGGGCGAGACGGCGTGGGTGGAGCGCTTGCGGCGCGAAACGGGCTTTCCCACGGTCATGGTGGCCCAGGCCTGGCTCGACCGCGACGATGCCGCTGCGGTGCTCGAAGGCCAGGCGGCTGTTGCCTTCGTGCGCGGTATCCGGCACAAGCCGCGCCCGGGCCAGATGCGCGACGCGAAGTGGCGCGCCGGCTATGCGCGCCTCGCGCCGCTCGGCCTGCGCTTCGACCTGCAGGCGCCCTGGACCGAGCTGGCCGACGCCGCCGCGCTGTGCCGCGCGCATCCCGGCACGCAGATGATCCTCAACCACACGGGCCTGCCCGCCGACCGCAGCCCCGAGGGGATCGCCGGCTGGAAGCGCGCCATCGCCGGGCTCGCCGCCTGCCCGAATGCGGCGATCAAGATCTCCGGCCTGGGCGTACCTGGGCAGCGCTGGACGCCGGCGCTCCAGCGGGAGGTGGTGCTGACTGCCATCGAGGCGTTCGGCACGGAGCGGGCGATGTTCGCGAGCAACTTCCCGGTGGACAGCCTGTGCGCGAGCTTCGCCGGGATCTACGGGGGATTTCGGGAGATCGTCAAGGAGCTGTCGGTGCTGGAGCAGCGCTGCTTGTTGCACGACAATGCGCTGCGCATCTACGCCATGGAGTGACGAAAAAGGAGACTTGAACATGCGCGGCGCAGTGTTTCTCGGCAATCGCAAGGTGGAGATCCGCACTTTCCCCGATCCCACGCCAGGTCCGGGCGAGGTGGTCGTCCGGATGCGCGCTTCCGGCATGTGCGGCAGCGACCTGAAGTTCTACCGCTCGCCGCCGGGCGAGGCGCAGAAGGCGCTCGGCCTGGGCGGCGACGCCGAGCCGTTCATCGCCGGGCACGAGCCCTGCGGCGAAGTGGTGGCACGCGGTCCCGGCGTCTCGGAACGCGAAGCACCGACCGGCCAGCGCGTCATGGACCACCATTACGCCGGCTGCGGCGTGTGCCCGCATTGCCGCGTCGGCTGGTCGCAGCTGTGCCGCGCGGGGATCACCGTGTACGGCGTCACGGCGCACGGCGGGCACGCGGAGTACCTCAAGGTGCCGGCGCGCACGCTCGTGCCGCTGCCCGAGGAATTGTCCTTCGCCGAGGGCGCCGCGGTCGCCTGCGGCACCGGCACCGCCTACGGCGCGCTGCGCCGCATGCACCTCGCGGGGGGCTCCACGCTCGCGGTGTTCGGCATGGGGCCGGTGGGCATCAGCGCGGTGCTGCTCGGCGCGAAGATGGGGGCGCGCGTCATCGCGGTCGAAACCAACGCCGAGCGACTGGCGCTCGCGAAGCAATTCGGCGCCGACGCGCTGGTGGACTCCTCGAAGGCGGACGCGGAGAAAACGCTCAAGGACCTGACGCGCGGCGAGGGCGTGGATCTCGCGCTCGACTGCACCGGCGTGGCCGCCGCGCGGCTCGCCGCGGTGCGCGCGGCGAAGACCTGGGGCACCGTGTGCTTCGTGGGCGAGGGCGGCGAGGTGACGCTGGACGTCTCGCGCGACATGCTGAGAAAGCAGCTGACCCTCGTCGGCTCCTGGACCTTCAGCGCCATGGGCATGGGCGAATGCGCGCGCTACGTGGCGGACAACAGGATTGCGCTCGAGCGCATCTTCACCCATCGCTGGAAGCTCGAGCAGGCGCCCGAGGCCTATCAACTCTTCGACCGGCAGTCCTCGGGCAAGGGCGTAATTGAGTTTTGAATGGGGACAGTCCCCATTCAGTACGCCACGCCTTGCGTGTTCACGTACAGGGCGTAGAGCGAGGTGCTCGCCGCCATGAACAGGCGGTTGCGGTGCAGGCCGCCGAAGCACAGGTTGGCGCAGCGCTCGGGGAGGTCGATGCGCCCGATGAGGCGTCCCTCCGGGTTGAAGACGTGCACGCCGTCCAGGCCCTCTTCGCCCATGCCCCAGCCGCACCACAGGTTGCCGTCGACGTCCACGCGAAAGCCGTCCGGCGTGCCCTTCGGTCCGGCGTCGATCAGCACGCGGCGGCTGGCCAGCGTCTTTCCGCCCTTCACGTCGTAGGCGAGGATCTTCCTCGGCACCGAGCGCGACTCGACGATGTACAGGAGCGACTCATCGGGCGAAAACGCGAGGCCGTTGGGCTGGTTGATGCCTTCGGCGACCACCGAAAGCGCGCCCTGCGGATCGATGCGGTACACGTTCGTCGGCAGCTCGGCCTCGGCCTTCGCGCCCTCGTACCAGCCGAGGATGCCGAAGCTCGGGTCGGTGAACCAGATCGAGCCGTCGGTCTTGCAGACGATGTCGTTGGGGGAGTTCAGCCGCTTGCCTTCGAAGCGCTCGGCGAGCGTCACGATCCTGCCATCGGGCTCGGTGCGCGAGACGCGCCGCCCGCCGTGCTCGCAGGTGACGAGGCGCCCCTGGCGGTCGCGCGTGTTGCCGTTGGCGAAGCCGGAGGGCTTGCGCCACAGGCCGACCACGCCGGTTTCCTCGTCCCAGCGCCACATGCAGTCGCCGGGCACGTCGCTCCACAGCAGGCAGCGCTGGTCGCCGAACCACACCGGCCCTTCGGCCCAGCGCGTGAGGCCGGTGGCCAGGCGCTCCACCTTGGCGAGCGGCAGGCGGTAGCGGGCGAAGGACTCGTCGAGCACCACCACCGACGGGTCGGGGTAGCGCGGGCTGGGCTGCCAGGCG
>DATFEJ010000232.1:0-11752 GCA_035251235.1 Burkholderiales bacterium
CGCGACGTGCAGCGTGGCCGTGCCCGCGCGCGCGTCGATGCTGATGCGATCGCCGTTTCTCACCAGCGCGATCGGCCCGCCCGCGGCCGCCTCGGGCGACACGTAGCCGATCATCATGCCGCGCGTCGCGCCGGAAAAGCGCCCGTCGGTCAGCAGCGCCACCTTCTCGCCCATGCCCTGCCCGTAGAGCAGCGCCGTCACGCCGAGCATCTCGCGCATGCCGGGGCCGCCCTTCGGTCCCTCGTAGCGGATGACGAGGACGTCGCCCGCCTTGTACCTGCGCTGCCGCACGAGCGCCGCGCACGCCTCCTCGCTGTCGAAGACGCGCGCGCGCCCCTCGAAGGCGAGCGAGCGCAGCCCGGCGACCTTGATCAGCCCGCCGTCCGGGCACAGGTTGCCCTTCAGCACCACCAGGCCGCCGCTGGCCAGCAACGGCTCGTGCCGCACGACCTCGCCGTCCGGGCCGGCGTGCCCGGCGAGCGCGCGCTCGAGCGTGCCGCCGGCGAGCGTCAGGCAATCGCCATGCAGCGCCCCGCGCCGCAGCAGCTCCTTCAGCACGGTGTACACGCCGCCCGCCGCATGCAGGTCGCGCGCCAGGTACCGCCCCCCCGGCTTCATGTCGGCCACGAGCGGCGTGCGCTTGGCCACGCGCGCGAAATCGTCCATGTCGAAGCGGATGCCGGCCTCGTGCGCGATCGCCGGGATGTGCAGCGCCGCGTTGGTCGAGCCGCCGGTCGCCGCGACCGCCGCGCAGGCGTTTTCCAGGCTCTTGCGCGTCACGAGCTCGCGCGGCAG
Source organism: Burkholderiales bacterium (assembly GCA_035251235.1). GTDB lineage: Bacteria > Pseudomonadota > Gammaproteobacteria > Burkholderiales > SG8-39 > JAABQT01. Next base: position 796 of record DATFEJ010000232.1, read on the forward strand.
CGGCCCCCCGTTGCCGAGAATGCGCAAGACCGACGCGCCGGCGCGGCGCGCGAGCGCGCGCCGATCGGCGTCGACCGCAGGCAGGGTCGCCGAGCCCGGCAGCGCGAGGCCGAGCGTCTCCGACACCATGGCCATGGTATTGGCGGTGAACTGCCCCGGGCAGGAGCCGAGCGTCGGCAGGCAGGCGCGCTCGAGCTCGCCGAGCTCCGCTTCCTTCATGTCGCCCGCCAGCACCGCGCCCACGCCTTCGTAAGTGTCGAGCACGGTCACGTCGCGGCCGTGCCAGCGCCCGGGCAGCGCCGCGCCGCCATAGACGAAGACGCCGGGCAGGTTGAGGCGCACCATCGCCATCATCATGCCCGGCAGCGTCTTGTCGCAGCCGGCGAAGGTCACGAGGGCATCGTAGGCGTGGCCGCGCGTCACGGCTTCCACGCTGTCGGCGATCAGCTCGCGCGACACCAGCGAAAAGCGCATGCCGGCGTGGTTCATGGACATCGAGTCGGCCACGGACGCCGCGGCGAAATCGAAGGCGACGCCGCCCGCCTCGCGCACGCCCGCGCAGGCCTCGCGCGCAAACTCGCCGAGCAGCGCATTGCACGGCGTGACCCGCCCGTCGGTCGAGGCCACGCCGACGAACGGCTTGGCGAGATCGGCATCGCCCAGGCCGAGGCTCCTGAGGAACGCGCGATGGGGCGCGCGATCGAGTCCCTCGACCGTCACCCGCGAAGGCAGGAGCGCGGTGCGGCGCGCGGCCACCGTCAGTCCGGGCGCGCGCCCGAGGCGCGGATGACCTCCGCCCACTTGAGAATCTCGGCGCGGATCAGCGCGCCGAACTCCGACGGCGTGCCGGGCGCGGGCTCGGCGCCCGCCGCGAGGATGCGGTCGCGCACCTCGGCGCGCTTGAGCGCCTCGACGATCTCGGCGTTCAGCCGCAGGACGATGTTGGCCGGCGTCTTCGCCGGCACGACGATGCCGAACCACCCGGTCGCCGCGTACGCCGGCAGCCCCGACTCGACGAACGTCGGCACCTCCGGTGCCACCGAGATGCGATGGGCGCTGCTCACGGCGATCGCGTTCAGCTTGCCCGCTTTCACGCTGGCGAGCGCCGACGCGGCGTCCACCATGGCGAGCGACAGCCGCCCGGCGGCGGCGTCGGCCACCACCGGCGCGCTGCCCTTGTAGGGCACGTTGACCATCTGCACTTTCGCCATCAGCTTGAAGAGCTCGGCGGACAGGTGCATCGCCGTGCCGTTGCCGCCGTAGCCGATCAGCAGTTCGGCGGGCTTGGCCCGCGCCAGCGCGATCACGTCCTCGAGCGTCCTGGCGGGCAGCTGCGGCGGCGCGACCAGCAGGTAGGGAATGAACGCGATGCTCGACACCGGTTCGAGGTGCTGCAACGGGTCGTACGGCAGCTTCGGATAGAAGGTCACGTTCGCGGCCAGGTTGCCGGCGGTGCCCAGGCCCATCGTGTAGCCGTCGGGCGCCGACTTGGCGACGGCATCCATGCCGGCGCTGCCGGCCGCGCCCGGCCGGTTCTCCACGATCACGGGGTGGCGCAGCCGCTCGGTGAGCACCGGCTCCATGGCGCGCGCCATCAGGTCGGCGCTGTCCCCGGCCGGAAACGGCACGATCAGACGGATCGGCCGCGTCGGGTAGTTCTGCTGCGCGGCGGCCACGGCGAGCCACAGCGTGGCGCATGCCGCGAGCAGGCCGCGAGTGACGAATCCCATTGCCCTCTCCCAGTCGGTACGCGGAGCGGAGCGTAGCGTGCGCGCCGTCCTCGCGCCAGTGCCGTGGCGCGGCGACAGTCCCGCGCGCCCTACCCGTCCATGCGCGCGAACGTCTCCCGCATGGCGCGCAGGCGCTCGAGGTAGGCGCGCACGTCCTGCCCGCCGCAGCGCGGGCCGGCGGCCGGGCGGAAGCGGCTCCGCGCGAATTCCTCGCCGGCGGCCACGCCGCACAGGTGCATCACGGCCGCAAGGTCCTGCTTTTGCTGCAGGGTGGCGCCGGCCGGACCCACCCGGCGCAGCGTCTTCGTCACGCTGACGTCGAGGAACGCGGACGTCATCTCCGCCGCGTGGCTCGGCACGACGCGGAAATACAGCCAGTTGAACCAGCACGAGCGCCACGCGTGCCACGGGCCGTCCTCGGCCACCTCGTGGTCGTGGATGCAGTAGCGCCGCGCCTGCCGGAACGTGCCGTCGGTGATCTGGTACATGCCCACCGCGCTGGAGGCCGGGCGGTAGACCGCGAACGGGTCCTCGGTCAGCCGCCAGCGCCAGGGCGTGCGCGCCACCGGGTTGCCGCTGCCCTCGATCTGCGCCAGCGCGGCGAGGAACTCGGGCGTGATGGTAGCGGTGGCGTGCGCGCGGAAGACCGGCGCGTAGCTGCGCCAGGTCTCCGCCGGTGTCTTGTCGAGCGCGCCGCTCACCGGATAGAAGAGCTCGGTGGGCTTGCGCGCCACCTGCACCACCCCGTTGGCGGCGAGCCACAGCAGGAATAGCAGCAAGAGCCCGGCCAGGATCAGAACGGCCGGCGGCAGGTCGCGAATGGCGTGCCAGGCGCGCCGTGCCGCCCGCCGTCGGCTAGAGGAGCTCAATGCCGAAGCGGCGCACGAGCAGCGCGAACAGGCCGAAGCACACGACCGTCAGCACCACGCAGGCGGCGAGCGCAGGCCAGAACCCGTAGCGCGGCAGCAGCAGCGGAAAGGCGAGGAACATCGGCAGCGTGGGAATCACGTACCAGAAGGTGTACCAGGCATGGTTGGCGAGCTTCTGCTCGGGCTGCCGCTCCACGTGCAGCCAGATGAGCGCCAGAACCGTGACCAGCGGCAGCGCCGCGATCAGGCCGCCCAGCTTGTCGCTGCGCCGGGCGATCTCAGAGACCAGCACGACGATCGCCGCGGTGAGCGCGTATTTCGTGACCAGCCACGCCATGATGCCTCCCGCAAAGCCTTATAGTAATGGTCAACCCCGCCCATCCCGACCGGAAAGGAATCCTGCCATGGCCAGCACACTCACCGGCAGCTGCCTGTGCGGCGCGATCCGCTACACCGTCAGCGCCCCCATCACCGAGCTGCGCGCCTGCCACTGCACGCACTGCCAGAAGGCCTCGGGAGCGTCGGGCAGCGTGAACGCCGTGATCCCCAGCGCCGCGTTCCGCCTCACCCAGGGCACGCCCAAGTGCTTCGATACCGCCGCCGCCAGCGGGCGCACCCTGCACCGCTACTTCTGCGGCGACTGCGGCTCGCCGATCTACAGCCAGCGGCCCACCGCGCTCGACATGCTGTCGCTGCGCGTCGGCACGCTGGACCACGCCCCGGACGCGAAGATCGCGGTCAGCATCTGGACGAAGAGCGCCCAGCCGTGGGCGCATATCGATCCGGCAAGCAAGCAGGTTGCGGGGCAGCCGGACGCGCCGGCGGCGAAGGTCTCGTAACCGCCGTATTCAGCCGATCGTGACCAGCCTGCCGCTGCGCGCCGACGCCGCCACGGCCTCGGTCCCCGCCACCACGTTGACGATCTCCTGCGGCGCAATCACGAACTTCACCCCGGCGGCGGCCGCGTCGGCGAACGCCTCCAGCTGCGCGCGCTCCTTGTCGATCGCCTCGAAACTCAGGCGGCGGACGTTGCCCTCGAGGTCGGAAACCTCAAGCTCGGTGTCGCCGCGCATTTCCAGGGCGCCCTTCGATCCAAACGCATGCAGCCGGTAGAAGCGCGTCGCCGCGTGCAGCGTCGCGAGCGTCCCGGTCGCGCCGCCCGCGAAGCGCAGCAGGCAAGCCGTCGTGTCGTCAACGTCGATGTCGTGCTGCAGCCGCTCGCTGACGGCCAGCACCCCGGTGGCGAGCCCGGCGAGGTGCACCATGCCGTCCAGCACGTGGCAGCCGCGCGCGGTCATCGAGCCGCCCGGGCTCTCGATGCGGTTGGAGCGCCAGTTGCCCGGCTCGGTCTGGTAGCTGGGCGGGCCGGAGAAATTCCCCTCGAGATGGCGCAGCGCGCCGATCTCGCCCGCCACGATGCGCCGCTTCATGTCGGCATAGGCGGGCGCGTAGCGGCGGTTGAAGCCGACGTGCAGCGTGACGCCGGCCACGCGGCAGGCCTCGATCGCGCGCTCGGCGCTCGCGCGCGTCAGCGTGAAGGGCTTTTCCACGAACACGTGCTTGCCGGCCTGCGCCGCGGCCGCGATCTCGGCGGCGTGCTGGGAGTGCGGCGTGGCCAGCACCACGGCGTCGATGGCGGGATCCGCCAGTACGTCCGCGTAGCGCGCGGTCAGCGCGAGGGCGAAGCGCTCACCGAGCGGCTTGCGGGCGGCGGGATCGCGCGTGACCGCGGCGACGAAGCGGATCTTCGCGCTCTTGCCCTGGACCGACTCGATCAGCCGCGTTCCCCATTGGCCGGCCCCGCAAATGGCTGCCCGCAGCATGCGAGGTGAGCGACCGGCCCTACGCGAAGGAGATCAGGATCTTGCCGGAACGGCCGCTGCGCGCGGCGTGCGCGACGGCTTCCTTGATTTTGCGGATCGGGTAGACGGCCTCCACCTCGACCGCGAGAGTGCCGTCGGCCAGCCTGGATGCGAGCTCGCGATACAGGGCCGCGATCTGCGCGGGCGGCGTATCGGCAAACCACTTGCGCAGCCAGAAGCCGTGCAGCCGCACGTCGCGAAACACCGTCTCACGGCCGTCGACCATGCACGGCTCGCCGCTCAGCACGCCGTAGTTGACCACCGTCCCGCCGTCGCTCACGCAACGGGCGAGGCGCTGCGTACCCGAGCCGCCTACCGCGTCGATGGCGAGCGGCAGGGCGGCGTCGCCGATCGCGGCACGCACGCGCGCGTCGAGATCGGGGCCGTCGGTGAGCACGACGTCGCCGCCGAACGCGCGCAGCGGCGCCACGAGCTCCTCGCGGCGCACGACGTTGATGGTCTTGACCCCCGCGAGCCGCGCCAAGCGAATGAGGCAATGCCCGACGCCCGAGTTCGCGGCGTTCTGGATGACCCACTGGCCGGGCTTGGGCGCGACGAACTGATGCAGCATGAGGTACGCCGTGGGCGGATTCACCCGCAGCATCGCGAGCTGCTTCGGGTCTATGCCTTCCGGGAGCGCGAAGACGACCTTACCGGGCGCCTTGAAGCGCTCGCGCCAGCACCCCGGGCCGGGCAGCAACACCCGGTCGCCCGGCTTCACGTGGCGCACCGCCGATCCGGTCTTGGCGATGCGCCCCACGCCTTCGGCGCCCGGAATCATCGGCAGCTTGGGCTGCGCCGCACCGTACTTTCCTTCGAGGTTCAGGAGGTCGGCGGGGTTGATCGGCGCGAATTCGGCTTCGATCAGTACTTCGTCCGCGCCGGGCTCGCCCGGATCGGCGTGCTCCACGACCTCGATCGCCACGTCGGGCCGGCCAAACGCGTTTACCTGTGCGGCGAGCATGGAGGTCATCCTATCCGAAATGAAAAGGCCCCAGCGCTCGCCGAGGCCTCTGGAAGCCTGAATTCGCACGGGGGCACCGCGCGGCTTCGAAGACTGCGCAATTGTTCTCAGAGATTCCGGCCCGGGTTCCGTATGCTGGACTCCCGCCTCCGAATACGGGCCTGACGATGATGGCCGACGGCTCCCTGCAGGACCGCATCCTGCGCATCGCGCTGCTCGATCCGATCAGCGACGCGCTGGCGCTCCTGCGACGGCTGCAGAGCAACGAGATGTTCCAGCGCTACCTGCGGGAACGCAGCCTGCATGCGCTGCCGCTCGTCGCCGGGGTCGCGATTGCTGGGTTGGCGTTGGCCTGGGGGGCGATGGCGTTCATCGGGCACGCCGGGACCTTCCTCGCGGTGCTGACGGCGATGGTCTCAGCACTGTGCGTACTGGTCGGGAGCGTCCTCGTGCAGGCGTACGTGCTCCTCTCCTGGCTCGAGGGGCGCTCGCTCGCGAAGCTTCAGGAGCATCGCCGCGCCCGCGACCGCGGACCGGTCGCCCGATGGATCGCGCAGCGCCTGCGCATCGACCTGGGGCCGCCTCCCCGCGTGCCGTGGATTCCTGCGCTGGTGCTCTTCGTGCTGCCTGCCGCAATGCTGGTGAGCGTCGCGCCGGCGATTGCCGCGGGGCTCGCGGTTCTTCTGCCGGTCGCCGCGATCATTTACGCGAGACGGGATCCGGTATCCGGCGCGCGGCGCGGCGACGAAGCGGCCGGGTCTTTCGCCGCGCCCCCGCTGCCGAAGATTCAGGTCGACGCGGTCGCAGGCGACGTGGACCTCGACTTCGCCTCCACCGCGGAGCGATCAGGCGGCCTGGACCGCCGCATGCGTTCGATCGCGGAATCGGCCCGGCGCACGATTCGTTCCGTCGGCCAATCGGGCCGGCGCGGCGTTCGTTTCGTCGTTCAGCTTTGCCTCCTCAACCTGCTGCCATTCATCGAGTACTGCGCGCTCATCGCCGGCATCTTTTTCGCCTGGACGGGCTGGCAGTCCGCTGCCGAACGGGACGTCGCGCTGGGGGTGGGGCTCGTCGGCGGCGCGCTTGTCGTCGGCGGACTGGCGTCGATCGTCACGAGACGCATGAGCTTTCGCTTTTTCGTCGACGCGCACGCGGGCTATGCCGGGGCGGCGGCGATCATCGCGGGCCTGATGCAGCTGATCGCGGGCGGCCTCGCCGCGGCGGCAGCGCATGCCCTCGCGACGCACACCTGGCAGGCGAGGCTGGATGCCCTCCAGGCAAATCCGTGGCCCCTGCTCATACCGGTCGCGCTGCTGCTGATCTGCGCCGGCCTGCTGATGATGCGCCGCTCCAGCGACCGCGTCGGTCCCCTCGGGACCGTGCTCTACGTCGTGCCGAAGACGCTGATCGCGCTTGCCGCCCTGGTCGCCGGCGTGGCGATTCTCGGCGGCTTTGGCTGGAAGATCTACGACCCGCAGGCATTCCAGAGCTTCCTCGGCTTCCTCCCGGAGGAATACGTGAAGCTCCTCGCGGACGGGTCGAAGCGCTAGGCGGCTCCTTCTCATCCAGGCCGGAATGAAAAGGCCCCAGCGTTCGCTGAGGCCTTTTGTAGAATTGGCGCGCCCGGCAGGATTTGAACCCACGACCCCTTGGTTCGTAGCCAAGTACTCTATCCAACTGAGCTACGGGCGCGAGGCTCGGAATTATAGCAAAGGAGGCTAAAGGCATGAGCTTTGTTCTGGCAGTCAACATCCGCATCAAGCCGGAAAACGTCGACAAATTCATGGCTGGATTGCTGGCCAACGGACGCGAAGCGCGCAAGGAGCCCGGCTGCCGGCAATTCGAGGTGCTGGTGGACCCGGCGGACAAGACGAAGGTGATGCTGTTCGAAGTCTACGACGACGAGAAGGCCTTCGAAGTGCACCAGCAGACGCCGCACTTCAAGAAGTACCTGGCGGAATTCGTGCCGCTGCTCGCCGCGCGCGAGCGCCACGTGCTCAAGCGCGCCCTGCCCTGATTCAGAAGCCCCAGTAGTCCAGGCCCTCGGGCAGGGGCTCGCCGTGCGCGAGCGAGGCGAGCTTGGCGTACTGCCCCTCGGCATAGAGCAGCGGCTTGCCCTTCTTGCCGAACACCACCTGCTCCACCTGGCCGAGGAAGATGGTGTGCGAGCCGTGCGCCAGCTTCTTCACCACGCGGCAGTCGAAGGACACGAGCGCATCCACCAGCACGGGCGAGCCGGTCGACAGGCTGGACCACTCGCGCGTCTGGAAGCGCCCTTCGCCCGACTGCGCGCCGCTGAAGTGGTTGGAGAGCTCCGACTCCTCGGCGCGCAGCACGTTGACGCAGAACGCGCGGCTCTTCGTCACCCCGGCATGGGTGGCGGACTTGCGGTTCAGGCACACCAGCACCGTGGGCGGCTCGGCGCTCACCGAGCACACCGCGGTCGCGGTCAGGCCGTAGCGGTGCCCGGCGTGCGCGGCGGTGATGACGTTCACGGCGTGCGCCAGGGCGCGCATGCCGAGCTTGAACTGATCCGCGTTGACCGGCTGCATGGTGCACGCGATTATTGCACGCGACCTTCCACGGAGAAGACTGATGGCCGACCATGGCTTCCTGCACCAGGCGCTGGTCTACCTCGCCGCCGGCGTCATCGCGGTGCCCGTCTTCAAGCGCCTCGGCCTGGGCTCGGTGCTGGGCTTTCTCGCCGCCGGCATGGCGATCGGTCCATGGGGACTGAAGCTGGTCGCCGAGCCCGAGGCGATCCTCGGCTTCGCGGAGTTCGGCGTGGTGCTGCTGCTCTTTCTCGTCGGCCTCGAGCTCAATCCGCAGCGCCTGTGGCAGATGCGCCGCCCGATCTTCGGCATGGGCACCACGCAAGTCGTGTCGACGGCCGCCGCGGTGACCGCCGTCGGCTGGATGCTCGGGCTGCCGTGGGTGGTATCGCTGGTTGCCGGCATGGGCTTCGCGATGTCCTCCACCGCCATCGCGCTCGCCACCCTGCAGGAGAGGGGCCTGCTGTCCACGCCCGGCGGCCAGGCGAGCTTCTCGGTGCTGCTGTTCCAGGACCTGGCGGTGATCCCGATGGTGCTGCTGCTCGGCCTGCTCGCGCCGGAGGCCTCGCGCGGCAGCCTCGACTGGCTGGCGGCGCTGCGCGCAGTCGCCCTCATCGCGCTGCTGATCGCCGGGGGCCGGTTCCTGCTGCGCCCGCTTCTGCGGGTGATCGCCGGCGCAGGCCAGCGCGAGATCTTCATCGGCTTCGCGCTGCTCCTCGTCCTCGGCGTGGCGACGCTGATGGAGCTCGTCGGCCTGTCGATGGCGCTCGGCGCCTTTCTCGCCGGCGTGCTGCTTGCCGACTCGGAGTACCGCCACGAGCTGGAGCTCGACATCGAGCCGTTCAAGGGCCTGCTGCTCGGCCTGTTCTTCATCGCCGTAGGCATGTCGGTGGACCTGGGCCTGTTCCTGCGCGTGCCGCACGTCGTGCTCGGCCTGGCGCTGGCGATCGTCGCTCTCAAGGCCGCCCTGCTCTTCCCCATCGCGCGCGCCTTCGGCTACTGCGGAACGGCCGACGCGCTGCTGTTCGCGCTCGGGCTGTCGCAGGTCGGCGAGTTCGCGTTCGTGCTGTTCGCCGCCGCCGGCCAGATCCTGCCGCGCCCGACGCTCGACGTGCTGAATGCGGCGGTCGCCGCGTCCATGCTGACCACGCCGCTCCTCATGCTGCTCTACGTGCGCGTGCTGGCGCCGCGGCTCGCCATGGGCGGCGCGCGCGAGGCCGACGCCTTCGACGAGGCCAATCCCGTCATCGTCGCCGGCTTCGGCCGCTTCGGGCAGGTGGTGACGCGCGTGCTGAACGGCCTGGGCATCCGCGCCACCCTGATCGACCACGACCCCAACCAGATCGAGCTGGTGCGCCGCTTCGGCTCCAAGGCCTACTACGGCGACGCGACGCGCTTCGACGTGCTGGAAAAGGCGGGCATCGCCGGCGCCCGGCTGCTGGTCGTGGCGCTGGACGACAACGCGGCGGCCCTGCGCCTGGTGCGCGAGGCGCGCAAGCGCTACCCGGCGCTGAAGATCATCGCGCGCGCGCACAGCCGCAGCGACGCCTTCGAGTACCTGGAGCTCGGCGTGCCGGCGGTGCGCGAAATGTTCGGCTCGGCGCTCGATGCCGCCGAGCTCGCCCTGCGCGCGCTCGACCTCGGTCCCATGGCCGCGCGGCGCGTGGTGACGCGCTTCCGGCGGCACGACGAGGAGATGCTCGCGCAACAGGCGCCGCACCGCGGCGAGACCAGGCAGCTGATCGCGCTGCAGCAGCAGGGGCGCGAGGACCTCGCGCGGCTGCTGCGCAGCGAAGCCGAGGCCGCGGCGCGCGAGGCTAGCGCCGGTTGACCAGCACGATGCCGGCGCCGACCAGCAGCGCGGCGCCGGCGAACACCGGCCGCAGCGGCTCGCCGAGCACCGCCACGCCGGCGAGCACGCCGAACAGCGGTGTCATGAAGGAAAACACCGCCAGCCGCGCGGCGAGGTAGCGCGTGAGCAGCCAGAACCAGACGAGGTAGCTGGCGAAGGCGACGATGGCGCCCTGGTACACGAGGCTCGCGAGGGCGAAGGGCGTGAGCTGCACCACGCCCGGCTCGCCCATCGCCAGCGACGCGGCGAGCAGCAGCGGCGCCGACACGGCGAGCTGGTAGAACAGCGTCTTCGCGGCGCTGGCGCGCGCAAGCGAGCTGGCGCGGATCAGCACGGTGGTCGCGCCCCACAGCACCGCGGCCACGACGCCGAAGAAATCCCCGAGCAGGGTCGCGCCGCGCGCGGCGAGAAAGCCGTCGCCGAAGGCGAGCGCCACGCCGGCGAAGGCGAGCAGCACCCCCGCCCACTGCCCGCGCGCCAGGCGCTCGCCGGGCTCCCGCCAGTGCAGGCCGAGCGCGGTGACGATCGGCGCGAGGTAGATGAACACCACCATGCGCGAGGCCGCCGTGTGCTCGAGGCCGCCGTAGATGAACACGAACTCGCCGCCGAACAGCAGCCCGGCGCCGACGCCCGCGGCGAGCGTGCCGTCGCGCGAAAAGAGCGCGATGCCGCGCCAGCGCGCCCAGGCGAGCAGCAGCACGGCAGCCAGCACGGTGCGCAGGGCCGCCTGCATCACCAGCGAGACGTCCGGCGCGGTCAGCTTGATCGCCACCTGCTGGAAGCCCCACAGCGCGGTGAGCGCCAGCATGAGCGAGAAAGCCCGTCCGTCCAGGGCCTTGCGTTCGTGCACGAAAGCCGCCCAGGCCTAGCGGCCTTTGAACACGGGCTTGCGCTTTTCGTTGAAGGCGCGCACGCCCTCCCGGCGGTCCTCGGTGTCCACGAGGCGGTTGTAGGCCTCGATCTCGTAGCGATAGCCGGTGAGGAGGTCCATCTGCAACCCGTAGTGGATGGACTTCTTCGCCTGGCGCACCGCAATGGGCGCGTTGGCCGCGATGGCTTGCGCGGTCTCCAGGGCCTCGGCGAGCGTCTTGCCCGGTTCGCACACCCTGTTGACCAGGCCCCACTCGG
>DATFEJ010000245.1:0-3407 GCA_035251235.1 Burkholderiales bacterium
TCGAAGGAGGCCGGCGAGGAGCTGGAGCGCGCGGGCTTCACCCGCGTGTACAACGTGCTGCACGGCTTCGAGGGCGAGCTGAACGACAAGCACCAGCGCAATTCGCTCGCCGGGTGGCGATTCGAGGGACTGCCTTGGGAACAGTGCTGAGCGAGGCGCAGTTTTCCCCGGTAGTCGCCGTGTTTCCGTGCCAGGTGCAGTGGGGCGACTGCGACCCGGCGGGCATCATCTTCTACCCGACCTACTTCCGCTGGATGGATTCGGCTTGCTGGGCGATGTTCGCCGCGGCCGGCTACGATGCCAAGCGCATGCGCGCCGAGTCCCTGGCCATGCCGCTCGTCTCGGCCGACTGCCAGTTTCTCTATCCGGCCGAGCAGGGCGATCGCTGCGCGGTGCATTCGCGCATCCTGCATTTCGGCGGCAAGTCGTTCGTCGTCGCGCACGAGGTGATGCGCGAGGACGGCATGGCGCTCGCCAAGGGCTCCGAGACCCGCGTGTGGGGCAAGTTCGACAGCGGCCCCGGCAGCCGGCTGCGCGGCCAGACCATCCCCGACGAGCTCAAGGCGCGATTCCGCGCCGCCTAGCCTAGAAGTCGAAGAACACCGTCTCGTTCCTGCCCTGCAGGACGACGTCCCACTCGAGCAGGCCTTTCGCCTTGCGCCGCGCGACCAGCGTGCCGCGCCGCGCCGCGGGTACGAGTCTGAGCAGGGGATCCTGCGTGTTGGCCGCCTCGCCCGGGAAGTAGATGCGGGTCGAGAGTTGTTTGAGCATGCCGCGCATGAAAACGGTCACCGACAGATGCGGCGCCTGGAGCTTGCCATCCGGACCCGGCACCCTGCCCGGCTTGACGGTGCTGAAGCGAAAGCGCCCCTTGGCGTCGGTGGGTACGCGCCCGAAGCCGCGAAAGCCCTTCTCCAGCGCCTTCTTCTGCTGGTCCTCGGGATGCGCATACTTGCCGGCGGCGTTCGCCTGCCAGATCTCGACCAGGGCATCGTTCACGCCGACGCCCGCGCCGTCCAGCACCCTGCCCTGGATGACCACGCGCTCGCCCTTCACGCCCGGGCGGGCGATGCGGTCCGTGTTGAGCCAGGTGAGCCCGATGTGCAGGTAGGGGCCGACGGTCTGCGATCCGCTCGCGTACAGGCTCACTTCATTCCCCCAGCAGGTCTTCCATCGGCGTGACCTCGCGGCCGCGCAGCACGATGTCGAACCGGTAGGCGAGCGCCTGCTCGGGGATGGTGTTTTCCCAGTCGAAGTGCGACACCAGTCGCACGCGCGCCTTCTCGTCCGGAATGCTCATGTACATCGGGTCGTAGGGCAGCAGCGGGTCGCCCGGGAAGTACATCTGCGTGACCAGCCGCGTGAGGAACGCCTGGCCGAAGAGCGAAAAGTGGATGTGCGCGGGCCGCCACGCGTTGTAGTGGTTGCGCCATGGATACTCGCCGGGGCGGATGGTGATGAAGCGGTAGCGTCCCTCGGCGTCGGTGATGGCGCGGCCGGCGCCGGAGAAGTTCGGGTCGATGGGCGCGTTGTGCTGGTCCGCCTTGTGCGGGTAGCGGCCCGCGGCGTTCGCCTGCCAGATCTCGACCAGCGTGTGCCGCACCGGCTTGCCGTTCTCGTCGAGCACCCGCCCGCTGACGATGATGCGCTCGCCGATCGGCGCGCCCTTGTGCTGGCGCGTGAGGTCGTTGTCGGTCGGCTTCACGTCGTCGTGGCCGAAGACCGGTCCCGTGACCTCCGAGAGCGTCTGCGGCACGATGACCAGCGGCTGGGTCGGGTGCCGCAGCGCCGTGGAGGCGTAGAAAGGGAAGTCGTACTCGGGCTGGGTGCCCGGGTGGAAACGGCGATAGCCTGGGACCTTGCTCATGGTAGGGACATTCTCCCTCTATTCCGCGTCCGGTTGCTTGCCTGGCTGCGCACGGTCGAAGGCATCAAGTTGCATGCACGCATCGAACACGCGCATGACCGCCGGGTACGGCGCCAGGTCGCAATTGAAGCGCCGCGCATTGAAGATCTGCGGCACGAGGCAGCAATCCGCCATCGACGGCGCGTCGCCGTGGCAGTAGCGGCCCGTGCCGGGCCTGTCGAGCTCGGCTTCCAGCTTCGCCAGCCCGTCTGCAATCCAGTGCCGGTACCAGGCGTCGACCTCCTCCTGGCTGTGGCCCAAGGCGTTCTTGACGTATTTCAGGACGCGCGGATTGTTGAGCGGATGGATCTCGCAGGCGACGATCAGTGACAGTCCGCGTACGCGCGCGCGCCCCAAGGGGTCCCGCGGCAGCAACGGCGGCCGCGGATGGGTCTCCTCCAGGTACTCGATGATGGCGAGCGATTGCGCGAGCAGCGCGCCGTCGACCTCGAGCGCCGGCAGCAGGCCCTGGGGGTTGATGCCCTGGTACGCCGGCTGCAGGTGCTCGCCTTTGGCCAGATGCACGAACTGCGGCTCGTAGGCGACGCCCTTGAGGTTGAGGGCGATGCGCACGCGGAACGCCGCCGAACTGCGGAAGTACGTGTACAGCTTCAAAGCGCGGGCACCACCTTTACCTGCAGGTCGCCCACGCCGTCGATGTGCGCGTGCAGCTCGTCGCCGGGCTTGACCGGCCCCACGCCCGCCGGCGTGCCCGCAAAGATGACGTCGCCTGCTTCCAGCGTGTAGTAGTCCGAAAGATAGGCGATCTGCTCGGGCACCGACCAGATCATGTCGGCGAGGTCGGCTTTCTGCCGCTCCTTGCCGTTCACCTGCAGCCAGATCGCTCCCCTGGACGGGTGGCCGATCTTCGCCGCCGGCACCAGCGCGCTGCACGGCGCCGCCTCGTCGAAGTTCTTGCCGAAGTCCCACGGCCGGCCGTGGTCCTTGCCCACCTGCTGCAGGTCGCGGCGCGTCATGTCCAGGCCCACGGCGTAGCCGTAGACGTGCTCGGTCGCCTGCGCTGCGGGGATGCGCCGCCCCGCCTTGCCGATCGCTACCACGAGCTCGGTCTCGTAGTGGTAGTTCGAGGTCTTCGGCGGGTAGTGCACCTCGCCGCCGTTCGGCACGAGCGCGTGCTCGCTCTTGATGAAGAAGAAGGGCTGCTCGCGGCCGCTGGCGCCCATTTCCTTCTGGTGCTCGACGTAGTTGCGGCCCACGCAAAAGATGCGCCGCACGGGAAAGACATCGCTCGCGCCGACGATCGGCAGCGCGGGGGGGGTCCAGATCGGGATGACGTAGGCCATGCTCGCCTTTCGCGGCTAAACGCGGATTCTAGTCTTTGGCGTCGCGCTCGCGCTCGAGCAGTTCGCGCAGCTTGAAGCGCTGCACCTTGCCGGTGGCGGTGCGCGGCAGCGCCGCGACCGGCAGGATCCACTTCGGCCGCTTGTGGCGCGGGAGCTTGCGCTCGCAGGCCTGCGCGGCGGCGGCGAGCGCCGCGTCG
>DATFEJ010000163.1:0-14618 GCA_035251235.1 Burkholderiales bacterium
CCGGCGCCTGGTCCGCGAGCGCACCGCTCTCGGGCGCGGTCATCGCGCCGGCGCTGCTCAAGGTGGAGCTCAACCGCAAGACGGTGCAGCACCAGGAGGGCGGCATCGTGCGCGAGATCCTGGTGCGCGACGGCCAGAAGGTGCGCGCGGGCGATCCGCTCGTGGTCATCGGCGACGTGCGCAGCGACTCGATGCTGCGGCTGCTGCAGGACCAGCTGGCGGCGGAGCGCATGCGCGAAGCGCGCGCGGCGGCCGAGGCGGCCTTGGCCCCGCGCTTCGCGGCTCCCGCCGATGCGCGCGAGAGCACGCTGTTCGTCGCGCGCCGGCGCATCCTGGATGAGCAGCTGGCGTCGCTCGAGGCGCAGATCCGCGAAGCGCAGGCGCAGGCCGGCGCCCTGCAGGCGCAGATCGATGCGGCGGAGACTTCCGCGCGCCTGTCGGCAGAAGAGCTCGAGATGAACGAGCGGCTCGCGCGCCAGGGCTTCGTGCACCGCACGCGCCTGCTGGGCTTGCAGCGCACGGAGGCGGACTACCGCGCCAAGGTCGGCGAGCACCGCAGCGAGCTCGCGGCGGCGCGACAGCGCATGGCCGACCTCAAGGCACGCATCGCGCAGGCGCGCAACCTGTACCAGAGCCAGGCGGCCGACGAGCTGCGCGACGCATCGACCAAGGTTCGCGACCTGGAGGAGCGGCTGCGGCCGTCGCAGGACCAGGTCGAGCGCCAGATCGTGCGCTCGCCGGTGGACGGCGAGGTGATGGGGCTGCGCGTCTCGGCGGCCGGCGCGGTGATCGGTCCGCGCGAGCCGATCCTCGACGTCGTGCCCGGCTCGGAGAAGCTGGTGGTCGAGGCGCGCATCCGCCCGCAGGACATCGACCACGTGCGCAAGGATGCGCCGGCCGAGGTGCGCCTGCTCAACGCTTTCGACGCGCGCACCGCGCCGCTGGTGCGCGGCAAGGTGGTGTTCGTCTCCGCCGATCGGGTGAAGTCGCCCGACGGCGCGGACTCCTGGTTCGCGGCGACCGTCGAGCTCGAGGCCGCCGAGCTCGCCCGCTACCCCGGCCTGCGGCTGCAGGCGGGCATGCCGGCCGAGCTCTACGTCACCACGCCGTCGCGCACGCTGCTCGCCTACCTCGCGCGGCCGCTCGAGCTGTTCGCGAGCCGCGCCCTGCGCGAGCCGTGAAGCAGTTCGTCCCCAGCGCATGGGGACACGCGGCGCCCGAACGCGCCGTATCTTGGGCGCTGGATCAATCATCAACTAGACAAGGATCAACGATGCAAAAGACATGGGACGAATTTCTGCGCGACCTGGCGCTCGGCGAAGCGGCGGGCGGGGGCGACTTCTTCATCCAGGCCGTCACCGGCTCCTTCTTTCCGGGCAGCGGCACGCTTTCGGTGCTCGGCGACGCTCTGGACAACACCATCGAGGTCAGCCGCGACGCCGCCGGCAAGCTGCTGATCAACGGCGGCGCGGTTTCGATCCGCGGCGGCACCGCGACGGTCGCCAATACGGCGCAGATCCAGGTGTTCGGCCAAGGCGGCAACGACATCATCACGCTGAACGAATCCAGCGGAGCGCTCCCGAAGGCCAACCTTTTCGGCGGCGCGGGCAACGACTCCATCACCGGCGGCTCCGGCGCGGACATGCTCTTCGGCCAGAGCGGCAACGACACGCTTCTCGGCAAAGGCGGCAACGACTTCCTGTTCGGCGGCAGCGAGAACGACGTGCTGATCGGCGGCGACGGCAACGACCAGATCTTCGGCGAGTCGGGCAACGACCGCATGGTGTGGAATCCGGGCGACGACACCGACCTCATGGAGGGCGGCGGGGGCATCGACACGGTGGAAGTCAACGGGGGCGGCGGCGCCGAGCAGTTCACGGCCACGGCCAACGGCACCCGCGTTCGCTTCGACCGCCTCGATCCCGCGCCCTTCTCGCTCGACATCGGCACCAGCGAGAACCTGGTGCTCAACATGAACGGCGGCGACGACTTCTTCTCGGCCACCGGCAATCTCGCCGCGCTCATCCAGATCACGGTGGACGGCGGCGCCGGGAACGACACCATCCTGGGCAGCAACGGCGCTGACCTGCTCCTGGGCGGCGACGGCAACGACTTCATCGACGGCCAGCAGGGCAACGACGTCGCCTTCCTGGGCGCCGGCGAAGACGCCTTCCAATGGGATCCGGGCGACGGCAGCGACACCGTCGAAGGCCAGACCGGGACCGACACGCTCCTCTTCAACGGCTCGAACATCGGCGAGCTCTTCACCGCTTCCGCCAACGGCGGGCGCGTGCTCTTTACCCGCAATGTCGGCAGCATCGTGATGGACCTGAACGATGTCGAGCGCCTGGACCTCAACGCGCTCGGCAGCACCGACACCGTGATCGTCAACGACCTCTCGGGCACCGATGTGGTCGAAGTGAACGTCAACCTCGCCGGCGCGCTCGGCGCGAGCGCGGGCGACGCGGCGGCCGACGTGGTGATCGCCAACGCCACCAACGGCGACGACATCATCGACGTCTTCGGCGCCGGCAGCTCGGTCGCGGTCCTGGGACTCGCCTCGCAGATCAACGTCACCAATAGCGAAGGCACGAACGACAGCCTGGTGATCAACGGCCTGGGCGGCAACGACGGCATCACCGCCACCACGATGCCCGCCGGGGTGATCAAGCTGACGCTCGACGGCGGCGCGGGCGACGACACGATCCTCGGCAGTCAGGGCGCCGACGTCATCCTCGGCGGCGACGGCGACGACTTCGCGTTCGGCGACAACGGCAACGACCTCGCGCTGCTCGGCGCGGGCAACGACGTGTTCCAGTGGAATCCGGGCGACGGCAGCGACACCGTCGAGGGGCAGGACGACAGCGATACGCTGCTCTTCTTCGGCTCCAGCATCGCCGAGACTATCAACATCGTGGCGAACGGCGGGCGCGCGCTCTTGTTCCGCGACGTGGCGAGCGTCACGATGGACCTCGACGACCTCGAGACGATCGAGTTCCGCGCGCTCGGCGGCGCCGACAACGTCGTGATCGGGGACCTCTCCGGCACCGACGTGACCCGCATCGACCTGGACCTCAGGGGTCCCAACGGCGGCGGCGACGTCGCGGCGGACAGCGTCACGGTGAACGGCACGCAGGGCGCCGACGTGATCGCGGTGTTCGGCGACGCGGGCGGCATCGGCGTCACCGGTCTGCAGGCGCGGGTCAACATCTTCTTCCAGGAGCAGGCGAACGACCGGCTGACGATCAACGGCCTGGGCGGCGACGATGTCATCGACGCCACCAGCCTCGAGGCCGACGGCATCCAGCTCACCCTGAACGGCGGCCTGGGCGCGGACGTGTTCCTCGGCAGCGAGGGGGACGACCTCATCAACGGCGGCGACGGCGACGACGTCGCGCTGATGGGCGCGGGCGACGACGTCTTCGTCTGGAATCCGGGCGACGACAGCGACGTCCTCGAAGGCCAGGCCGGCTTCGACACGCTCGCCTTCAACGGCTCGAACGTGGCGGAGAGCATCACGCTCTTCGCCAACGGCGGACGGGCGCTCTTGTTCCGCGACGTGGCGAGCGTGCTCATGGACCTGAACGACGTCGAGGCCGTCAGCTTCAACGCCCTGGGCGGGGCCGACACCATCGTGGTGAACGACCTGTCGGGCACCGACCTCACCGAAGTGAACGTCAACCTCGCCGCCGCCGGCGGTGCCGGCGACGCGCAACCCGATACGGTGATCGTGCAGGCGACTGCCGGCGACGACGTCGCCTTGGTCTTCGGCGACGCCTCGGGCACGAGCGTGTTCGGGCTGGCCGCGCAAGTGAACGTCACGGGCGCCGAGGCGGCGACCGACAAGATCAGCATCAACCTCGGCCTCGGCGACGACGTGCTCGATGCAAGCGGCCTGGCTGCATCGGGCATGGGCCTGGTCGCCAACGGCGGCGACGGCAGCGACGTGCTGATCGGCGGCGACGGCGACGACGTCCTCATCGGCGGCGCCGGCGACGACGTGCTCATCGGCGGCGCGGGCATCGACACGCTGGACGGCGGCGAAGGCGACGACATCCTGATCGGCGGGGAAGTGATCGTGCAGAACTTCCAGTCCGGCCAGGACAAGATCGACCTCAGCGGCTTCGCCGGCCTGTCGTTCGACTGGCTGAAGGCTCACGCCACGACGGTCGACGGCAACGCGCTGCTCGACCTTGGCACGGGCTCCCAGATGACGCTGCTCGGCGTGGCGGCGGATTCGCTTACCGCCGGCGACTTCCTGCTGGCTTGAACCGGCGGGCGCTGTAAGTCAGGACGGCTGGAGCGCGAGCTCCAGCCGTTTTTCCATGATGCGCGGCATTGTGCTGTTGCCAAGCACTCTGGGCACGAAGCGGCTGCGATCTAACAGCACAGTGGAGGGGACGGCAAGCTTCCCCCGAATTAGTTGACACCTCGGGCTAAGCTGCGCGGCCTCCGCATCCCTTAATATTGTCACCCCGTAACCACGGAAATGAAGTCATGGTCCCATTGAACGAACTGCTCTTGTTTGCCGGCGCGGCCTTACTGATGGTTCTGACGCCAGGCCCGAACATGATCTACCTGATCTCTCGGTCCATCTGTCAGGGCAAGCGGGCCGGAGTGCTGTCGCTCTTCGGTGTCATCGCCGGGTTTCTCGTGCACATGCTTGCCGCGGCTATCGGCTTGACCACCCTCTTCCTGGCCGTTCCGCTCGCATACGAAGCGCTCAAGTGGGCGGGGGCTGCATATCTGCTCTATCTCGCGTACCAGGCCGTCAAGCCGGGCGCCCGGTCCCCGTTTGAGGCACGTGATCTCCCGATCCATCCGCCACGAAAGCTCTTCCTGATGGGATTCATCACCAATCTCCTGAACCCCAAGATTGCGGTCTTCTACCTGTCGATCTTCCCTCAGTTCGTGTCGCCGGAGTACGGCTCGGTTTTTGCGCAGAGCATTCAGCTGGGGCTCACGCAGATCGCCGTCAGCTTCTCCGTCAACCTGTGCATCGCACTGTCCGCAGCCAGACTTGCCGGGTGGCTTGCGCGTAGCCCGCGCTGGCTGGCTGTCCAAAGGTACCTCATGGGTGCCGTGCTCGCGGGCTTGGCAGTTCGGCTGGCAACGGAGCAGCGCAGGGCCGTCTAACCCGCGTTAGCCGCTGGCCATGCGCATCGCTGCCCTATCCGACATCCGCGGCAACCTCCCGGCACTGAAAGCAGTCCTGCGCGACCTTGCTTGTCTTCAGCCGCTGTCGTGCTCTGCGGGCATACGCATGTCCCCGGGCTGGTCCGATCTCGCACCGGCCAGCTGCTCGTGAACCCGGCAGCGTGGGTTTGCAGGCCTATGAAGACGAAAACCCGGTTGGAGAAGCTGCATGCCCGAGGATGCTGTCTCGTCGGGCATCCGGATAACTACAAGAAGAATTGAGCACTCCGGAGCCCGCCCATGACCGAGATGGCCACCACGGAGAACGAAGAGCTCGTCTCGCGCGTCTACACCCAGGCGCTGGACGATCGTCACCACGGCCGCCCGCTCGACGAAGCGGACCTCATGGTCTACCACATCGAGATGCTCTCGCAGGAGGTGAACAGCGGCGCCTCGTTCGAGCAGTACTTCCGCTGGGCCTGCGTGCAGGAGATCTCCGAGGCCGTGCCGCGGCTGGAATCGCTCGCCCTGCCCGAGGTGGCGCGCATCGTCACCCGCGCGATCGAGGTCGCGTTCCCGGACGGCATCCCGCAGGACGACGAGGAGAAAAGCAACCTCACCGAGTGGAGCGGAGAGCAGGAAGAGCGGCTGGGCGAGCTCGCCACGGAGTTCGAGGAATTCAACGGGCGCATCATCAACGTCCTGGGCGCGTACCATCGCGCACGCAAGCCCGCGGCGTGATGAGGACCACAAAGGAGGCCACATGAAGATCAATGTCAGCGCGTTCGCCCTGGCGGCGGGCATCCTGTGGGGCGGCGCCGTTCTCGTCGTCGCCCTGGCGAATCTCGCCTGGCCGGCATACGGCCGCGCGTTCCTCGAGCTCACCGCCTCGCTCTACCCGGGCTACCACCCCGGCACCGGCGCGCTCTCGGCAGTCATCGGCGCGCTGTATGGGCTCGTGGACGGCACGATCGGCGCCGCGGTGTTCGCCTGGCTCTACAACGCGATGAGCCCGTCGCGGCAGTGGCGATGAACCCCGGCGCGCCCGGGCCCTCCGGGTAGCCGCATGGATCTGGGTCTGAAAGGCAGGATCGCCCTCGTCACCGGGGGCAGCATGGGGATCGGCAAGGCCGCGGCGCTCGAGCTCGCCGCGGAGGGCTGCCGCGTGGCGCTCGCCGCGCGCGGCGAGCAGGCCCTCGCGCAGGCAGCCGAGGAGATCCGCGGCCGCACGCAGGGCGAAGTGATCACCGTGCGCGCCGACTGCACGAGGATCGAGGACATCCGCCGCATGGTCGAGGAAGTGATCGAGCGCTTCGGCCGCATCGACATCCTGGTGAACAGCATCGGCGCGGCGAAGTCCGGCCACTTCCTCAGCCTCGCCGAGGAAGAATGGCGCGAGAGCCTCGAGCTGAAGCTGTACGGCGTCATCCGCTGCTGCCGCGCGGTCGTCCCCCACATGCAGCGCCAGCGCTGGGGGCGCATCGTCAACCTGATCGGCCACCGCGGCCGCCAGCCCGAAGCGCGCGCCATGCCGGCAGGCGTGGCCAATGCGGGCCTGATCAACTTCACCAAGGCGCTCGCCGACGAGTTCGTGCGCGACGGCATCCTTGCCAACGGCGTGAGCCCCTGCCCCATGGAAACGCGGCGCCTGGACTACATGGTGAAGGCCAAGGCTGCGCTGGAGGGCATCTCCGAAGGCGCGGCGCGCGCGGAGTACCTGCGCGACATCCCCATCGGCCGCTTCGCGCAGCCCGAGGAGATCGCCGCGCTCATCGTCTTCCTCGCCTCCGCAAGGAACACTTACATCAGCGGCACGACCATCAGCATCGACGGCGGCGCGACGCGCACGGCCTGAGCGATCTGGCAAACTAGCCTCATGTCCTACATCGAAGAGTCGCTGTCCGGCGGCGAGACGATCGAAGGCGTCTTCCGCCTGCACTGGACGTCCTGGTTGTGGGTGTGGCTGTGGGTGGTGCTCGCCATCCCGACGCTCGGCATCACGCTGCTCGTCGCGCTGTACGTCTTCCTGCAGCTCAAGTACCGGGAACGGGGCGTGACCAACAAGCGCGTCAGACTGACTCAAGTTCCGCGGGCGAGAGACTGCCCGCGGCGGTTGATCTGGATCAACCTGGCCGGCGGGTGGACCGGATAGCCTCGCTGCGTCAGCATGGCTCACGATAGGAAACCCCTCATGCCTCGCGGATCGAAACGGACGCTCCCTGCATTCGCGCTGGCGGGAGCGCTGCTCTGCGCCATGGTGCCGGCGGCGCTCGCCGCCGACGCGGCCGAGGACGACCGCTTCAGCCTCTCGCTCGGCGCCTACTTCGTCACGCGCACCAACGGCAACATCCGCCTGGACGCCACCTCCGGGGTCGTGACGATCGGCACCAGCATCGACTGGGAGCGCGACCTGGGCGGCGAGACCTCGATGACGGTGCCGCGCATCGACGGCTATTACCGCTTCGCGCCAAAGCACCGCATGGACTTCAGCTGGTACAAGATCGAGCGCGGCGGCCAGGTCGTCACGCAGCGCGCCATCGATTTCGGCGACGTCAGTTTCCCGGCAGGCACCCCCATCGACAGCCGCCTCGACAGCGAGACGATCAAGGCCGCCTACACCTATTCCTTCTATCGCACGCCCCAGATCGAGACCGCGCTCTCGGTGGGCCTGCACATCACCGAAATGGACGCGTCGCTGCAGTCGGCCGGCCTGGGCATCGCCGAGGCCACCTCCGCGACGGCGCCGCTGCCGGTGTTCGGCTTCCGCCTGGACTACACGATCGCGCCCAGGTGGCAGGTGCGCACCAAGTACGAGCTGTTCTTCCTCGACAACTTCGACACCTACCAGGGCGCGCTGAACGATTTCACCATCGCCATCGAGCATCGCACTTTCAAGCGCGTAGGCTTCGGCTTCGGGCTGAACCGCTCGAGCCTCGACCTGGAGATCGACGACGGCAACAAGCAAGGCAGCTTCAGCTCGTTGCTGAGCGGCCTCATGCTGTACCTGACGGTGCGCTGAGCGCCGGGCTGCGCGACAGCCTGTAAGCTTCTGTGACCGCTTCCCGACCAAGCGGGAAGCCCCAAACACAGAAGGGTCTCCATGGAAACGTATTACAAGAGCCAGCACCTCGCCGACTTCGGCAGGATTTCCGAATCCAGCCCCGCGCTGGGCAAGAAGTTCTTCGACTGGTACGGCGCCGTGTTCGCCGACGGCGCCCTCACCGCGCGCGAAAAGAGCCTGATCGCGCTCGCCGTCTCGCACGCCGTGCAATGCCCTTACTGCATCGACGCCTACACGCAGGACTGCCAGCAGAAAGGCGCCGACCTCGAGCAGATGACCGAGGCGGTGCACGTGGCGGCGGCGATCCGCGGCGGCGCCTCGCTCGTGCACGGCCTGCAGATGCGCGAGCACGCCCAGAAGCTGGGGA
Organism: Burkholderiales bacterium; assembly: GCA_035251235.1. Lineage (GTDB taxonomy): Bacteria > Pseudomonadota > Gammaproteobacteria > Burkholderiales > SG8-39 > JAABQT01. The sequence continues at coordinate 8,565 of DATFEJ010000163.1, forward strand.
TGTAGATGCGCCAAGCCGTCATCCGCCTGGAGGAAGTCGTCGCCGAACTGGCGGCGGACCGCGCCAGCCCGCGCGCGACGCAGAGCCTGCGGCGCCGCGCCGCGCCGCTCGCCTCGCCCATCGAGCAGCGACGGCTGCTCGACAGCATGCCGCTGGCCGCCGAATTCGACGCGCTCGCGCGCGGGCTCGCGCCGGCTGCGCTCGAGGTCTTCCAGGTCAACCTGGGCAAGCTGTGCAACATGACCTGCCGGCACTGCCACGTCGACGCCGGTCCCGACCGCACCGACGCCATGATGGACGACGTGACGGTCGAGCAGGTGATCGCCGCCCTGCGCAAGAGCAGCGCCCACACGGTAGACCTCACCGGCGGCGCGCCGGAGCTGCACCCGCGCTTTCGCGACCTGGTGCAGGCCGCGGTGGACGCGGGCAAGCACGTCATGGACCGCTGCAACCTCACGGTGCTGCTGCTGCCGCGCAATGCCGGGCTGGTGGACTGGCTCGCCGAGCGCAAGGTGGAGATCGTCGCCTCGCTGCCGCACTGGCGCCGCCCGAATACCGACGCGCAGCGCGGCGACGGCGTGTACGAGCGCTCGGTGCGCGCCCTGCGCGTGCTGAACGCCGCGGGCTACGGCAAGGGCGACCCGCAAAGGCGCCTGACGCTGGTCTCCAACCCCGCGGGCGCCTTCCTGGGCGCCTCGCAGGCGAGCGTCGAGCGCGAGTGGCGCGACGGGCTGATGCGCGGCTTCGGCGTCACCTTCGACCGCCTGTTCATGCTGAACAACATGCCGATCGCGCGCTTCCTCGAGTGGCTGCAGGACTCGGGCAACCTCGAGGCCTACCTGCAGCGGCTGGTCAATGCCTTCAACCCGGCGGCGGTCGACGGCCTCATGTGCCGCAACACGCTCTCGGTGGGCTGGGACGGGCGCCTGTACGACTGCGACTTCAACCAGATGCTCGAGCTGGGGCTGCAGGGCGGCGGAGCGCACATCCGCGACTTCGACGAACATGCGTGGCGGCGCCGGCGCATCGTCACCGCGCGCCACTGCTTCGGCTGCACCGCCGGCGCAGGCAGCTCCTGCGGCGGACAGACGGCGTAATTGGGGACTGTCCCTATTTAGCGTGCTTTACTGCTAAATAGGGACAGTCCCCATTTAGGCTTTGCGCCACACGACGCCCCCGGCAGCCTCCTTGCCCATGCCGTCGAGGTAGGCCTCGTGCGCGCGCTCCTCCTCCGCCGAGGCGCGCAGCACCACGAGCTTCGAGGCGTCGATCCTCGCCGTGGCCGCAGCTTCCTGCGCCGGGGAATCGAGGTCCATCACCAGGCTGTCCTGGCCGCGCGTCATCGCCAGGTACACCTCGGCCAGCAGCCGCGCGTCGAGCAGCGCGCCGTGCAGCGTGCGGTGCGCGTTGTCCACCGCGTAGCGCTCGCACAGCGCGTCGAGCGAGTTGCGCCTGCCGGGATGCAGCTCGCGCGCCAGCGCCAGCGTGTCCACCACGCCGGCGACGTGCTCCGCCAGGCGCCCGAGCCCCGCGCGCGCGAGCTCGGCGTCGAGGAACTCGACGTCGAACGAGGCGTTGTGGATGACGAGCTCCGCGCCGCGCACGTAGTCGAGGAACGCGGCGGCCACCTCGGCGAACTTCGGCTTGTCGGCGAGGAACTCGTCGGTCAGCCCGTGCACCTTGAGCGCGCCCTCCTCGATCGGCCGCTCGGGATTGACGTACTGGTGGAAGTGCCGCTCGGTGACGCGGCGGCTGAGGAGCTCGATGCAGCCGATCTCGATCACGCGATCGCCCAGGCCCGCATTGAGGCCGGTGGTCTCCGTGTCGAGCACCACCTGCCTAGCGGCCACTGTCGATGCCTTTGTTGGCGAGCGCGTCCGCGCGCTCGTTCTCCGGGTGCCCGGCGTGGCCGCGCACCCAGTGCCATTCGACCTCGTGCGCGCGCGCCGCCTCGTCCAGGCGCATCCACAGGTCCACGTTCTTCACGGGCTTCCTGTCCGCCGTGCGCCAGCCGCGGCGCTTCCAGTCGTGGATCCACTGGCTGATGCCCTTCTGCACGTACTGCGAGTCGGTGTACACGCGCACGCGCGCGCCCGGCGCCAGCGCCTCCAGCGCGCGGATCACCGCGGTGAGCTCCATGCGGTTGTTGGTGGTCGCCGCCTCGCCGCCGTGCAGCTCGCGCTCGCGCCCGCCCTCGCGCAGCAGCACGCCCCAGCCGCCGGGGCCGGGATTGCCGCGGCAGGCGCCGTCGGCGTACACCTCGACCGCCTCAGCGCCCATGCCGGCGCTGCGTGACGTGCCCGTTCTTCTGCGGCATGGCCGCCACGGCGCGGCGCCGCGCGCGCTCCTTGCGCCACGCAGGCGCAATGACGCGCATGCCGTGCACGCGCTTCACTGCGCGCACCACGTACACGCCGCCGAGGATCGGCCACCAGCGCGGCCCGGCGCGGTCCATGAAGCCGAAGCGCGCGCGCCACACCGGATTGGCGAGCGGCGGCGCGTAGCAGCCGAAGCGCCCGCCGTTCAGCTCGAAGGACAGCAGCTGCAGCCAGTCCTTCAGCCGCAGCAGGCCGATGAAGCGCGCGTCCCAGGGCGAGCCGGCGTCGCGCCGCGCGAACCAGCGGCGCAGGCCCCAGAGCGAGGCGTTGTTGAAGCCCGAGATGACCACCTGCCCCTCGGGCCGCAGCACGCGCTCGGCCTCGCGCAGCAGCGCATGCGGGTCGAGGTGCGATTCGAGCGCGTGCGGCAGCGCCACGAGGTCCAGGCTCTGCGAGGCCACCGGCAGCTGCAGGGGGTCGGCCGCCACTTCGGCGCCAGCCTCCAGCGCGACGCTGAAGCGGTAGGGAATGCGGTTCTGGCGCAGGAAATCCAGCTCGGGCAGCCCGACCTGCAGGGCGCGATAGCCGAACACGTCCTCCACGGCGTTGTCGAACTGGCCGCGCTCCCAGTCGAGCACATAGCGCCCGAGCGGCGTAGTGCACCACTGGGAGAACGACGCGCGCTCGCCGTTATACTTGGCCGCGGCCTCCGACACGAAGGACTGGCGATCCATGCCCGATATCGTTCCCTTACCTGCGTTCCGCGACAACTACATCTGGACGCTGCGCAACGCGCGGTACGCCGCGGTGGTCGATCCCGGCGAGGCGCACCCGGTGCAGGAGTATCTGGCGCGCGAGAAGCTCACGCTCGTCGCGATCCTCGCCACGCATCACCACCCCGATCACGTCGGCGGCATCCCGCAGCTGCTCACCAAGGGGCCGGTGCCGGTCTACGGGCCCAAGGGCGAGCCGATCGCCACGCTGACGCATCCGGTGGCCGAAGGCGACACGGTGACGATCCCGGAGCTCGATCTCGCGCTCTCGGTGCTCGACATCCCTGGCCATACGCGAGCGCATGTGGCCTATTATGGCGCAGGGAGCCTGTTCTGCGGCGACACGCTCTTTGCCTGCGGCTGCGGGCGCCTGTTCGAAGGCACCGCCGAGCAGATGATGGCCTCGCTCGCCAAGCTCGCCGCGCTGCCCGAGGCGACGAAGGTGTACTGCGGGCACGAATACACGCTCGCCAACATCGCCTTCGCGCAGCAGGTGGAGCCGGCCAACGGCGCGCTCGCCGCGCGGCTCGCGCGCGACCGCCAGCTGCGCGCGCAAGGCAAGCCGACGCTGCCCTCGACGCTCGGCGAGGAGCGCGCCACGAATCCCTTCCTGCGCTGGGCCGAGCCGGCGGTCATCGAGTCCGCGAACAAGTACCTTGGGGCCCGGGTCTCGGACCCGGTAAAAGTGTTCGCGGCCATCCGGGACTGGAAGAATCGGGCCTGAGCGAGTACTATCGCCCTGCATGCAAGGACTTAGAAGCGGGTTTGCAAGTGCTTTCGCAGTAGCGGCGCTGCTGCTGGGCGGCTGCGCGCTCAACCCGCCCGAGAGCCCCGCGGAGCTGCCAGTGCCCGGCCCGGCGCCGGCTCCCGCCTCGCCAGTGGTGCTGGAGCCGGCCCCGCCGGCCCCGCTGCCCGCCGTCCGCCTGCTCGATGCCACGCGCCTGCCGCCCTTCGAGGGCGAGCAGCGCGTCCTGCCCCCGCCGCCGCCGGTCGCCAAGCTCGATCGCACCGCGCCGACCGACGACCTGTGGCTGCGCCTGCGCCGCGGCTTCGCCATGACCGACATCCGCTCGCCGCAGGTCGACGAGCGCATGCGCTGGTACGCGGCCAACCAGGATTACCTGCAGCGCATGTTCGAGCGCACGCGCCGGTATCTGTTTCACATCGTCGAGGAGCTCGAGAAGCGGCACATGCCGACCGAGCTCGCGCTGCTGCCCATGGTGGAGAGCGCCTTCAACCCCATGGCCTACTCGCGCTCGCACGCCTCCGGACTGTGGCAGTTCATTCCCGGCACCGGCAAGCGCTACGAATTGACGCAGAACTGGTGGTACGACGGCCGCCGCGACGTGGTGGCCTCGACCAACGCGGCGCTCGACTACCTGCAGGACCTGTACGAGATGCACGGCGACTGGCACCTCGCGCTCGCCTCGTACAACTGGGGCGAGAACAACGTGGCGCGCGCCATCCAGAAGAACAGGAAGGCCGGCAAGCCGACCGACTACCTTTCCCTGCCCATGCCGCGCGAGACGCGCGGCTACATCCCCAAGCTGCAGGCGCTGAAGAACCTGATCGCCAACCCGGCGGCGCACGGCATCAGCCTGCACTCCATCCCCAACGAGCCGTACTTCGCCACCATCGAGAAGACGCGCGACATCGACGTGCTGCTGGCCGCCAAGTTCGCCGAGATGCCGGTGGACGAGTTCATCGCCCTCAACCCGGGCTTCAACCGGCCCGTGATCCGCTCGGCGGTCGCGCCGCGCATCGTGCTGCCGGCCGACAAGGTGGAGGTGTTCCACGAGAACCTCGAGCAGTTCGAGGGCGACGCGCTGGTCTCCTGGAAGACCTACAAGCCGGTGCGCGGCGACACGCTGGAGTCGATCGCGCGCAAGCACGGCCTGAGCCTCGCGCAGCTGCGCGAGGTGAACGGCATCCACCCCTACGCGCGCCGCATGCCCGAGCTGCTCGTGGTGCCGACCGAGCGCGGCGCGGAGGCCTTCGCGCGCCTGCCCATCATGTACGCGCCGCCCATCCCGCGCGGCGGACGCACGCACGTCGTGCGCCGCGGCGAGACGCCGTGGAGCATCGCGCGGCGCTACGGCGTGTCGGTGAAGGACCTGCAGCGCTGGAACCGGATCCGCACGCACATCACGGCCGGGCAGCGCCTGACCATCTTCTAGTCGAGCCGCGGCACCGCCGCGAGCAGCGTCTTCGTGTAGGGATGGCGCGGGGCGCGCAGCACTTCGGCCGCCGGCCCCTGCTCGACGATGCGCCCCCCGGTCATGACCGCGACCTCGTGCGCGAGGTACTCGACCACCGCCAGGTTGTGGGTGATGAACAGGTAGGCCAGCCCGAGGCGCTCCTGCAGGTCGCGCAGCAGGTTGAGGATCTGCGCCTGGACGGACACGTCGAGCGCGCTGGTCGGCTCGTCGCACACGATCAGCTTGGGCTGCACGGCGAGCGCGCGCGCGATGGCGATCCTCTGGCGCTGGCCGCCCGAGAACTCGTGCGGGTAGCGGCCCTTGGCGGCCGCGGGCAGCCCCACCTGCTCGAGCAGCGCGTCGATGCGCAGCGCGCGTTCCGCGTCGTCGCTGCCCACGCCGAGGCTCTTCATGCCCTCGGCGAGGATCTCGGCCACGCGCATGCGCGGGTTGAGCGAGGCGTAGGGGTCCTGGAAGACGATCTGCATGGCCGCGCGGTAGCGCTGCATGGCGCCGCGTCCCAGCCCCGAGAGCTCCGCGCCCTCGTAGCGCACGCTGCCGGCGGTGGGGCGGATGAGCTGCAGGATCGCCTTGCCCACCGTGGTCTTGCCCGAGCCCGACTCGCCCACCAACGCCAGCGTGCGCCCCTCGGCCACCGCCAGCGACACGCCGTCGACCGCCTTCACGTGGCCCACGGTGCGCCGCAGGACGCCGCGGCGGATCGGGAAATGGACCTTGAGGTCCTGCACCTCGAGCAGCGCCCGG
>DATFEJ010000161.1:0-8446 GCA_035251235.1 Burkholderiales bacterium
CCGAGGATGGCGAGCGCCGCCGCGGAAGCCGCGACGCGGTGCACACCGCGCACGAGGACGAGCGCGCCGCCGAGCTCCTCGCCCGCGAGGCGGATCAGCGCGCTCGCGAACAGCACGACCACGACGAGCGCGAGGCTCGCCGCGGTCAGCGCGCGATACGTCCGAGACGGTGCGCGTGCCATATCGCCGCCGCGAGAAAGACCACCGCGCCGCCCTGGTGCGCGGTGCCCAGCCCTACGGGCACGCCGGCGAGGAGCGTCGTGATGCCCAGCGTCGCCTGCAGGACGAAGGCGCCGAGCAGCGCGTGCGCCGTCCCGTGCGCGCGCCCCAGCCACCACGCGAGCGGCACGAGCACGGCGAGCAGCCAGAAGAAGCCGCGATGCACCAGCTGCACGGTGGCCATGTTGTAGAGGAAGTTGCGCCACCAGGGCTCGAGCACCAGGATCTCGGGCGGCACCCAGTGCCCGTTCATGAGCGGGAAGGTCTGGTAGGCCGAGCCCGCGCGCAGGCCCGCCACCATGCCGCCCGAGAGCGCCATCGCGAAGATGATCCAGGGCAGCGCGGCGGCGAGGCGCGGCGCGCGGCCCGCGCGCGGCAGGAGCAGCCCGAGCGCGATCCACAGCTCGGCCGAGAAGATCGCCAGCGCGAGCCCGAGGTGCAGCGTGAGGCGCACGGGGCTCACCTTCGGGTCGTCGATCAGGCCCGACTTCACCATGATCCAGCCCATCGCGCCCTGCATCGCGCCCAGCGCGAAGATGCCCCACAGCTTCCAGGCGAGCGCGCGCTCGAGCCGTCCCGCGAACTGGAACCAGAGCAGCGGCAGCAGGAACACGAAGCCGATCAGGCGCGCGATCACGCGGTGGATGTACTCCCACCAGAAAATGCGCTTGAACCCCTCGAGGTCCATGCCGAAGTTGACCAGCTTGTACTCGGGGGTCAGCTGGTACTTGGCGAACAGTTCCTGCCAGTGCGCCTCCGAGAGCGGCGGCAGCACGCCGATCAGCGGCTGCCACTCGACGATCGACAGGCCCGAGCGCGTCAGCCGGGTAATGCCCCCGACCACCACGATGGCAAACACCATTGCAGCGCACAAAAAAAGCCAGGCGGCGACGGCCCGGCGGTCCCGATCGGTCATGGTGGCGCGAGTCTGCCCGGCAGGCGCGCAAAAAGCTTGATTAGCATCAAATCGCGCCTCCTCCCCGGCTGCTTAACTCCCGCCTGTTGCCACCCAACCGGAGGCCCAGATGGCGAACGAACGCATCGAAGAAGACGTGCCCGAGGAGCCGGTGCCGATCATGCAGCAGCTGCTCGACAACCCGTTCCTGCTGCTGTTCCTGGGCATCGCCATGCCCACCGTGCTCTACATCGTCTGGGGCGTGATGGAAATCGTGTCCCTGCCGATCGCCAAATAAGGGAGTTGCCATGAGCGCAATCCTGCCCCCGCAGGAGCGGGTGTGGTGGAAGCAGCCGCTCGACCGGGTGGAACTCATCTGGATCGTGGTGGCGCTGATCTGGTGCCTGATCATGTTCTTCATGATGCCCTACTGGCACATCTACGGTCAGCAGAACCTGTCGAACGAGGCCTACCGCTCCAATCCCGAGGACTTCGTCAAGAAGACCGACGCCATGATCGCGCAATACAAGGTGCGCGAGGACGGCGGCGACTTGAAGGTGCCGGTGGTGCGCCCGCCCGCGGGCAGCGACGTCTACATGGTGGCGCAGCTGTGGCGCTGGTACCCGATCCTCGAGCTCGAGGCGGGCAAGTCCTACCGCATCCACCTCATGTCGCTCGACTGGCTGCACGGCTTCTCGCTGCAGCCGGAGAACATCAACATCCAGGTGCACCCCGGCTACGAGCACGTGCTCACCGTCACCCCGACCAACCCGGGCACCTATTCGATCATCTGCAACGAGTACTGCGGCATCAACCACCACACGATGGTGAGCCGCCTGTACGTCGTGAAGTGAGGGAGGCGACATGAGCGTCAATCGGATGTTCCGCACCTGCCCGACCAGCGGGCTGGTGTTCCACGAGCCCGCCGAAAAGCTGATGCGCTGGAACGCGGTCGCCGCGGTGGTCTCGCTGCTCATCGGCGGGCTGCTCGCCATCGGCGTGGTGCTCACGCGCTGGCAGGCGGTGCACCTGCTGCCGCCGGACCGCTTCTACCAGTTCCTCACCGCGCACGGGCTGAACATGCTCGTGTTCTGGATCATCTTCTTCGAGATCGCCGTGCTGTACTTCGCCGGCTCGACGCTGCTGAAGGCGCGCATCGCCACGCCGAAGATGGCCTGGGCGGGGTTCTGGCTGATGGTGCTCGGCGCGCTGGTCAACAACTACTCGGTGTTCCGCGGCGACTCGAGCGTCATGTTCACCTCCTACGCGCCGATGGGCGCGCACCCGACGTTCTACCTCGGGCTGATCCTGTTCGCGGTCGGGGCGCTCATCGCCTGTTTCGTGTTCTTCGGCACCCTGGTGGTGGCCAAGGCCGAGCGCACCTACGTCGGCTCGGTGCCGCTCGTGACCTTCGGCGCCATCACCGCCGGCATCATCGCGGTGTTCACCATCGCCGCGGGCGCCATCATCCTCATCCCGACGTTCCTCTGGTCGGTGGGGCTGGTGTCGCACATCGACTCGCTCATGTACCGCACCGTGTGGTGGGCGTTCGGCCACTCCTCGCAGCAGATCAACGTGAGCGCGCACGTCGCCGTCTGGTACGCGGTCGCCGCGATCGTGTTCGGCGCCAAGCCCCTGTCGGAGAAGGTGAGCCGCACCGCGTTCCTGCTCTACATCCTGTTCCTGCAGCTGGCGAGCGCGCACCACCTGCTCGCCGACCCCGGACTCACCTCGCACTGGAAGATCTTCAACACCAGCTACGCCATGTACCTCGCCGTGCTCGCCTCCATGGTGCACGGCCTCACGGTGCCGGGCGCGATCGAGGTGGCGCAGCGCCAGAAGGGCTTCAACCACGGGCTGTTCGAGTGGCTGAGGAAGGCGCCCTGGGGCAACCCGGCGTTCTCGGCCATGTTCATGTCGCTCATCGGCTTCGGCTTCCTGGGCGGCATCTCGGGCGTGATGATGGGCACCGAGCAGTTGAACCTCATCATCCACAACACCATCTACGTGCCGGGGCATTTCCACGCCACGGTGGTGGTGGGCACGACGCTCGCCTTCATGGGGCTCACCTACTTCCTCATCCCGGTGCTGTTCCGCCGCGAGATCACCTTCCCGACGATGGCCAAGTGGCAGCCCTACGTCTTCGGCCTGTCCATGATGGGCGTGTCGCTGTTCCTCATGGGCGCCGGGACGCTCGGCGTGCCGCGCCGGCACTGGGACATCGGCTTCGCCGGCAACGCCTTCGCGCACGAGTTTCCCGGCGCGGCCTGGCTGATGATGGCGCTCGCCGGCATCACCGGGATCATCGCCATCGTCGGCGGCGGCATGTACCTGCTGATCACCGTCTGGTCGGTGTTCCTCGGCAAGAAGATCCAGACGCCGGGCTTCCAGCACGTGCGCGCCAGGGACGGCATCGCGCCCGCGCCCAAGCCGGTGGCGGCGGCGCTCGCCGCGCACCATGGCGGCATCGGCTCGATGGGCATGGTGGCGCCCGGCACCTTCGTCCTGGCGATGGTGTTCCTCGTGTCCTTCGTGCTGTACTACTTCATCAACTGGAAGTACCTGTCGACGGTCTGGCCGCTGAATTGACGTGAAACAGGTCCTCAACCTCTTCAAGCTCAGGATCGGCGTCGCCATCGCCTTCGCCGCCGCCGCGGGCCTGGCGGTGGAGGGCGGCAGCGGCCCCGGCGCAGGCGCGGCGGCCGTGCTCGTGCTGGCGGTGCTGTTCGCCTCGGCCGCCGCGGGGGCGTTCAACCAGTACGTCGAGCGCGACCTCGATGCGCGCATGGGCCGCACGCGCAACCGGCCGTTCGTCACCGGGCGGCTGCGCCACGGCCCGTTCTGGCTGTGGGTGATCGGCGCCATGCTCGGCGCTTCCGTGCTCGCCGCGGCAGTGGCGACCAATGTGCTCGCCGCCGCTTACGTGTTCCTCGGCGCCTTCACCTACGGCGTCGTGTACACGGTATGGCTCAAGCGCCGCACGTGGTGGAACATCGTCATCGGCGGGCTGGCGGGCAGCTTCGCCGTGCTCGCCGGCGCGGCCGCCGTCTCGCCCGCGCCGGGTCCCGAGGCGCTGTGGCTCGCGGTGGTGCTGTTCCTGTGGACGCCGCCGCACTTCTGGAGCCTGGCCATCGTCTGCCGCGAGGACTACGCCGCGGCCGGCGTGCCGATGCTGCCGGTGGTGGTGGGCGACGCGCGCGCCGCGCGCGCCATCCTCGCCAGCGCCGCGCTGCTGGTCGCCGCTTCCTTCGTGCCCGCGGCCTTCGGCCTGGGCTGGATCTATCTCGCTGCCGCCGCCGCGGGAGGGCTGCACTTCCTCCTCCGCTGTCATGCCCTCGTGCGGCGGCCGGCGCGGGTCACCGCGCGCGCCGCGTTCCTCGCTTCGCTCGCGCAGCTCGGCGCGGTGCTCGCGGGGGCGATGCTCGATGTGGCGATTCTTACTTAGCCTCGCGCTGCTCGCCGCACCGCTCGCCGCGCAGGCCTTCGACGAGAAGGCGGCGCTGCGCGACAGCCAGGCCGCGATCGGGCGCACGATCGGCGACTACACCCTGCGCGACACCGAGGGGCGCCCGCTGCGCCTCGCCGAGCTGCGCGGCAAGCCGCTGGTCGTCAGCTTCGTCTACACCGGCTGCTTCCAGGTGTGCCCGGTCACCACGCAAGCGCTCGCCGACGCGGTGGCGCGCGCCGAGCGCACGCTCGGGCCCGGCACCTTCCGCGTGGCCACCATCGGCTTCAACCTGCCGTTCGACACGCCGGAGGCGATGAAGGACTTCCGGCGCAAGCATGCGTTAGATTCGCCCAATTGGCTGTTCCTCTCGCCCGACGCGAAGACGCTGCCCGCCCTGGTGGCCGAATTCGGCTTTCGCTACGAATCGACCGCCGCGGGCTTCGACCACCTGCTGCAGGCGAGCATCGTGGACCCGCAGGGCAGGATCTACCGCCAGGTGTACGGCGATTCCTTCGCTACCCAGCTCTTCGTAGGGCCACTCCTCGAGCTGGCGCAGAACGCGCCCGTGCCGCAGGGCAGCATCGAGGGCTTCTTCGAGAAGGTGAAGCTGCTGTGCACCGTGTACGACCCCGTCGCGGGGCGCTACCGCCTCAACTACGTGATCGTCGCCGAGATCCTGGTCGGCGCGAGCGTGGTGCTGGGCATCCTCGCGTTCCTCGTCGTAGAGCTGCGCCGGCGCCGCCGGCCGTCGAATATTTAACCCAGATCAATTGGCCCACGGCGCTCACGCCCTAGCATGGGAGGCGTGATCCGCCGTATACACCTGATCGGCCAGTGGTTTTTCCTGAAGGTCGAGGCCTTGTTCAACCTCGCCTTCGGCGACAAGCTCAATCCGCTCTATTACCTCGGCCCGATCGCCTACTACCTGATGTGGCTGGTGGTGGCGAGCGGCCTGTATCTGTATGCGCTGTTCGAGACGAGCGTCGGCGGCGCCTACGATTCGGTCGAGGCGCTCACGCACGGCCAGCGCTACGCGGGCGGGGTGCTGCGCTCGATCCACCGCTACGCCTCGGACGGCGTGGTGCTCGTCATGGTGCTGCACCTGCTGCGGCACTGGACCTTCGACCGCTACCGGGGCTTCCGCTGGTTCTCGTGGGTGAGCGGCGTGGCGCTGATCTGGCTGGTCTACGCCTCCGGCATCAACGGCTACATGCTGCCCTGGGATCGCCTCTCGCAGTTCGTGGTGGTGGCGACCGCCGAGTGGCTCGACTGGCTGCCGGTGTTCCAGGGCGCGCTGGTGCGCAACTTCCTCCTGCCCGAGAACGTCAGCGACCGGCTCTTTTCGCTGCTGTCGTTCATCCACATCGGCGTGCCGCTCGCCGTGCTGGCGCTGCTGTGGATCCACACGCAGCGCGTGCCGCAGGCGCGCACCGCGCCGCCGCTGCCGGTGGCGCTGACGCTCACCGCGGCGCTGGTGGTGCTGTCCCTGGTCAAGCCCGCGCTCAGCCAGCCGCGCGCCGATCTCGCCGCGGCGGCGGGCACGGTGGCCTTCGACTGGTTCTACCTGCCGGTGTACGCGCTGCTGTACCGCACCTCGCCGGGCGAGATCTGGCTGCTGCTCGGCGGCGCCACGGCGTTCTTCCTGCTGCTGCCCTGGCTGCCGCCCAAGAGAAAGGCCGTCGAGCACCACATGCTGGTGCGCCCGGACAACCGCATCGTCACGGTGCGCGCAGGCGACACTCTTCTCGACGCCGGCCTGCGCGAAGGCATCGCGCTGCCGTTCGAATGCCGCAACGGCGGCTGCGGACAGTGCAAGGCGACGCTCGCCTACGGCGAGGTCGACTACGGCGCCTACCAGAAGGACGCGCTGCCGCAGGCCGAGCGCGATGCCGGCAGGATCCTTACCTGCTGCGCCACGCCGCGCGGCGATATCGAGATCGAGTACGTGCCGGCGAAAACGCTCGGCGACATCCGGCCGCGCGAGTGGCGCGCCAGCGTCGAGAGCCTCGAGCTGCTCGCCCCGGACGTGATGCGCGTGGTGCTGAAGCTGGAGGGCGGAGAGCCCATCCGCTTCTATGCTGGCCAGTACATCAACATCCTGCTGGAGGACGGCGCCAGGCGCAGCTTTTCCTTCGCCACCGCGCCGCAGGTGAACGACCGCATCGAGCTGCACATCCGGCGCATCGAAGGGGGTCGCTACACCGGCCACGTGTTCGAGCGCATGAAGGTGGGCGACCCGGTGCGCTTCGAGGGGCCGCTCGGCGCGTTCTTCCTGCGCGAGGACACCGACAAGCCGATCATCTTCGTCGCCGGCTCGACCGGCTTCGCCCCGGTGAAGAGCATGCTCGAGTACGCCTTCGCCAAGGGCATGCGGCGCAAGGCGCTGCTCTACTGGGGCACGAAGGCGATGAAGGACATGTACCTCGCCGAGCTGCCGCGCCGGTGGGCGGCCGAGCATGACAATTTCACCTTCGTGCCGGTGCTCTCCGACCCCGCGCCCGAGGACCGCTGGGAGGGACGCACGGGCCTGGTGCACGAGGCGATCCTCGCCGACTTTCCGAGCCTTGCCGGTCACCAGGTGTACGCCTGCGGCTCCACCGCGATGGTGGAAGCCGCGCACCCGGCGTTCCGCGCGCGAGGCCTGGCGCAGGACGACTGCTTCGCGGATGCCTTCCGGCCGACACCGCAGCTGGCGCGCCTCGGAGGCCACGCGTGAAGAAAGCCCTGCAGATCGCCGCGCAGCTCGCGCTGTACGTGCCGCTGATGGCGCTGATCGGCTACTTCTCCACCGAGCCGCGCTTCTCCACGCTCGCGCCCGACGAGGCGCTGGTGCGCCTGTCCTTCATCCACGCCGCCGAGAGGAAGGAGCCCTGCCGTCAGCGCAGCCCCGAGGAGCTCGCAAAGCTCGCGCCCAACATGCGCGCCGCGCTCGACTGCCCGCGCGAGCGCGCCACGCTGCTGGTGGAGCTCGAGATCGACGGCGCGATCGCGCTGCGACGCGCAGTGCCGCCCTCGGGCGTGCAGCGCGACGGCAACGCCACCGTGTACCACCGCCTGCCGCTGCCCGCGGGGCGGCACCGCATCGTTGCGCGCCTGCGCGACCGGCCCGGCGAGGGCTTCAACTTCGTCGGCGAGACGACCCTCGAGCTCGCGCCCGGCGCGGCGCTGCTCATCGACTTCTCCAAGGCCCAGGGTGGCTTCGTCTTCCGCAGCTAGGCAAATGGGGACAGTCCCCATTTATCAAATGGGGACAGTCCCCATTTATCTCGTGCGCGCGCCGTGGCGCCACCTGGGCGCGCTGGGCTTCGCGCTGTTCTGGATGCTCGCGGCGAGCGGTATTTACCTCTACATCCGCTTCGACACCAGCGTCGCGGCCGCCTACGATTCGATCGGCGAGCTGGAGTGGTGGTTCGGCGGCGTGCTGCGCAGCCTGCACCGCTACGCCGCCGACGCCTTCGTCGTCGTGGTCGCCCTGCATATCCTGCGCGAGCTGCTCGCCGGGCGCTTCCGCGGCTTTCGCGCCTTCTCCTGGATCTCGGGCGTGCCCCTCGTGTGGCTGATGTACGCCTCGGGCATCGTCGGCTACTGGCTGGTGTGGGACGCGCGCGCGCAGTTCTCCGCGCAGGCCACCGCCGAGTGGATGCTGGCCGCGGGCATCGGCGCCGAGCCGATGGCGCGCAACTTCCTCGGCGGCGAGAGCATCACCGATCGGCTCTTTTCGCTGTTCGTGTTCCTGCACATCGGCCTGCCGCTCGCGCTGCTCGCCGGCATGTGGGTGCACGTGCAGCGCCTCGGGCGGCCGGCGACGGTGGCGCCGCGCGCGCTCGGCCTCGGCCTGCTCGGCGTGCTGCTCGCGCTCGCGCTCCTGCAGCCGGTCGCCTCCG
>DATFEJ010000205.1:0-2051 GCA_035251235.1 Burkholderiales bacterium
CGCCGACGGCGTCGCCGGCCCGGCCGCGCTCCTCGAGCGCGCCGCGCGCACCAGGACGCCGCTGTTCACCACGCCGCTGCCCGCCGCGCGCGTCATCGAGAAGCTGGCGCGCTACCTGGGCAAGACGCTCGCCGAGCGCACCGAGCGCCACGGCGTGCTGATGGACGTCCTCGGCCTCGGCGTGCTGATCACCGGCGACTCGGGCGTCGGCAAGAGCGAGCTGGGGCTGGAGCTGATCAGCCGCGGCCACGGCCTGGTGGCCGACGACGTGGTGGAGATCTCGCGCCTCGCCCCCGATGCGCTCGAGGGCCGCTGCCCGCCGATGCTGAAGGACTTCATCGAGGTGCGCGGCCTGGGGCTGCTGGACGTGCGCACCATCTTCGGCGAGACCGCGGTGCGGCCCAAGATGAAGCTCAAGCTCATCGCGCACCTGGAAAAGCCGCCGGCCGCCGGCAGCCACGACATCACCGAGCGCCTGCCGCTCGCCGAGCAGTCCGAGGAGATCCTCGGCGTCACGGTGCGCAAGGTGGTGATCCCGGTGGCCGCCGGGCGCAACCTCGCGGTGCTGCTCGAGGCGGCGGTGCGCAACTACATCCTGCAGCTGCGCGGCATCCATTCCGGCGCGCAGTTCATGGCGCGGCAGCGCCGCGCCATGGACGACGAGCAGTGATCGCCGCCGAGGCGGGCGCGCGTTGCAGCTGATCCTGGTCAGCGGTCTGTCGGGCGCCGGCAAGAGCATCGCGCTCGACGTCCTGGAGGACGGCGGTTACTACTGCGTCGACAACCTGCCGGCCACGCTGCTGCTCGACGTGGCCGCGTTCCTCGCCGCGGCCGGGCACGAGCGCACGGCGGTCAGCGTGGACGCGCGCAGCGCGGCGCTCGCCGCGCTGCCGGAAAGCGTGGCGCGGCTCAAGGCGCAGGGCACGGATTGCCGCGTGCTCTATCTCGAGGCCAACACGCAGACGCTGATGCGGCGCTTCTCCGAGACGCGCCGCCGGCACCCGCTGACCGTCGAGGGGCTGGCGCTCGACGAGGCCATCGCGCGCGAGCGCAGGCTGCTCGCCGACGTCGGCGCGCTCGGCCACCGCATCGACACGAGCGAGCTGCAGCCGCGCGTGCTGCGCCAGTGGATCCGCGACCTGCTCGGCCTGGGCGCGGGCTCGCTCACGCTGCTGTTCGAGTCCTTTGCGTTTCGCGACGGCATCCCGCTCGACGCGGACTGGGTGGTGGACGCGCGCATGCTGCCCAACCCGCACTACGAGCCGGCGCTGCGGCCGCTCACCGGGCGCGACGCCGCGGTGAGCGCGTTTCTCGACGACCAGCCCTCGGTGCAGCGCCTGCTCGGGGACGTGCGCGACTTCCTCGGCCGCTGGCTGCCGGAGATCGTGAAGGAGAACCGCAGCTACCTCACGGTGGCCATCGGCTGCACCGGCGGGCGGCACCGCTCCGTGTACCTCGCCGAGCGGCTGGCGGCGGCGTTCGCCGAGGACTGGCGGGTGCTGGTGCGCCACCGGGGCCTGGCGCGCGAGTGAGCGGCGGCGACACCGCGGACCTGCCGCTCTTTCCCCTGCGCACGGTGCTCTTTCCGGGCGGGCGGCTGCCGCTGCGCCTGTTCGAGCAGCGCTACCTGACGATGGCCAAGGACTGCCTGCGCGACGAGTCGCCCTTCGGCGTGTGCCTGATCCGCGAAGGCGGCGAGGTCGGCGCGCCGGCCGTGCCGTACGAGGTCGGCTGCCTGGCGCGCATCACCGCCTGGGACATGCCGCAGCTCGGCGTGCTGCAGGTGCTCGCGCTCGGCACGCGTCGCTTTCGCATACGCGAGCGCCGCGTGCAGCCCGACGGCCTCGCGCGCGCGAGCGTCGCGCTGCTCGAGGAGGAGACCGACGCTGCGCTGGAGGAGTCGGACCTGTGCGTGCGCATCCTGCGCCGGGCGATCGAGTCCGGCGGCGAGGCGCTGGTCGAGCCGCCGCCGCGCTACCGCTCGGAGGCCTGGGTGGGCGCGCGCCTCGCCGAGCTGCTGCCGCTGTCGCTCGAAGCGCGCCAGCGCCTGC
>DATFEJ010000074.1:0-7294 GCA_035251235.1 Burkholderiales bacterium
AGCTGGTGCGCGACGCCGGCACGCCGTTCGAGCGCGCGGCGTTCCTCGCCGGGCGCCAGACCCCGGTGTTCTTCGGTTCCGCGCTGGGCGGGGCCGGCGTGCGTGAGGTGCTGGACGCGTTGATCGACTACGCGCCGCCGCCGTCGGCGCGCGACGCCGCACAACGGCGCGTCGCGCCCGACGAGGCGGCCTTCTCCGGCCTGGTCTTCAAGATCCAGGCCAACATGGATCCGGCGCACCGCGACCGCGTCGCGTTCGTGCGCGTCTGCTCGGGGCGCTTCGAGCGCGGCATGCGCCTGGTGAACTGCCGCACCGGGCGCGAGCTGCGCACCAGCAACGCGGTGACTTTCCTGTCGCAGCGCCGGGACACGGTGCACGAGGCATTCGCCGGGGACATTCTCGGCATCCCCAACCACGGCACCATCGCGCTGGGAGACACGCTCACCGCGGGCGAGCGGCTCGGCTTTGGCGGGCTGCCGTTCTTCGCGCCGGAACTGTTCCGGCGCGCCGAGCTCGCCACGCCCATGAAGGTCAAGCAGCTGCGCGCGGGCCTGGCGCAACTGGGCGAGGAAGGCGCGATCCAGGTCTATCATCCGCTCACGGGCGAGGCTCCGGTGCTCGGCGCGGTCGGCGGGCTGCAGTTCGACGTCGTGGCGCACCGACTGGCGCACGAGTACGGCGCCGAGGTGCGCCTGATTCCCGTGCCGCTGTCCGTGGCGCGCTGGGTCGACAGCGACGACCAGGACGAGCTCGAGCGCTTCATGGCCGCCTATCCGGCGCGCATGGCGCGCGATGCCTCGGGCGCGCTGGCTTATCTGTGCGCCCATCCCGCCGAGCTGGAGGCGACCCGGGAGCGCTGGCCGCGCATCGGCTTCCGTGCGCTGCGGGAGATCGCCGCCGGCACGCCGCGCGAGGCGGTGTCGGCTTGAGGCGGCGGCTAGGCCTTGGCTAGGGTGCCCACCGGGCAGACGGCGCCCGTGCCGCCCAGCCCGCAGTAGCCGTTGGGGTCCTTGCCGAGGTACTGCTGGTGGTACTCCTCGGCGTAGTAGAACTCGCCCGCCGGCTTGATCTCCGTGGTGATCTTGCCGTAGCCCTTCGCCTTCAGCGCCGCCTGGAAGGCGTCGCGCGTGGCGAGCGCCGCCTGCATCTGCGCCTCGTCACAGGTGTAGATCGCCGAGCGGTACTGCGAGCCGCGATCGTTGCCCTGGCGCATGCCCTGCGTAGGATCGTGGCCCTCCCAGAACACCTTGAGCAGCTGCTCGTAGCCGATGCGCTGCGGATCGAACACCACCAGCACCGCTTCCGTGTGGTTGGTGAAGCCGCTGCACACTTCCTCGTAGGTCGGGTTCGGCGTCGCGCCGCCCGCGTAGCCGACCGCGGTGCTGTACACCCCGGGCGTCTGCCAGAAGATGCGCTCCGCGCCCCAGAAGCAGCCCAGCCCGAACTGCGCGAGCTGCAGTCCCTGCGGAAACGGCGGCACGATGCGGTTGCCGTTGACGAAGTGCTTCTCCGGCACCGGCATCCTCTCCTTGCGCCCCGGCAGCGTGCTCGACGCGGGCAGGAGCTCGGTCATCTTCTTCATGAACGCGAACATGGGCGACACCTCTCGAACGCTAGAATAGCACCATGAGAATCTGCATCTTCGGCGCCGGCGCGGTCGGCGGCCTGATGGCCGCGTGGCTGCACAAGGCCGGCCACGAGGTATCGGTCGTCGCGCGCGGGGCGAACCTGACGGCGATCCGCGAGCACGGCCTGCGCGTGCGCACGCTGGCCACGGGCGAGTTCGCGAGCTACCGCGTGCGCGCGGAGAGCGACCCGCAGGCGCTCGGAGCGCAGGACGCCGTGATCGTCGCAGTCAAGGGCCAGAGCCTGCCGCAGGTGGCGCGCGGCATGGGGCCGCTCCTGGGAGAGTCGACGGCGATCGTCACGGCGATGAACGGCGTGCCCTGGTGGTTCTTCGACCGCCTCGCCTTCGGCGGCGGGAAGCTCCGCCTGGAAAGCCTCGACCCCGGCGGCGAGCTCGGGCGCGGCATGCCCACCGAGCGCATCGTCGGTTGCGTCGTGCACTTCGCGGCGTCGACCCCGGAGCCGGGACTGGTCAGCCACAACATGGGCAACCGGCTCATCCTCGGCGAGCCGGGCGGCGGGAACACCGCTCGCACGGAGGCGATCGCCGGCGCCTTCGAGCAGGGCGGGTTCGAGTGCGCGCGCAGCCGCTTCATCGAGAAGGACTTCTGGGTGAAGCTGCTCGGCAACGTGAGCTTCAACCCGGTCTCGGCGCTGACGCTCGCCACCGCGGACAAGCTGATGGAGGATGCCGAGGTGAAGGACTACATGATCGCCATCATGCGCGAGGTGCTCGACATCGGACGCGCGGTGGGCGTGGACGCCGACATCGACCCGGAGGCGCGCATGGACATGGCACGCCATCTCGGGCGCTTCAAGACCTCGATGCTGCAGGACATGGAGGCCGGCAAATCCCTGGAGATCGACGGCCTGCTGACCGGCACGCTCGAAGTCGCGCGCCACGCGGGCGTCGAGGCGCCGTTCACGAGCAGCCTGTGCGGGCTCATCCGCCTGCGCGCGCAGGCGAGCGGACAGTACCCATGAAGCTGATCGCCTTGCTGCTCGCCGCCGCGCTGCCGCTCGGCGCGGCCGCCCAGGTCGACGGCCCGGCGGTGCCGGCCTGCCGCAGCTACGCCGAGCGCGAGCTGAAGAAGCAGATGGGCGACGACATGCGGGCGCTGGTGATCGACAACGACCGGCACCTGCACCTGGCGCGCGAAGCGCGCAAGCTCGGCAGCCAGCCCGTCGCCGCGTCGCTCGCGGGGCACGGCGCCATCGTGCGCCGCACCGGCCCGGCCATCGAGCTGGCGTTCGTCTGCCTGCTGGCGAACGAAAAGCGCGCGCTGTGGTTTCACTGGACGCCGCGGCGCGAGGCGCCTGCGCTCCGCCAATGCCAGCGTGGCGGCGGCGCCGCGCAGGATTGCCTGCAATTGCTGCACGACCTCGCCGAGCGCGACCTGGTGGAAGTCTCGGCACGGCGCTTCCAGGAATCGCTCGATGCCGACGCGAGCGCCGGCAACGATGCCGCCTCGACGGCCTACCGCAATTCGGCGGCCGGCTGGCGCGCCTACCGCGACGCCGAGTGCGTGCGGCGCGGGCCCGGCGGCAGCGACGCCTGGCGCGCGTGCATGGCGGACCTCACGCGCCTGCGCTACCTCGACCTTCAGTGATCCGGCAGCCGCGGCCAGGGGCTGCGGCGCAGGTAGCCGATGTCGAAGCGCCCCAGGCGCCAGCGCCTGGGCACGGACGCTTCGCGCACCCGGCGCAGGATGTCCGCCGACGAGTCGCAGGGCGAGTGGAACAGCGACGCCACCCCGGCGCGCTCGACGGCGCTCCCGGGCAGGCCCACCGCCGAAGGCTCGACCACCGCCCACACCTCTTCCATGCCCTCGCGCGGAAACAGGCTCGCGCGCGCGTCGATGAGCGCGCGCACTGAAACGCCGCGACGCCGCTGCACGCGCGCTTCCTGGTGCGCGTACGAAGCGAGCTTCAGGTCGAGCGCCTCGTCGCCCCCCAGATACGAGAAATGCCAGCCGGCGTCGGGCACACGGAAGACCCGCGCGCCGCGGTCGAAGCCCTGCGCGTGGCGGCCGCGCGTGTTGCGCGCAGTGGTGCGCAGCCCATTGACGCTCGGCGCGTGGCCGAAGCGCGCGGCCACCGTGCCGAGCCACGGCACCTTGCGCGACCACACCAGCTCGTAGTTGAGCCGGAAGTAGAACAGGCGCTGCTCGCAAACGAGGATCGTGCGCTCGCGCGCCTCGGCGAGCGCCTCGCGCGCGCGCTGCACCGCGGCGATAGTCGGCATCTCATCGACGTCGGAGACGAGAATCAGGTCCTCGGACAAGGCGCCGAGGTCCTTCAGCGCCGGACCAATTGCGTCGCGCTGGTACTGCTCACGCTCCCAGTGGCTGTAGCCGACAGGCAGGTCGACCGCACGCACCGTCACCTTGGGGTGCTGCAGCAGGTCCGCCGCGCCCGACTCGGCGAGGTACAGGGGCTTCGGCTTGCCGGTGTGCGTCTGGTGCGCCTCCATCACCACGAACCGGTCCACCACGTCCTCCAGGCACGCGATGCGCAACCGCAGCTGGTCGAACTCGTTGAAGAACGGGACGCAGTCAAAGATTTTCAAGCGAGCGTCTTGCGGAAGTAGGCGATCGTTTCCTTCAGCCCATCCTCCAGCGCCACCTTCGGCGCCCAGCCGAGCTTCTCCTTGGCCAGGCGGATGTCGGGCTTGCGCTGCATGGGATCGTCCTCGGGCGCCGGCAGGTACCTCAGCTTCGACTTGCCGCCGACCAGGCGCATGACCGTCTCCGCGAGCTGCAGCATGGTGAACTCGCCCGGGTTGCCTATGTTCACCGGCCCGGTGAAGTCGGGGTTGGCGGCCATCATGCGCACCATGGCCTCGATCAGGTCGTCCACGTAGCAGAAGCTGCGCGTCTGCTGTCCGGTGCCGTAAATGGTGAGGTCCTCGCCGCGCAGTGCCTGCACGATGAAGTTGGAAACCACGCGGCCGTCATTCGGGTGCATGCGCGGTCCGTAGGTGTTGAAGATGCGCACCACCTTGATGTCGAGCCGGTGCTGGCGCCAGTAGTCGAAGAACAGCGTCTCGGCGCAGCGCTTGCCCTCGTCGTAGCAGGCACGCGGGCCGACGGTGTTGACGCGTCCCCAGTAGGACTCGGGCTGCGGGTGCACCTCGGGATCACCGTAGACCTCCGAGGTCGAGGCCTGCAGGATGCGCGCGCGCGTGCGCTTGGCGAGCCCCAGCATGTTGATCGCGCCGTGCACGCTCGTCTTGGTGGTCTGCACGGGGTCGCGCTGATAGTGGATGGGCGAAGCAGGGCACGCCAGGTTGTAGATCTGCTCGACTTCCACGTAGAGCGGGAACGTCACGTCGTGGCGCAGCAGCTCGAACGTCGGCCGGCCAAGCAGGTGCCCGATGTTGTTCTTGCCGCCCGTGTAGAAATTGTCCACGCACAGCACGTCGTGCCCCTCGCCGACGAGCCGCTCGCACAGGTGCGAGCCGAGGAAGCCCGCGCCGCCGGTCACCAGGATCTTCTTCATGGGGGTGCATTCTACCCGCGGGGTACACTCGCCCGCATGACCGCGCACCGCCTGTGCGTCGCCCCGATGATGGACTGGACCGACCGGCACTGCCGGTACTACCTGCGCCAGGTGTCTTCTTCCGCGTTCCTCTACACGGAGATGATCACCACTGGCGCGCTCCTCCACGGCGACGTCGAGCGGCATCTCGCCTTCAGCCGCGAGGAGCATCCGGTCGCGGCCCAGCTGGGGGGCAGCGAGCCGGAGGATTTGGCGCGTTGTGCGCGCCTGGTGGAACAGTACGGCTACGACGAAGTGAACCTCAATTGCGGGTGTCCCAGTGAGCGCGTCCAGAAAGGTTCATTTGGCGCGTGCTTGATGGCGGAGCCGGAGCTGGTCGCCGACTGCGTGCGGGCGATGAAGGAAAAGCTTTCGATCCCCGTGACGGTCAAGCACCGCACGGGGATCGATCGGATCGAGGGTTATGAGTTCCTCGCCCGTTTCGTCGAGGTCGTGGCGCGGGCCGGATGCTCGACATTCATCGTCCACGCGCGCAATGCTGTGCTGAAGGGGCTCTCGCCCAAGGAGAATCGCGAGATCCCGCCGCTCAAGTACGAATTCGCGTACCGCCTGAAGCGCGACTTCCCGCACCTGGAGATCGTGATCAACGGCGGGATTACCCAGCGCTCGCAGATCGACGAGCAGCTCGCGCAGGTCGACGGCGTCATGCTCGGCCGCGCCGCCTACCACGACAGCTGGATGCTCGCCGACCCGGGCAAGACGCGCGCCCAAGTGGTGCGCACCATGGCGGAATACGCCGCCAGCCTGTCCAGCCTGCGGCTCGTGGCGCGCCACATGCTGGGGCTATACCACGGCCACCCGCGCGCGCGCCTCTGGCGCCGCATGCTCTCGGACTCCGCGCGCCTTTCGCAGAACGACCCGCGCCTGCTCCTCGAGGCGCTCGACGCAGTAGAATCCGGCCCCAAGGAGATCCCCCATGAGCGCCGTCCTCAAGCCCAGGAGTTCCAAGCCGGTCCGTGAGCGCGTCAGCCGCGAGGAGTGGCAGGCGCGCGTCGACCTCGCCGCCGCCTACCAGCTGGCGGCGATCTACAAGTGGACCGACCTCATCTACACGCATTTCTCGGCGCGCGTGCCGGGCACCGAGGACTTCCTCATCAACGCCTACGGGCTGATGTTCGACGAGATCACGGCCTCCAACCTGGTGAGGATCGACGCCGCCGGCAAGATCGTCGACGACCCGCTCGGGCTCGGCTACAACGAGGCCGGCTTCGTCATCCACGGCTGCGTGCACGAGGCGCGCCCGGAGATCCACTGCGTGATCCACACGCACACGCGCGCCGGCGTCGCCGTCTCGGCCATGAAGTGCGGCCTGCTGCCGATCAGCCAGCACGCCATGCGCGTGCAGCAGCAATGCACCTATCACGACTACGAGGGCATCGCGCTCAACATGAGCGAGCGCGAGCGCATGGCGAAGAACCTCGGCAAGACCTCCAAGGCCATGATCCTGCGCAACCACGGGCTGCTGGCGCTCGGCGAGACGGTGCGCGAGGCCTTCGAGGTGATGTACTACCTCGACTGCGCCTGCCAGATCCAGATCGACGCCATGGCGGCCGGGCTGGACAACGTGCAACTGATGTCCAGGAGCGCCGCCGACACCGCCACGGAGCAGTTCCATCGCCCGGATCGGCCGTCCAACCACAAGGACTGGCCCGCGCTGCTGCGCCTGCTCGAGCGGCGCGGCATCGACTACGTCGGCTGAGGCGAACGCGCCGGCAGGCGCAGCACGGTGAGGATCGACAGGGCGAGCACGCCGACCACGGCGTAGAACACGCCCGCCGGCGCGCCACGGTCGAGCAGCCAGCCGAAGATCACTGGCGCGGCGATCGAGCCCGCGTCCAGCCCCGAGTACACGAAGCCGTACACCTTGCCCGTCGCGCCCGCGGGCGTCGCGGCGCGCACGATCAGGTCGCGCGACGGATTGATGAGGCCGCCGGCGAATCCCGACGCGGCGAGCAGCAGCGGCAGCGCCGCTGCCGGCAGCCAGGCCGAGGCGAGCAGCAGCACCAGCAGCGCGCTCACCGCCATGCCGCCGACCGCCACCAGATCGTGGCGTGCCGCGCGCACCGCGACGAAGCCGCCGGCGAACACGCCCACCGCGGCGCCGATC
>DATFEJ010000224.1:0-28405 GCA_035251235.1 Burkholderiales bacterium
CGGAAGCGCTCGCCGCGCGCCGCGGCGATCGCCGCCAGCAGCTCGCCGTAGACCTGCTCGTCGGCCGTGCGCGTCGCGTGCACCAGCACCACCCGGCGGAAGCGCTCCCACGGCGCCTCGGTGCGCAGGATCGACAGGAACGGCGCGAGCCCCGTGCCGGTGGCGATCAGCCACAGGTTCTCCGCGTCCGGCACTTCCGAGAGCACGAGAAAGCCGGCGATGCCCGGTGCGACGTACACCGTGTCGCCCGCGCTGAGCGCCGCGAGCCGCGGCGTGAGCGGGCCCTCGGCCACGATGTTGTAGTAGAACTCGTGCGGCTCGCTGCCGGGCGGGTTGACGAAGGAATAGGGCCGGGCCACGCGCTCGCCGCCGATGTCGAGGGCGAGCTTGACGAACTGCCCCGCCTGGAAGGCGCCGAGCGGCGCCTGCACCTGCAGGCTGAGAAGCCGGTCGGTCCAGTGCTTCTGGCCGACCACCCGGCCTTCGAGCCACTTGCTCATCGCAAGTGCGGATTCTACTGCCGCGCGTCGGCGCGGATCAGGTCGGCAGCCTTCTCGGCGATGGCGATGACGGCGGCGTTGGTATTGCCGGAGACCACCGCCGGCATGACGGAGGCGTCCACCACGCGCAAGGCCTCGAGGCCGCGCACCCGCAGCCGCGAATCCACCACCGAGCGCTCGTCCGCGCCCATGCGGCAGGTGGAGGTCGGGTGGAACACCGTTTCCCCGGTCTGGCGCACGACGTCCAGGAGCTCGGCGTCGGATTGCACCTGCGGCCCCGGGAACTCCTCGCGCACGATGTAGCCGGCGAGCGGCGCCGACTGGGCGATGCGCCGGATGATCTTCAGCCCCTCGACCATCACGCGGCGGTCGTTCTCGGTGGCGAGGTAGTTGTAGCGGATGGCGGGCGCCGCGCGCGGATCGCTCGATTGGATGCGCACCGAGCCGCGCGACTCGACCTGCAGCTGCGACACCGACAGGGTGAAGCCCGGCCAGGGATGCAGCACGCCGCCGCGCTTGGCGGTGGAGAAGTTGATGAAGTAGATCTGCGCGTCGGGGCGCTTGAGCCCGGGGCGCGTGCGCACGAAAGCGGCGGCGTGGCCCGCGGCGATGGTGAGCGGCCCGCGGCGCCGGAGCGCGTACTGCAGCCCGATCTTCGCCTGGCGCCAGAGGCTCGCCATGTCGTCGTTCAGCGTGACCGGCTTGCTCGCGCGCCAGAACGTGCGGCAGTAGAAATGGTCCTGCAGCCCCTCGCCCACCTCGGGCGCCTCGTGCACCGGCGCGATGCCGTGCGCCGCGAGCAGCGCGCGCGGGCCGACGCCCGAGAGCTGCAGGAGCTGCGGGGAATTGAAGCTGCCGCCGCTCAGGAGAATCTCGCGCGCGGCGCGCGCGCGGCGACGCTCCCCGCCCTGCTCGTACTCCACGGCCGCCGCGCGCCGGCCCTCGAAGAGCACACGCGTGGCGAGCGCCTCCGTCTCCACCCGCAGGTTGGGGCGCCGCGCGGCCGGCCGCAGGTAGGCGACCGCGGTGCTCGAGCGCCGGCCATTCTTCACCGTCGCCTGGTAGTAGCCCGTTCCCTCCTGGCGCTCGCCGTTGAAGTCGGCGTTCGCCGGGATGCCGATCGCGCGCGCCGAGGCGATGAACGCGTCGCCGATCTCGTGGCGCTCGAGGTCCGAGACGCCGAGCGACCCCTCGCTTTTCCTGAAGTAGGGCAGCAGCTCCAGGTGCGACCAGCCCGGCACTTCCCAGGCGTCGAAGTCCTCGGCCTGGCCGCGGATGTACACCAGGCCGTTGATGCTGGAGGAGCCGCCCAGCACCTTGCCGCGCGGCGTGAAGATGCGCCGGCCGCCGAGGTTCGCCTCGGGCTCGGACTCGTAGCTCCAGTTGACCGAGCGCTTGTTGAAGAGCTTGCCGTAACCGAGCGGCACGTGGATCCAGGGGTCGGTGTCGCGCGGGCCCGCCTCGAGCAGCAGCACGCGCGTGCGCGGGTCGGCGGACAGGCGGCTGGCGAGCACGCAGCCCGCGGAGCCCGCGCCGACGACGATGTAATCGAAATCCGCCAAGATCAGCGCGGCGGCGTGATGTGCATGCCGCCGTCCACGCACAACACCTCGCCGGTTACCTGGCGCGCGCCCTCCAGCAGCCAGAGGACGGCGTCGGCCACGTCAGCCGGCCGCGCATAGTCCTTCAGCGGCACGAACGAGGCGTAGCGCTCGGCGGCCGTTCGCGCGCGCTCGGCGCCGAGCATGGCGTGCTGCCAGGGCGTGTCCACGTAGCCGGGAGCGACGACGTTGACGCGCACCTCGGGCGCAAGCGAGCGCGCGAGGGACAGGGACATGGCGTTGAGCGCGGCCTTGGAGGCGCCGTAGGCCACCGACGACCCGGTGCCGAGGAGCGAGGCCACCGAGGAAATGTTGACGACTGCGCCCCTGCCGGCCTTCAGCGCGGCCGCACAGGCGCGCGTCATCTGGAAAGCGGCGACCACGTTCAGCCGGTAAATGCGCAGGAAGTCTTCCGCCGAGAGGCCGTCCAGGTCTGAGTGCTTGACGAACTTGGTGGTGCCGGCGTTGTTGACGAGGGCGTCGATGCGGCCCCACTTGTCGAGCGCGGCCTGCGCGAGCCGGCGGCAGTCGGCGTCCTCGCCCACGTCCGCCTGCACGGCGATGGCGTCCTTGCACTGCGCGACGACCTTCTGCGCTTCGGCGGCGTTCTTCGAGTAGTTCACCACCACCGACCAGCCGCGCTTGGCCAGCTCCACGGCGCAGGCCGCGCCGATGCCGGAAGAAGAACCGGTGACGATCGCGACCTTGCTCATACCGTCGCCACGGCGACGGCGGGCGAGCCCACCGCCCCCGGCAGCCGCAGCGGCGGCGCGGTGAGGAGGAACCGGTTCCTCTTGTGCTCGCGCAGCCAGCGCGCCAGCTCGCTCAAATACCAGATCTCCCCGAGGTGGATGCCGTTCTTGAACAGGCAGTGCTCGTGCAGCGGCATGAGCGCGTGCGGCATCGGCTTGAAGGGGCTCGCCGGGATGATCTCCACGGCGTAGTTGTCGGCGATGAGCGCCGCGCAGCCGCAGTCCGTGACCCACTGCAGGAGCTTGTCGTCGCGGCCCTCGAGCCCGGTGCAGGTGTTGTGGACGAGCTTCGGGTCGGGATTCTTCTTCAATTCGAGAATGACGTCGACGAAGCCGGTGTAGAAGCACACGAAGTCGCCCTTCTCCACCGCCACCTTGTCCTTGTCCAGCACGCGCATGAGATCGTCGTAGCCGACGGCTTTCCGCTCGCGGCCGAAATGCGCGTGCAGGTCGACCATGACGCCGCGTCCCTGCGCGCCGTGCTCGGCGAGGTTCTGGATGCCGAGCGCGTCGGCGCGCGCGCCCTCGAAGCGCGCCCAGGGCTCCGCGTCGGGCTTTTCGGCGGCGAGCTCGAAGCCGTCGCCGGGACGAAAGCCGTTGTAGAACACGAGCTCCGGCTTGCCGTCGCCGTCGGCGTCGAACTTGCCGCCGACGTGCGCGAACGAGTCCCACTGCGACGAGTACTGCAGGGTGAGCAGCACCAGGTCGTCGCACACCACGTCGGTGAGCAGCGGGTTCTCGTCGGCGAAGGGAAAGCAGAAATTCGCCTTGCCGGCGCGGATGGTCGGCGCGAGGCGCGGCGGGTTGCGCCGCGGGTTGAGCACGTTGCCCCCGGGATAATCGAGCGGCAGCGACAGGCAGAAGCTGATGCCTTCCTTCGCCTCGGCCACGCCCTGCAGCACCTTCTCGCGCGTCACGTAGTTCATGCGCCCGCGCCGGTCGTCGGGGCCGAACTCGCCCCAGTTCGACCCGGGGGGCCGCTGCTTCCAGCGCTGCGCCATCGTTCTTCCCCTAAAAGTAGTGGCGGCTGATCGTCTCGGCGACCATCACCGGCTTGTCACCGCCCTCTCGCTCGAGGGTGACGGCCCAGGTGGTCTGCACGCCGCCGTCGGCGAGCTTCTCGTATTTCGAGAGCGTGAAGCGCCCGCGGATCTTCGCACCCGCGGGCACCGGCGCGGTGAAGCGCACCTTGTTCAGGCCGTAGTTGACGCCCATCTTGCGGTCGGAGAACTCGAAGGTGGACTCGATCAGCTTGGGCAGCATGGAAAGCGTGAGATAGCCGTGCGCGATCGTCGTGCCGAAGGGCGAGCTCTTCGCGCGCTGCGGATCGACGTGGATCCACTGGAAGTCCTCGGTCGCCTGGGCGAACAGATTGATTCTTTCCTGCGGCATGTCGACCCAGGGCGAGACGGCGATCTCCTCGCCGACGCGCGCTTCCAGCTCGCGAAGCTTCAGGTCCGTGGTCATGACCTGATTGTAAAGGCCTCGATCTCGCGGCAGACGAGGTCGGTTCGCTCGCGCGCGACCCAGTGGGTCGCCTCCGGAACGCGCACGATCTTCACGCCGGGGACCACCTCGTCCAGCCCCTCGAGGCACCCGGGCAGCAGCGCGAAGTCGCGCATGCCCCAGATCACCAGCGTCGGCACGCGCACCATGAAGTCGCCGGCTTTCCACTGCAGCTTCCCCGGGCCGGGATCGTCGGGCGTCGGCGGATAGAGCATGGACGCGCGGTAGTAATTGAGGCCGCCGGTCAGCGCGCCGGGCTGCGACCACGCTTCGAGCAGCGCCTTGCGCCAGGCGTCGCCCGCGTCCGCGAACCAGCCGAGCAGGCGCGCGTAGCCGTTCTCCGACAGAACCCGCTCCGCCTTGGGATCGCGAAACAGGTTCATGTAGGCGCTCGCCTTCTGCTGCGCCGGGTTGTCGCGCAGCTCGCGCCAGAAGACGTACGGGTGCGGCGAATTGAGCATCACCAGCCGCGAAAGGCGCTGCGGCTTGGCGATGGCCACCGCCCAGGCGACGGCGCCGCCCCAGTCGTGCGCGACCAGCACGAACGGATCCTTCGAAAAGTGCGCGGCGAGCGCGAGCACGTCGGCGCCCAGGTGCTTCGCGTGGTAGGCCTCCACCCCGGCGGGCTTGTCCGACAGGTTGTAGCCGCGCATGTCGGGCGCCACCGCGCACCAGCCGCGCGCGCCGAAGTATTCCAGCATCGGCTTCCACATCTCCCAGTACTCGGGAAAGCCGTGCAGGAACAGCATCAGCGGCCCCTCGCCCGCGCGCGCGACGTGCAGGCGGATGCCGTTGACCTGGACGGTCTCGTGGACGATGGTCACGAGAACCGCGAGAAGTCGGGCTTGCGTTTCTCCATGAACGCGGAGAGCGCCTCCTTCGCCTCGGGCGACTTCAGCCGCTCGCCAAAGAGGCCCAACTCCTCCTGCATGCGCTCGCGCACCGCCGGCGCGAGCGCCCGCTTCATCAGCTCCTTGGTCATCCTCACCGAGGCGGGCGGCAGCGCGGCGAGCGCGAGCGCGGCGGTGCGCGCGTACTCCAGGAGCTCGGCTTCCGGCACGATCTCGGTGACGAAGCCCGCGGCGAGCGCCTTGTCCGCGGTGAAGGGTTGGCCGAGCAGCAGCAGCTCGGCCGCGCGCTGGTAGCCGGCGATCATCGGCAGCAGAAGGCTCGAGGCCGCCTCGGGCAGCAGCCCCAGCGGCACGAACGGCAGCTGGAAGCGCGCGTTGGGCGCGGCGTAAATCAAGTCGAAATGCAGCAGCATGGTCGTGCCGATGCCGACCGCGGGCCCGCCCACCGCAGCGACCACGGGCTTCTTCGCTGCGGCGATGGCGCGCAGGAAGCCGGAGGCCGGAGAGTCGGCCGGGCCGCGCGGCAGCTCGAGGAAGTCGCGCACGTCGTTGCCGGAGGTGAAGCAGCCGCCCGCGCCGTGGATCAGGACGGCGCGCACGTTCGCGTCGGCGTCGGCGGCCGCGAAGGCGCGCGCCATGTCCGCGTACATGCCCGGACTGAGCGCGTTCTTCTTCTCCGGGCGCGCGAGCTCGATGCGCAGCACGCGGTCCTTCGCCTCGACGAGGACGTGGCTCACGCGCCCGGCAGCCGGTAATCCTGGAACTGCTGGCGCAGCGTCAGCTTGGAGAGCTTGCCGGTCGCGGTATGCGGCAGCTCGGGCACGAACACCACGTCGTCGGGCATCCACCACTTGGCGATCTTGCCCTCGTAGAACTTGAGCAGCGCCTCCCTGGTCACTTCCTGGCCGGCCTTCTTCACCGCCACCACGAGCGGGCGCTCGTCCCATTTCGGGTGCCGGATGCCGATCACCGCCGCCTCCTGGATCGCCGGGTGCGCCACCGCGATGTTCTCCAGGTCGATCGAGCTGATCCATTCGCCGCCCGACTTGATCACGTCCTTGGAGCGGTCGGTGATCTGCATGTAGCCGTCGGGGTCGATGGTGGCGACGTCGCCGGTCGGGAACCAGCCGTCCCTCAGGATGTCGCCGCCCTCGCCCTTCATGTAGCCCGAGGAGATCCAGGGGCCCTTGACCAGCAGGTTGCCGAAGCGCTTGCCGTCCCAGGGCAATTCCTTTCCTTCCTCGTCGACGATCTTCATCTCGACGCCGAAGATGCCGCGGCCCTGCTTCGCCTGCACGGCGCGCTGCTCTTCCTTCGGCAGCGCGGCCTGGCGCGCCTTGAGCGAGCCGACGGTGCCCAGCGGGCTCATCTCGGTCATGCCCCAGGCGTGGAACACCGTGACGCCGTACTCCTCCTGGAAGGCGCGGATCATCGCCGGCGGGCAGGCCGAGCCGCCGATCACCGTGCGCTTGAGGGTGGAGAACTTCACCTTGTTCGCGGCGAGGTGCTGCAGCAGCATCAGCCACACCGTCGGCACGCCCGCCGACATCGTCACCTTCTCCTGCTCGATCAGCTCGTAGACGCTCTTGCCATCGAGGTGCGGGCCCGGGAACACCATCTTCGCGCCCACCATGGTGCAGGCGTAGGGCAGGCTCCAGGCATTGGCGTGGAACATCGGCACCACCGGCAGCACCGCGTCGTGCGCCGAGAGGTCGAGCGCGTCGGGCAGCGCCGCGCCGTAGGCGTGCAGGATCGTGGAGCGGTGGCCGTAGAGCACGCCCTTCGGGTTGCCCGTGGTGCCCGAGGTGTAGCAAAGCGCGGCGGCCGTGCGCTCGTCGAACGTCGGCCACTCGAAGCGCTCGTCCTGCTTTTCCATCAGCTCCTCGTAGCACAGCAGCTTGGGGATGGACGTCTGCGCCGGCATGTGCGCGCGGTCGGTCATCAGCACGTAGTGCTTCACCGACTTCAGTTGCGGCGCGAGCTTCTCCACCAGCGGCACGAACGTCAGGTCGAAAAAGAGCGCCGTGTTCTCGGCGTGGTTCGAGATGTAGGCGATCTGGTCGGGAAACAGGCGCGGATTGATGGTGTTGATCACCGCGCCGATGCCGGAGATGGCGTAGTACAGCTCGTAGTGCCGGTAGCCGTTCCAGGCGAGCGTGCCGACGCGGTCCGATGGCTTCACGCCGAGCGCCTGCAGGACCTTGGCCAGCCGCCGCGCCCGCGCGTGGGCCTCGCGGTAGGTGTAACGGTGCACGGCACCCGTGCCGTCCTTCCCTGCGCCCTCGGCGGTCTTGGACACGATCTCGGTGTCGCCGTGGTTGCGGTCCGCGAAGCGGATCAGGTCGGTGATCAGCAGCGGCGTGTCCATCATCAGGCCTTGCATGGCGTTTCCCCCGGAATGCGCTTTCACGATGTGAACGATTCAAGTTACCGCAGGGGCGCGGGCAAAAGCAAGCGCCGGCCTTGACCGCCTCCGGTGCGGTCTATAACATTTTTCGACTCTCCAGGAGGAGCCAACATGATGCAGCCCGTCATCCGCGCGGCCGCCCTCGCGGCCGCAGCAGCAATTCTCTCGTTCGGCGCCCAGGCGCAGACCGTCAAGGTCGCCTACATCGACCCGCTGTCCGGGCCGTTCGCCCAGACCGGCGACCAGGGGCTGGCCGAGTTCCGCTTCGCCGTGGAGCAGATCAACAAGAGCGGCAAGCTCGGCAAGGTGAAGCTCGAGGTCGTGCCCTTCGACAACAAGGTGAGCCCGCAGGAATCGCTCAACCAGTTGAAGCGCGTGATCGACCAGGGCATCCGCTACATCACGCAGGGCAACAGCTCGGCCGTGGCCGGCGCCCTGCTCGAGGCGGTGAACCGCCACAACGAGAGGAACCCGGGCAAGGAGATCCTCTACTTCAACTACGCGGCCGTGGACCCGGCTTACACCAACGAGAAATGCTCGTTCTGGCACTTCCGCTTCGACGCCAACAGCGACATGAAGATGGAGGCGCTCACCACCTGGATGGCGCAGCAGAAGAACATCAAGAAGGTGTACCTGATCAACCAGGACTACTCCTTCGGCCATGCGGTGAAGAAGGCGGCGCGCGAGATGCTCGCGCGCAAGCGTCCCGACATCGAGATCGTGGGCGACGACCTGCACCCGCTGGGCAAGGTGAGCGACTTCGCGCCCTACGTGGCGAAGATCAAGGCTTCGGGCGCCGACAGCGTGATCACCGGCAACTGGGGTGTGGACATGTCGCTGCTGGTGAAGGCCGGCAGGGACGCGGGGCTGAATGTCGACTGGTTCACCTACTACGCCGGCGGCCTGGGCACGCCGACCGCGATGGGCGAAGCGGCCGCGGGCAAGGTGAAGATCATCGCCGAGTACCACTCGAACGTGGAGAACAACAAGGCCGCGAAGTGGGACGCGGACTACCGCAAGCAGGCGCCCAAGGGCAATCCGGATTTCTACTTCCTGCGCGGCAAGATCATGTGGGACATGTTCGCCAAGGCGATCGTGGAGGCGAAATCGGTCGAGCCCAAGGCGGTGGCGCTCGCGCTGGAAGGCATGCGCCACCAGGGCGAGCTGGGCGAAGTCGAGATGCGCAGACGGGACCACCAGTTGATCCAGCCGCTCTACGTGCTCACCCTGGTGAAGTCCGCCGCCAGGGGCGGGCCCCAGCACGCGAAGCTCGACATGGAGGGCAGCGGCCTCGCGCCGATCACCGACGCGCGTCTGGAGGCGTCCACCTCGGCGCAGGCGACGTCCTGCCAGATGAAGCGGCCGTAGCCGCCGGCAGCCGCACCCACGGGGAGCCCCATCGCTCCCCGTTTTTGTTTCTGCCATGGAGTTCTACCTCGTCCAGACCCTGAACGGCATCAGCTACGGGCTGCTGCTGTTCATGCTGTCCTCGGGGCTGACGCTCGTCTTCTCGCTGATGGGCGTCCTCAACTTCGCCCATGCCAGCTTCTACATGCTGGGCGCGTACTTCGCCTACCAGGTGAGCGTGAAAATCGGCTTCTGGCCGGCACTGGGGATCGCGCCGCTGCTGGTCGGCGCGATCGGCATGTTCGTCGAGCGCTACGGCCTGCGGCAGGTGCACAGGCATGGCCACGTGGCGGAGCTGCTGTTCACCTTCGGGCTCGCCTACCTGATCGACGAAGCGGTGCACCTCGTGTGGGGGCGCCAGGCCGTGCCCTACCGCGTGCCGGACGAGCTCGACGGGCCGCTGTTCCAGATCCTCGGCTCGCAGTACCCGATCTATCGCGGCTTCATGATGCTGGTCTCGGTGGCGATGCTGGTGTCCATCTGGCTCGCGCTGACGCGCACGCGCATCGGCCTCGTCATCCAGGCCGCGCTCACGCACCCGCAGACCGTGGAGGCGCTGGGTCACAACGTGCCGCGCGTCTTCATGCTGGTGTTCGGCGGCGGCGCCGCGCTCGCCGGGCTCGCGGGCGTGATCGGCGGCAACGCCTTCGTCACCGATCCCGGCATGGCGGCGGCGGTGGGGCCCATCATCTTCGTCATCGTCGTGGTGGGCGGCATGGGCTCGCTCGCCGGCGCCTTCATCGCCTCGCTGCTCATCGGCTGCATGCAGACCTTCGCGGTATCGCTCGACTGGTCGCTCGGCGGCATCAGCATCGCGCAGGCGGCCCCGGTGCTGCCCTACCTGCTGATGGTGCTGCTGCTCATCTTCCGGCCCAAGGGCCTGATGGGGACGCGCGAGGGATGAGGGGCGACGCATGAAGTACTCGCCGCTCAACCTCGGGCGCTGGATCGTGTGGGGCGCCACCGCGCTCATCTTTCTCGCCGCGCCGCACCTGTTCACGAGCGGCTTCTCGCTCACCATGCTGACGCAGATGGGCACCCTCATCATCTTCGCGCTCAGCTACAACATGCTGCTTGGCCAGGGCGGCATGCTGTCCTTCGGCCACGCCGTCTACTCGGGGCTTGGCGCCTACGTGGTGGTACACACGCTGAACCTCATGGGCAAGGGCAGCATCCAGTTCCCGGTGGCGCTGCTGCCGCTGGTGGGTGGCTTGGCGGGGCTCGCCTTCGGCGTGCTGTTCGGCTACGTCACCACGCGGCGCGCCGGCACCACCTTCGCGCTCATTTCCCTTGGCGTCGGCGAGATGGTGTTCGCCTGCGTGCTGATGTTCCCGGGTTTCTTCGGCGGCGAGGCCGGCGTATCCACCAACCGCGTGGTCGGCAAGCCCCTCCTCGGCATCAGCTTCGGCCCGGCGATCCAGGTGTATTACCTCGTGGCCCTCTGGTGCTTCCTCAGCATGGCGGCGATGTTCGCGCTGACGCAGACGCCGCTCGGGCGCATGGCGAACGCGGTGCGCGACAATCCGGAGCGCGCCGAATTCGTCGGCTACAACACGCAGCACGTGCGCTTCCTGCAGCTGGTGCTGTCGTCGTTCTTCGCGGGAGTCTCGGGCGCGCTGTCCTGCATCAACTTCGAGATCGTGTCGGCCGAGAACGTGTCGGCGATCCGCTCCGGCGGCGTGCTGCTCGCCACCTTCATCGGCGGGGTGCCGTTCTTCTTCGGCCCGGTGCTCGGCGCCATCGTCTTCGTGTTCTTCGTGGTGGCGCTGTCCGGCTTCACCAAGGCCTGGCTGCTGTACCTCGGCCTGTTCTTCGTGCTGATGGTGTTGTACGCCCCCGGCGGCATTGCCTCGCTGATCCTCATGCAGTTCCCCGTGATCCGGGCCGGGCGCTGGCGCGAGCTGCTCGCGCCCTATGCGCTGGCCGCACTGGCGGGGTTGGTGGCCCTCGCCGGCCTGATCGGCCTGGTGGAGATGGTGTACCGGCTTTCCGAGCAGGGGGCGAGCACGGTGCTCGAAGTGCTCGGCGTCTCGTTCGACGCACGCGACGCGCCACCCTGGTTCGTGTTTACGGCGGTGCTCGCCGCCGGGCTCGCGGCCCTGCGCGCCGCCACGCGCCGCGTGGGCGAGCGCTGGGGCGCGATCCAGGCCGACCTCGCCGCAAAGGTGGCGGCATGAGCAACGCCATCGAGCTGCAGGACGTGCACAAGAGCTTCGGCACGACACGCATCATCCAGGGCGTGTCGCTCGCCATCCGCGCGGGCGAGCGCCACGCCATCATCGGGCCGAACGGCGCCGGCAAGTCGACGCTCTTCAACCTGATCTCGGGGCGCTACGCGGTGTCTGCGGGCCGCGTCCTGCTCAACGGCGCGGACATCACCAATCTGCGCCCCTACCAGATCAACCGCAAGGGCCTGTCGCGCAGCTTCCAGGTGACCAACATCTTCCACAACATGACCGTCTACGAGAACATCCGCTGCGGCGTGCTGTGGTCGACAGGCCATCGCTACTCCTTCTGGCACCGCGTCGGCGGCCTGAAGGAGGTGCAGCAGCTCGCCGAGGACGTGATGGAGCGCATCGGCCTCGCCAGGCGCCGTAACGTCGCGGCCGGCACGCTCACCTACGCGGAGCAGCGCGCGCTGGAGATCGGCATCACCATCGCGGGCGGCGCCAGCGTGGTCCTGCTCGACGAGCCCACCGCCGGCATGAGCCGCACCGAGACCGGCCGGGTGGTCGAGCTGGTGCGCGCGATCACCGAGGGCAAGACCCTGGTGATGGTCGAGCACGACATGGGCGTGGTGTTCGACCTCGCCGACCGCATCAGCGTGCTCGTCTACGGCGAAGTGCTCGCCACGGGAACGCCCGAGGAGATCCGCGCCAACCCGGCGGTGCAGGAGGCGTACCTGGGCGCGCTGCACAAAGACGGCGCGCACGCGGAGGGCCCGCATGCTTGAGGTGCGCGACCTGCACGCCTACTACGGCAAGAGCCATATCCTGCACGGCGTGCACCTCACGATCGGCAAGGGCGAGATCGTTTCCCTGCTCGGCCGCAACGGCGTCGGACGCTCGACTACCATCCGCGCCATCATGGGCCTGGTGGATTGCACCGGCTCGGTCCGCTTCGCGGGCGAGGAGATGGTGGGGCTCAAGGCCTACGGGATCGCGCACAAGGGCCTGGGCTACGTGCCGGAGAACCGCGACATCTTTCCCACCCTGACGGTGCGCCAGAACCTGCTGCTCGGGCAGAAGAAGGCGGGCCGCACCGGCCGCTGGAGCATGGAGGACGTGTTCGGGCTGTTCCCGCAGCTGCGCGAGCGGGCGCAGACGCAGGCGGGCTTCCTGTCCGGCGGCGAGCAGCAGATGCTGACGCTGTGCCGCACGCTGATGGGCGATCCGGAGCTGGTCATGATCGACGAGCCCACCGAGGGCCTGGCGCCCAGGATCGTCGAGCAGGTCGCGCGGCTCTTCGACGAGATCCGCAAGCGCGGCGTCTCGATCCTGCTGGTGGAACAGAAGCTGGCGATCGCGCTCGACATCTCCGAGCGCCTGTACGTGATGGGCCACGGCCGCATCGTGTTCGAGGGCACCCCGCGCGACGTGCGCGAGAACGCGGCGATGCGCAAGGAGTGGCTCGAGGTCTGATCGACGGCGGCAGGACGCAAAGAGTAGAATTCCGGCCATCCCCCAGGAGAATGCTTGCAATGAGCGACGTGGCAGCCTATTCCGTGCGCGACGGCATCGCCGTCATCACCTTGAACAATCCCCCCGTCAACGGCTTGGGCAACGCGCTGCGCGCGGGCATCGCCGCCGGCCTGGAGAAGGCGGACGGCGATCCGGACGTCAAGGCCGTGGTGCTCATCGGCTCGAGCAAGGTGTTTTCCGGCGGCGCCGACATCCGCGAGTTCAACACGCCGATGAAAAAGCCCAACCTGCCGGAGGTCAACGACCTGCAGGACTCGATGCAAAAGCCGCTCATCGCGGCGATCGGCGGCTTCGCGCTGGGCGGCGGCCTGGAGCTGGCGCTCGGCTGCCATTACCGCGTCGCGACCGAGAAGACGGTGCTCGGGCTGCCGGAGGTGAAGCTCGGCATCCTGCCCGGCTCGGGCGGCACGCAGCGGCTGCCGCGCATCATTCCCGTGCACGAGGCGGCGCGCATGATGATCCTCGGCGACGCCATCCCGTCCGCCCGGGCGAAGGAGCTCGGCCTGGTGGACGAGATCGTCGCCGGCGACCTGCTGGAGGGGGCGGTCGCCTACGCGAAGCTGGTCGTGGACTCCGGCAAGGGGCCGCGCCGCGTGCGCGACATGGCCCCGAAGGTGGAGGGCGACCAGAAGGCATTGCTCGAGGCGGTGCCGGAGCAGGCGGCGCGCGCCGCGGGCGGCAACCCGGCACCCGCGGAGATCGCCAAGTGCATCCACGCTGCGGTGACGCTGCCGTTCGACGAAGGCCGCAAGCTCGAGCGCGAGCGCTTCGAGTATCTGGTCAACACTAACGAGTCCAAGGCGCTGCGCCACATGTTCTTCGCCGAGCGCCAGACCTCCAAGATCCCCGACGTGCCGGAGGACACGCCGACGCGCGACGTCAAGAAGGCGGCCATCGTCGGCTCCGGCACCATGGGCGGCGGCATCGCCATGAGCTTCGCCAACGTCGGCATTCCGGTGGTGATCCTCGACGTGTCGCAGGAGGCGCTGGACAAGGGCATGAAGCGCATCCGCGACAATTACGAAACGACGGTCAAGCGCGGGCGCCTCAAGCCCGACGAGATGGAGAAGCGCTTCGCGCTCATCCAGCCGGCGACCGACATCAACGCGCTGCGGCCCGCCGACATCGTCATCGAGGCGGTGTTCGAGCGGCTGGACGTCAAGCAGGACATGTTCAGGAAGCTCGATGCCGTGATGAAGCCGGGCGCGATCCTCGCCACCAACACCTCGACGCTCGACGTCAACAAGATCGCCGACGTCACCCGGCGCCCGCAGGACGTGATCGGCACGCATTTCTTCTCGCCCGCCAACGTCATGCGCCTGCTCGAAGTGGTGCGCGGCGCGAAAACCGGCAAGGACGTGCTCGCCACCGTGATGAAGCTCGGCAAGCGGATCAAGAAGGTGCCGATCGTGTCCGGCGTGTGCGACGGCTTCATCGGCAACCGCATGCTCGAGCGCTACACGCAGCAGGCCGGCCTGCTGCTCGACGAGGGCGCGAGCCCGCAGCAGGTGGACGCGGCGCTCGAGAAGTGGGGCATGGCGATGGGGCCCTTCACCATGTCGGACATGGCCGGCAACGACATCGGCTGGGAGATCCGCAAGCGCCGCTACTACGAGAAGCCGGACATGGCCTACTCGAAGTTCGCCGACAAGGTGTGCGAGCTCGGGCGCTACGGGCAGAAGACGGGCAAGGGCTTCTACCGCTACGAGGGCGGCAACCGCAAGCCGATCGTCGATCCGGAGATCGACGCGCTGCTCGCCAAGTACCGCACGGAGTCCGGCTTGCAGGCGCGGCAGATCCCGGACGAGGAGATCGTCGAGCGCTGCATCTTCGCGCTCGCCAACGAGGGCGCGCGCATCCTCGAGGAAGGCATCGCCCTGAGGGCGTCGGATGTCGACATGGTGTATCTCACCGGCTACGGCTTTCCCGCGCATCGCGGCGGGCCGATGTTCTACGCCGACACCGTGGGGCTGGACAAGGTGGTGGCGGCGATCGGCAGGTTCCAGCAGGGCTACCACGGCGAGCAGTGGCAGCCGGCGCCGCTGCTCGTCAAGCTCGCCAAGGAAGGCAAACGCTTCAACGGATAGGAGGTCGTGCCATGACCGAGGCAGTGATCGTTTCGACTGCGCGCACGCCGCTGTGCAAGAGCTGGCGCGGCGCGCTCAACATGACGCACGGCGCGAAGATGGGCGGGCACGTGGTGCACGCGGCGCTCGAGCGCGCGAAGCTCGAGCCGCAGGAAGTCGAGGACGTCATCATGGGCTGCGCCACGCCCGAAGGCGCGACCGGCGGCAACATCGCGCGCCAGATCGCCATCCGCGCGGGGCTGCCCGTGACGGTGTCGGGCATGACGGTCAACCGCTTCTGCTCCTCCGGCCTGCAGACCGTGGCGCTCGCCGCGCAGCGCGTGCTGGCGGGCGAGGGCAGCGTCTTCATCGCGGGCGGCGTGGAATCCATATCGCTCGTGCAGAACGAGGCGAACAAGTTCCACGCCCAGGACGAGTGGATCCACCGCCACAAGCCCGAGATTTACTGGCCGATGCTGCAGACCGCGGAGTACGTGTCGAAGAAGTACGGCATCTCGCGCGAGGACCAGGACCGCTACGGCGCGCGCAGCCAGCAGCGCGCGGCCAAGGGGCGGTCGGAAGGCAAGTTCAAGGACGAGATCGTGCCGATCACCACCAAGATGAAGGTGATCGACAAGAACACCAACGTCGAGACCCTGAAGGAAGTGACGGCGGAGCACGACGAGGGCATCCGGCCGGACACCACTTACGAGGGCGTCTCGCAGATCAAGCCGGCGATCGAGGGCGGCGTGATCGCCGCGGGCAACGCCAGCCAGTTCTCCGACGGCGCATCCGCTCAGGTGGTGATGAGCGACAAGGAAGCCGCCAGGCGGGGCTTGAAGCCGCTCGGCATCTTCCGCGGCTTCGCGGTGGCGGGCTGCGAGCCCAACGAAATGGGCATCGGCCCCGTGTACGCGGTGCCGAAGCTGCTGCAGCGCGCGGGGCTCAAGGTTTCCGACATCGACCTCTGGGAGCTGAACGAGGCGTTCGCCGTGCAGGTGATCTACTGCCGCGACAAGCTCGGCATTCCCGACGACCGGCTGAACGTCAACGGCGGCGCGATCGCCGTCGGGCACCCGTACGGCGTGTCCGGCTCGCGGCTGGTGGGACACGCGCTGATCGAGGGCAAGCGTCGCGGCGCGAAGCGCGTCGTGGTCACCATGTGCATCGGCGGGGGCATGGGGGCGGCGGGGCTCTTTGAAATCGCGTAAATCAAATGGGGACAGTCCCCATTTAGCACGGCGTAGATGGGGACATTCCCCGTGAAGATCGCCATCGTCGGTTGCGGCGCGATGGGCTCGGTGTACGCGGGCCTGTTCGCGTCGGCAGGCCACGAAGTCTGGGCCATCGACCGCTGGCGCGAGCACGTCGCGGCCATCAATCAGCACGGCCTGCGGCTCGAAGGCAAGTCGGGCGACCGCACCGTCAAGGTCCACGCCACGACCGACGCGAACGACGCGGGCGCGTGCGACCTCGTCGTGCTCGCCACCAAGGCGATGCACGTCGCGCCGGCCGCCGAGTCGGTAAAGGCTCTGCTCGACAAGGACACGCCGGTGCTTTCCATCCAGAACGGCCTCGGCGGCCCCGACACCGCGGCGCAGATCCTCGGCCGCGAGCGGGTGATGGTCGGCGTGGTGGGCGGCTTCGGCGCCTCGATGAAGGGCCCGGGGCACGCGCACCACAACGGCATGGAGCTCGTCAGGCTCGGGGAGTTCGGCGGGCCGATCACTCCACGCCTGAAGAAGGTGGAGGAGGCCTGGAGCGGCGCGGGCTTCAAGGTGAAGCTGTTCGACGACATCGACCAGCTCGTCTGGGAGAAGCTCATCTGCAACTGCGCCTACTCGGGGCCGTGCGGCTTGATGGAGTGCACCATCCAGCAGGTGATGGACGACCCGGACCTCTCGAAGGCCTCCGCGGCCTGCGCGTCAGAGGGTTACGCGGTGGCGATGAAGAAGGGCGTGAAGCTGGGCTTCACCGACCCGGTCGCCTACGTGCGCGACTTCGGCTCCAAGATCCCCAACGCGCGTCCCTCGGTGCTGCTCGACCTGATGGCGAAGCGCTTGTCGGAAATTGACGTCATCAACGGCTCGATTCCGCGCGTCGGCAAGCAGGTGGGAGTCGCTGCGCCCGTGAACGAGACCATCACGCAGCTCGTCAAAGCGAAGGAGCGGGCGCTCGGCTGCAAGTAAATGGGGTCTGTCCCTATTTAAGTCCTGTCACGCGGAACGCGGGGATGGGGTGGGTGAAGCCGCGCAGCTGGATCGGGCCGATCGGCGCCGTCTCCACCGCGTCGCTCACGTCGGCGCAGGTGGCGGTGTCGATGACGACCTCGCCCCCCTGCGCCTGGCCGCACAGGCGCGCGGCGAGGTTGGGCACCGCGCCGATGGCCGCGTACTCCCAGCGCTGCTCGAAGCCGATGACGCCGAGCGTCGCCTCGCCCTGCGCGATGCCCACGCCGAGCGCCACCTTGTGGCCGCGCTGCCCCCAGGCGCTGGCGATGGGCTCGAAGGCGCGCTGCAGCTCGATCGCCATGCGCACGGCCTTGAGCGCCGGGTGGTCCACGGGCATGGGGTCGTTGAAGAAGATCATGACGCCGTCGCCGGCGAAATGCTCCAGGGTCCCGCCGTAGCGGTCCACCAGGCTGCCCATCGCCGCGTGGTAGTCCGACAGCAGGTCCATCACCTGGTCGGGATCGGCGCGGTCGGTGAAGGAGGTGAAGCCGCGCAGGTCGAGGAACACCGCCGTGATCTCGCGCCGGTGCGGCTCGAGCATCTCCGCGCCGCCGGCGACGATGGCGTCGGCCACCGGCGGGGAGAAGAAGCGCTTCATCTGCGCCAGCCGGTCGATGGCCGCCACCTGGTCCTTGACGCGCTCCTCCAGCCGCTCGTTCCACTGCCTGAGCTCCGCGGCCTGGCGGCGCACCTCGTCCTGCAGCACCTTGATGCGCAGCAGCGACCGGACGCGCGCGAACAGCTCCGCGTAGCGCACGGGCTTCGCCAGGAAGTCGTCCGCGCCGGACTCGATGCCCTTCACCCGCTCGTCGTGCCCGTTCTTGTCCTCGACCGAGGTGACGAGCACCACCGGCAGCAGCTCGGTCGCCGGATCATCGCGCAGCCGCTGCGTGAGCTCGTAGCCGTCCATGCCCGGCATGCGGATGTCGGAGATGACGAGATCCACGCCGTGGCTGGCGATGTGCGCGAGCGCGCCTTCCGCGTCGTAGGCGCCGGAGACTTCGTAGCCGCGCGAGCGCAGCAGCTCGGCCAGCATCTCCACGTTCGCGCGCTGGTCGTCGACCACCAGGATGCGGCCGCGGCGGGCGGCGACGGGCGTGGGCATCAGAAGACGATCACGCCCCGCGCGTTGCGCCCGGACTCGAGGTCGGCGAAGGCCTGCGGCGCCTCGTCGATGCGGTAGCGGTGCGTGATCAGCTCGTCGAGCTTCAGGCGCCCCGCCATGTAGAGCTGGAGCATCCTCGGAAAATCGATGCGCGGCACGGACGACCCGAAGTAGCTGCCCTGCAGGGTCTTTTCCTCGAACACCATGGTCATGGGCTTGAAGGACGCGGCATCGGTGGGCCGCGCCACGCCGACGATCACCGCCTTGCCGCCGCGGCGGATGGCGCGGTAGGCAGTTTCCGCCAGCGCCCCGACGCCCACGCATTCGAAGGCGTAGTCCGGGCCGCCGCCCGTCAGTTTCTTGAGTGCCTTGGCCGTGTCCTCGCCGGGCTTGGCCAGGATCGTGTCGGTGGCGCCGAAGGTCTTCGCCATGTCGAGCTTCGCCTGCAGGGTGTCGATGGCGATGATGCGCTCGGCGCCGGCAATGGCCGCGCCCTGCACTACGTTCAGGCCGACGCCGCCGCAGCCGAACACGGCCACGCTCGAGCCGGGCTCCACGCGCGCGGTGTTGAAGACCGCGCCCACGCCGGTGGTCACCGCGCAGCCGACGAGCGCCGCGCGGTCCAGGGGGATCTTCGGATCGATCTTCACCAGGTTGTCCACGGAGAGCGTGGCGCACTCCGCCATCACGCCGCAGCCGGAAAAGATGCCGAGCGGCTTGCCTGCCTTGTCGTGCACGCGCGGTGTGCCTTCGGGCGGGGTGGTGAGCGCCTTGCCCTGCTCCACGCACAATACCGGGCGGCCGCCCGCGCAGAAGCGACATTTGCCACACATGTAGATAAAGGACGACACCACGTGGTCGCCGACGGCGAAGCCGGAGACACCCTCGCCCACCTCGACCACCTCCCCGCCCGCCTCGTGGCCGAGGACCAGCGGCGGCGGCAGCGCGATGGTGCCGTTGGTGGCCGAGAGGTCGGAATGGCACACGCCGCAGGCGGCGAGCTTCACCATCACCTCGCCGCGCTTGGGCGAATCGACCGTGACCTCCTCGACCACCACGGGCTTGTTCAGTTCGCGGCAGATCACCGCCTTGCCGGTGCGGGACATGAACGACTCCGTGCTCAGGACTTGGGGATAAGTATAGCGGCTGCCAAACGCCACTCGCCGCGCAGTTCCGCCACGGGGGCCTGCAGCTGCGAGGCGGTCATCCCTTTCCGCCGCCCAGCTCCCTCAGCAGCCTCAGTGCCATCCACGCGACGGCGAGCACTCCCGCGCCGAGGACAAGCCAGAGAATCCACGTCCGGCCGTCCCCAGCGGCCAGCGCGTCACGCATCCAGCCCGCGGGGTCGGAAACGAATGTTGCCGGGCGGCGCAGCGTCACCTCTCCGACGCTTGCCGCCTGCGCCGCCAGCTCTTCGCCCTCCCGGTAGCCGGGCACGACCGTGGCGACGGTAAGCGTTTCGGGCCGCGCCCGAGCATCACCAAAGGCGAGCGCAAACGGCGCGTTGCCGCGGGCGGCGAACACCAGGTCGTGAGGAATCCAGCCGAGCTCGAGCGCGACGCCTCCCGCGCCCACGCCGCCGCCTCGAGGATCCACCCTGACCAGCCATTGCAGGCCCGCCCCCGGCGGCACCGAAATGTCGGGGCTG
This sequence comes from Burkholderiales bacterium, assembly GCA_035251235.1. Taxonomy (GTDB): domain Bacteria; phylum Pseudomonadota; class Gammaproteobacteria; order Burkholderiales; family SG8-39; genus JAABQT01. The sequence goes on from DATFEJ010000224.1 coordinate 19,776, forward strand.
GTCACGATGTCTCCATCCCTCTGCAGTCGGTAGACGGTCGCCGATGCGCGACTGCGCCAAGGCTCGTCGTCGCGATCCCGTGAGAGAAGCTGCACGCGCGCCACGGTGTTCTGTTGCGGCAGGTGCAGCCGGATCCGGTCGGTCGGAAAGCGGCCTGCGGCGTCGAACCGATATTCGCCCGACTTCGCAGCCTCGACCGCGGCCAGGCGCTTCCACTCGCGCTCGGGCTCGGCGCGCTCGCCCCGGCGTTGCAGCCGCACGCCGAGCAGGCGGAAGTCCTCGGGGACGCGCGCGAACGAAACGCGCAGGTATTGCGACTTGCGGCCGCGCAGCTCGACGCGGCGGCGCTCCAGGCGCTCGCCCTCGTGCTCGAGCTCGAGGATCGGGGCATCGTGGACCAAGGTGTGCCAGCCGGACAGATCGGCGCTCGCTTCGACCTTGGCCGCACCGTTGAATCCGGACGCCGTGCGCCACTCGAGCTCGAGCGCCTCGATCGGTTTCTCGTCCTTGCCCGTGTCGACCAGGTAGCCGAGCAGCTTGCGGCCGCCCTTCGGCGCCTTCGCAGTCTCGGCGAGCCGGATCACGGTCCCGCCGGCACCGCGCACGACGTCGAGCTTGACCCCTTCGATCCCCTGCGCTTCGGTGCCGTAGAGTGGAAACAGCTTCGCCGGGGCGGCGAGCATCGGAGCGGGGCCCACGGGTCCCCGCGGCAGGAAGGCATAAGGCACGGCTTCGCCCCCGGCGTTGAGGACGCGCAGGTCGCCGAGGTCGCGCCGCTCGATGCCCTCGTAGATCGCCGCGGGCAGCCGGACGCTGTAGTGCGGGTGGCCCGCCGGCGCAAGGATCTCCGCCCGATGACGCAAGGCGCCGAGATCCTCGGCCGCGGCCGACAAGCAGCACAGGGCCAGGGGCAATAGCGCAAGGTGCCTCATTGCGAAGTCTCCTGTCTTGGCGGCACGGGCGAGAAGTATCCGATCACCAGCATGAGCAGTCCCACGACGATGAAAGACACGATGCGCTCCACGGTGCCGATGCCCGAAAGGTCGACGATGAATAGCTTCACGACCACGACGCCCATGAGCGCGGCCCCGCCGAGCCACACGGGGCGCAGCGCGCGCCGGGTCGCGATCACCATGGCCCCGAGGGCGAGCAGCGTCCACAGGATCGAGAACGAGGTCTGCACCAGCCGCGAGGAAAGCATCGAGGGGATGGCGAACGGCAGGTCCGCCCAATGGTGCAGCGTGCGCAGCAGCGTCGCGTTCACCCACAGGAAGCCGGCAGCCGCGAACAGCGCGTAGACGGCGGCGCGCGCACGCGTCCACCACTCCTGCCGGCCCAGCCCGACGAGCAGCGCCAGCCAGCGCGCGATCAGCACGAGCGCCACCGCGACCGCGATGTCGAGAGGATTGAGCACGGGGACGTAGGGCAAGGGGTAGGGATCGCCGTCCTTGGTCAGGTTCGCGTAGACAGTCCACGCCGCGAGGAACACGGCCACCGGCGTGCCGCCGAGGACGGCGTAGGCCAACCTGTCGCGGGAGACCGGCCAGCGCGCCGCAACGCGCGCGGAGGTCGCGGCCGCGAGCACCAGTGCCGGCACGAGGGCCCATGCGATCGAGGGCCAGATGCGCCGCCCCTCCACCAGATGGTCGATGACCCATCCCACTTCCCGCGAGCCCAGCACGGCGATGATCCACACGCCGGCCGCGTGCAGCCACGGCGTCAGCCTGCGGTCGTCGCCGTCATGTCGCCCGAGCAGCCAGAAGTGTGCGCCCAGCGCGCCGGCCCACGCGATCGCGCCGATTCCGGCGAAGGGATGCTGCCCGAGCGCGAGCTCGCGAGCGAGCAGCACGCCGATCGCGGGGTACAGCAGCAGCCAGAGCCAGCGTACGTTCGGCGCGCGCAGCGCCGCGGCGAGCGCGCTGAAGGCGGCGCTGGACACCGCGAAGAGGAGCAGAACCGAATGCGCCCGCTGCTCGAAGGCGACATGGCGCAGGATCTCGTGGACTCCTCCGCCGTACCACCACAGCGCTGCCCACGCCAGCAGGATCAGCGAGAGGGTGCGCTCGCCGGCGCCGACGCGCTCTTTGTTGCGTTCCAGGTACGCGGCGCAGAAGAATGCGCCCAGGAACACGAACAGGCAACCGAGGTAGAAGCTGTTCAGGATCGGAGTTGCCCCGTAGCCCTTGCTCACGTCCCAGAGGAATGCGACGCCGGCGGCGAACTGCAGCACATATCCGAACAGGCGCGGCAGGAGCCGCGACTGGCGCACGCCGATCCAGACGACCGCCGCGCCTTCGAGCGCCCAGGTCGCCGAGGTCAGCCGGCCTTCGAAGGCGAGCGGAACCGCGAGGGTGCCGAAGGCGAGGCTCAGCGCAACGAACGACTCGACCAGCAGCCGCAGCCCCTGGCCGGCGCGCCTGAACAGCGCCGTCGCGAGGGCGAGGTAGAACAACGCCAGCGCAAGCGCGCTCCACGCGGCGCCGTACTCGAGTGGGCGCACCAGGATCACCTGGAAGCCGAACGCGAACACGGGCGCGCCGAACACCAGCGTGCCGTCCACGTAGTCCTTGAGCTCCACCGCGCGGCGGCGCGCGAAGAGCATCGGGATGCCCACGTACATCAGGAAGAACAGGATCAGGAAAGGCTCGGTCGAAGCGAAGAACTCCGGCCGGTAGGCGCGCGCGCCCCACAGCCAGCCGATCGCGAGGGTGAAGCCGAAGCCGAGGAGGTTCAGCACGCGCCAGGCGCGCATCCAGGCGATGGCGACGATGCCCGCGTTGAGCACCGCGTAGTACGAGAAGAGCATGACATGGTCGCCTCGCCCGGTGGAGGCGAGGATCGGAGCGAGGAAGCCGCCCGCCACGCCGAGCGCGGCGAGCGGGAGGGAATTCTGCGCTACCGCGAGCACCGCGGAGGCCGCCGCGACGACGACCAGGAGCGCGAATGCAAGCGCCGCCGGCAGCAGGCCGAAGAGCTTGAAGGCGCCGAAGATGACGAGATAGAGCAGGCCTACGCCGCCGCCCTGCAAGACCAGCGCGTAATTGCGGTGGCTCTCGCGCAATCGCCAGCCAATCGCCAGCAGCGCAAGCGCCAGAGCAGCAGCGCCCGTCAGGCGCAGCTCGATCGGCAAGTGGAAGTGCTCGTAGGCATAGCGGAGCAGGAACGCTACGCCGAAGAAGAGGATCACGACGCCCACCTTCGCGACGAGGTTGCCGCCGATCAAGCGGTCCCACAGACCCGGCGTGCCGCTCGCCTCGGCCATGGGAGTGGGCACCGGCGCTGGCGGCTCGGGCGGCGCTGCTTCCTGAGCGCTCGGTGCCGGCGGGAAGGGGGTGGGCTCCGGCTGCGGCTCGGGCACCGGCTGTTCCAACGGCGCCTCGGTCGCCATCGGCACGGGCGCGGCACCCGTGCGCACACGCGCGAGTTCGGCTTCAATCCTGGCGACGCGCTCTTCGAGCCCTTTCAGCCGGTCGCTCCGGTTCATGCCGACACCCCAGCCGACGAGGCCGCCGATGGCACCACCGGCGACGAATCCGCCCACGTCGCCCAGCCATGCACCGAGCACGCCGCCCACGAGCAATCCGACGAACCACATGGTTCCCCCTTTCTAGCGCCAGGCTCCGCGCAGTTCCTGCACTGCAACCTGCAACCCTTCGGGCGTCGCCGCCACGGCCGGCACCGGCTCGCCGACCGCTAGCCCGATCTTCGCGAACGGCCGCATGCGCCAGGGCCTGCGCATCGCCGCGCCGCCCTCGCGCGAGAAGAAGCTCCCCCACAGGCCGCGCAGCGCGACCGGCACCACCGGCACGGGCGTCTCCTCGAGGATGCGCGTCAGGCCCGGGCGGAACGGATACAGCTCGCCCGTGTCGGTGATGCGCCCCTCGGGGAAGATGCACACGATGTCTCCCTCGCGCAGCGCCCCGGCCACCTCGTCGAACGCGCGCTCCATCATCTGCGGGTCTTCCCTGGCCGAGGCGATGGGGATGGCCTTGCCGGTGCGAAAGACGAAGTTGAGCACCGGGGTGCCGAAGATGCGATGGTCCATCACGAAGCGCACCGGCCGGCGCACCGCGGCGGCGATGATCAGCGCGTCGACGAAGCTCACGTGGTTGGCGACGATCAGCGCCCCGCCCTCGTCGGGAATGCGCTCCAGGCCCGTCTTCTCCAGCCGGTACACCGAGTGCACGAGCATCCAGACGAGAAAGCGCATCAGGAACTCGGGCACCAGCAGGTAGATGTAGACCGCGACCGCGGCATTGAGCAGCGCGGTGACGAGGATCAGCTGCGGGATGGAGAGCCCCGCGGCGAACAGGCCGATGGCGATCGCCGCCGCCGCGACGATGAAGGCGGCGTTGAGGATGTTGTTGCCGGCGATGATCCTCGAGCGATGCGCCGGGTCACTGCGAGTCTGCACGAGCGCGTACAGCGGCACGATGTAGAAGCCGCCGAACAGTCCGATCAGGAACAGGTCGATGAGCATCCTCCAGTGCGTGGCGTCGCGCGCGAACTCCGCGAGCGTCTGCGCGCCGTGCGGCGCGTGTCCCTCGGCGGCGAGCCACAGGTCGATGCCGAAGAGCGTGAGGCCGATCGAGCCGAAGGGCACCAGGCCGATCTCCACTTTCTTGCCCGAGAGCCGCTCGCACAGCAGGGAGCCGACGCCGATGCCGACCGAGAAGACGATGAGCAGCAGCGTCACCACGTGCTCGGCGGCGCCCAGCACGTTCTTCGACAGGTTGGGGAACTGCGTGATGAACATCGCGCCGTAGAACCAGAACCACGAGATGCCGAGGATGGCGTTCCACACGGTGCGGTTCTGCGCCGTGAACCGCAGGTTGCGCCAGGTCTCGGTCGCCGGGTTCCAGTTGATCTTCAGCTCGGGAGACGGCGCGGGCGACTTCGGGATGAAGCGCGACAGCACGATGCCCGCGGCGGAGATGGCCATGGCCGAGACGGCCACGCCCGCGACGCCCCAGTCGGGCTGCGTGATCATCCAGCCGCCGTACACCATGCCAAGCAGGATCGCGATCGAGGTGCCCATCTCCACCATGCCGTTGCCGCCGACGATCTCGGTGTCGTTCAGGTGCTGGGGCAGGATGGCGTACTTCACCGGGCCGAACAGCGCCGACTGCACCCCGCCGAGGAACAGCGCCGCGAGCAGCAGCGCGAGATTGGCCGTGAACAGCCCCACCGCGCCGAGCGCCATCACCGCCAGCTCGATGGCCACGGTGATCGTGATGAGCGTGGACTTCTCGAACTTGTCCGCGATCTGCCCGGCGGTCGCCGAGAACAGAAAGAACGGCAGGATGAACAGCGCCTGCGCGAGGTTCTGCAGCGTGTCCGAGGACATCGTCGTGAAGCGCGCCGTCTGGTAGGCGAGCAGGATGACGAGCGCCTGCTTGAAGACGTTGTCGTTGAAGGCGCCGAGGAACTGCACGCCGAAGAACGGCCCGAAGCGGCGCTCGGCGAGCAGCCGGTACTGGCTGGAGCCCTGCACGTGCCTCCCTCGTTGCGGCGGGTTGCGCTGGGGCGTTAAAGTACCGCCCTTCTCCTCGAAGGATTATCCCATGCTGATGCGCGAACAGTTCTTCATCGGCGGCCGGTGGGTCGCCCCCGCCGCCAAGGAAAGGATCGAGGTGCACCACGCCGGCACCGGCGAGGTGATGGGCGAGGTGCCCGCCGGCACCGAGCGGGACATCGACGCCGCGGCCGCCGCGGCGCACGCCGCGCTCGACGCCTGGAGCCGGACGCCGCCCGCGCAGCGCGCGGATTTCCTGCAGAAGATCTCCGACGGGCTGAAGGCGCGCGCCGACGAGCTGGCGAAGACCATCGCGCAGGAGGTCGGCATGCCGATCAAGCTCGCCGGGCGCATCCAGGCCGGGCTGCCGATCGCCAATTTCGCCAACTACGCGAAGATCGCGAGAGAATTCAGGTTCGAGGAGCGCGTCGGCAACTCGCTGGTCGTCAAGGACCCCGTCGGCGTGGTGGGCGCCATCACGCCCTGGAACTATCCCCTGCACCAGATCGCGCTCAAGGTGGCGCCCGCGCTCGCCGCCGGCTGCACGGTGGTGCTCAAGCCCTCGGAGATCGCCCCCTTCAACGCCTTCATCCTCGCCGAGGTGGTCGAGGCCGCCGGGCTGCCGGCGGGCGTGTTCAACCTCGTCACCGGCTACGGCCCGGTGGTGGGCGAGGCGCTGGTCAAGCACCCGCGCGTCGACATGATCTCGTTCACCGGCTCGACGCGCGCCGGCAAGCGCATCTCGGAGGTCGCCGCGCAGCAGGTAAAGCGCGTGGCGCTCGAGCTCGGCGGCAAGAGCGCCTCCGTCATTCTGGAAGACGCCGACCTCGCCGCGGCGGTGAAGGGCACGGTGAACGGCTGCTTCCTCAACTCCGGCCAGACCTGCACCGCGCTCACGAGGATGCTCGTGCCCGCCTCGAAGTACGAGGAAGCGGCGAAGCTCGCCGCGGAGGCGGCCAAGGGGTTCACGCTCGGCGATCCGCTTGCCGAGTCCACGCGCCTGGGCCCGCTCGCCTCGCATGCCCAGCTCGAGCGCGTGCGCGGCTACATCCGCAAGGGCAAGGAGGAAGGCGCCGAGCTGCTCATCGGCGGCGACGAGCCGCCGGCGGGCCTGCCGGGCGGCTACTTCGTCAAGCCGACCGTCTTCGGCAAGGTGAAGAACACCATGGCCATCGCCCAGGAGGAGATCTTCGGGCCGGTGCTCTCCATCATCCCGTACCAGGACGAGGACGAGGCGGTGAGGATCGCCAACGATTCGCCCTACGGACTCGCGGGCGCCGTGTGGTCGAAGGACGACGCGCGCGCGCAAGGCGTGGCGCGGCGCATCCGCGCCGGCCAGATCGACGTCAACGGCGGCGCCTTCAACATGAATGCCCCCTTCGGCGGCTTCAAGCAGTCCGGCCACGGCCGCGAGGCGGGCGTGTACGGGCTGGAGGAGTTCCTGGAGCTGAAGTCGCTGCAGCTGAAGGGCTGAAGGCCCATGGCCTGGGCGCTGCTCTTTCTCGCCGGCCTCTTTGAGATCGGCTGGGCCATCGGCCTCAAATACACCGACGGCTTCACGCGCGTGTGGCCGACCACGTGGACCGTGCTGGCGATGATCGTGAGCGTGGTGCTGCTCGCGCTCGCCGTGCGCACGCTGCCGATCGGCACCGCCTACGCGGTGTGGACCGGCATCGGCGCGGCGGGGACCGTGATTCTCGGCATCGTCCTGTTCGGCGAGCCGGCGACGGCGCTGCGCCTCGCCTGCATCGCGCTCATCGTCGCCGGGATCGTCGGGCTGAAGATCCTCTCGCCCGCCTAGCGGCGGCGCGCGATCAGCGCAGCATCCGCGCGAGCAGGGCGCGCACGCGCTTGCCGTAGGGAGGCTTGAACAGGCCCACGCCGCTCAGGCGCGACTGGTAGAAGACGGCCTTCTTCACCGAGAAGGCCTCGAAGCCGTCGCGGCCGTGATAGCGCCCCATGCCGCTCGGCCCCACCCCGCCGAACGGCAGCGCCTCCTGGGCGAAGTGGAACATGGTGTCGTTCACCGTGACGCCGCCCGACACGGTGCGCGCGAGCACGCCCTCTACGCGCGCCGCGTCGCGGTCGAACACGTAGAGCGCAAGCGGCCGCGGGCGCGCGTTGACGTAGGCGATGGCCGCATCGAGGTCCGCGTAGGGCAAGACCGGAAGCAGCGGCCCGAAGATTTCCTCCTGCGCCACGCGCATCGCGTCGCTCACCCCGAGCAGGCCGTACGGCGGCAGGCGGCGCGCGGCGGCATCGGGCTCGGCCGGCGGCGCAAGGCTCACGAGCTCGGCGCCCTTGGCGCGCGCGTCCTCGAGCAGCCCGAGCAGCCGCGTGTAGTGCCGCGCGTCGATGATCGAGCAGTAGTCCGGCGAGCGAGCCAGGTCCGGGTAGCAGGCGGACGCCGCCCGCTGCGCCTCTTCGAGGAACCGCCGCTCGCTGCCGGCGGGAACCAGGACGTAGTCGGGCGCGATGCAGGTCTGCCCCGCGTTCATCGTCTTGCCCACGACGATGCGCTCGGCCGCCTGCGCGAGCGGATAGCCGGGCGCGACGATCGCCGGGCACTTGCCGCCGAGCTCGAGCGTGACCGGCGTCAGGTTGTCCGCCGCGGCGCGCAGGACGCTCGGCGCCACCGAGGTGGCGCCGGTGTACAGCAGGTGGTCGAACGGCAGCGCGACGAACGCGCGCCCGATCTCGATGCCGCCGTGCACCACCGCCAGCTCGTCGGCGGCGAAGCGCTCGGCGACCAGCCGGGCGAGCAGCGCGGCCGTCGCCGGCACGGCTTCCGACATCTTTACCATCGTGCGGTTTCCGGCCGCGAGCGCGCCGGCGAGCGGCGCTACCGCGAGCAGGACCGGATAGTTCCAGGGCACCACGACGCCCACCACGCCGAGCGGCTGGTACTGGACGCGCGAGCGCGCGGGGAAGAACCAGGGCGAGGTCGGGCGGCGCTGCGGCCGCATCCAGCGCCCGACCCGCCGCCGGGCGTGGCGCAGGCATTCCAGCGCCGGGAACAGCTCGATCAGGCGCGTTTCGTCGGCCGAGCGATGGCCGAAATCCGCGCTGATCGCGGCGGCGATCGGCTCGAGGTTCTCGCGCAGCAGCCGCTCGA
>DATFEJ010000312.1:0-23786 GCA_035251235.1 Burkholderiales bacterium
CGGTTGGCGATGAGCGTGCCGGCGCTCGTCGTCCTCCCCGGGCAGGGCCGGCGGCGCGCGGTCCGCGCGATAGCGGGAGGGCACGAAGCCGGGATGCACGCGGCGGATGCGTTCTTCGATCGGCGGATGCGTGGCGAACAGGGAGGCGAGGCCCTCCTTCACGCTCTCGCCGAAGTACATGTGGCTCATGTCCTCGGCGTAGCGGTTGGCGATCAGCGTGCCGCGCGCCGAGGCGCGGATCTGGTCGAGCGCTCCGGCGATGCCCTCCGGGTTGCGCGTGTACTGCACGCTGGAGGCGTCGGCGAGGAACTCGCGCTGGCGCGCGACCGCCGACTTGATGAGGCGCGCGAAGAACAGGCCCAGATAGCCGATGAGGAACAAGGCGATGCCCGCGGCGACCACCACGGCGGCGCCCTCGCGCCGCCCGCCGGCGCGGCCGGCGCTGCGCATGGCGAACTCGCCGATCGCGCCGATGAACACGATGCCCGCCAGCACGCCGAGCATGCGCAGGTTCAATCGCATGTCGCCGTGCAGGATGTGGCTGAACTCGTGGCCGATCACGCCCTGCAGCTCGTCGCGGTTCAGCGTCTCGAGCGTGCCGCGGGTGACCGCCACCACCGCGTTGGACACCTCGGTGCCCGCGGCGAAGGCGTTGATGCCGCCCTCGCCCGCCATGACGAACGCCCTGGGCACGCGCACGCCGGCGGCGATCGCCATCTCCTCGACCACGTTCAGCAGCCGCCGCTCGAGCGGATCGCGCGTCTCGGGCGACACCTCCTCGGCGCCGGCCATGCGCGCCACGGCCTCGCCGCCGCCGCCCAGGCGCAGGGTGCGGATCACCGTGACGGCGAGGATGAGGGCGAGCGTGCCGAGCGCGCCGCCCCACCACAGCGCCGGCGGCACGTCGGCGAGCGTCACGGGTTCGGGCCGTTCGCCAGCGATCGCGTAGAGGTAGCCGCCCGCGAGGACGACGGTGACCGCCGCGACCACTGCCGCGACGGCCAGGGCGTAGAGCAGCACCAGCACGCGCGTGTTGCGGCGCGCGAGCTCCTGGTGCTGAAAGAAATCCAAGGCGCCCCTAGAACTTCACTTTGGGCGCCTGCCGCTCCTCCTTGGACTCGGTCGCCTCCAGCAGCATCGCTTCCTTGAAGGCGAACAGGCCGGCGACGACGTTGTCGGGAAACGACTCGCGCTTGGTGTTGTACGTCATGACCGCATCGTTGAAACCCTGGCGCGCGAAGGCCACCCGGTTCTCCGTGCTGGTCAGCTCTTCCTGCACCTGCAGGACGTTCTGGTTGGCCTTGAGGTCGGGGTAAGCCTCGAACACGGCCAGCAGCCGGCCGAGCGCCCCGCCGAGCACACCCTCCGCCTGCGCCAGCCCGGCCATGGCGGAGGGGTCTCCCGGCGCCGCTGCCGCGCGCTGCGCCGCATTCACCGCCGCGCCGCGCGCGGCGATCACCGATTCCAGCGTCTGGCGCTCGTGCGCGAGGTAGCCCTTGGCCGCCTCGACGAGGTTCGGGATGAGGTCGTAGCGGCGCTTCAACTGCACGTCGATCTGCGCGTAAGCGTTCTTGAAGCGGTTGCGCAGCGTCACCAGCCCGTTGTAGATCGAGACGACCCAGGCGGCGAGCGCCACGACCAGCCCGAGGACGATCCAGGCACTCATGCTCATTGCGCGTATCTCCTTGACGATCCGAAGCCTCGGCTACTATAGCGCATGCGTCGTTTGCCGTGCCCGACACAGCGGCCATGCCCATGCGCAGACGTGAATTCCTTGGCGCGCTCGCAGGCTTGGCGGTGAGCGGCGCCGCCGCCGGCGCCGCCATGCACGCGCGGCGCATTCCGGCGAGCGGCGAAGCGCTGCCGGTCATCGGCCTGGGCACCTGGCAGACCTTCGATGTCGGCGCGGATGCCGCGGCGCGCGCGTCGCTGCAGGAGGTGCTGAGGATCCTGTTCGACGCGGGCGCGCGCGTCGTCGACTCCTCGCCCATGTACGGCACGAGCGAATCCGTGGTCGGCGACCTGTGCGCCGCGCTCGGTGCGTGCGCGCCGCTCTTTCTCGCCACCAAGGTGTGGACGCGCGGGCGCGAGGACGGCATCCGCCAGATGCAGCGCTCCCTCGAGCGCATGCGCGCCGCGCCGCTGGACCTCCTGCAGGTGCACAACCTCGTGGACGTGGAAACGCACACCAGGACGCTCCTCGCCTGGAAGGCCGAGCAGCGCGTGCGCTACGTCGGCATCACACACTACACGGCCTCGGCGCACGCCGAGGTCGAGCGCTGGCTGCGCACCAGGCAGTACGACTTCGTGCAGATCAACTATTCGCTCGAGGAGCCGCACGCCGCGGACCGGCTGCTGCCGCTCGCGGCGCAACTCGGCGTCGCGGTGATGGTGAACCGCCCGTTTGCGACCGCAGGCATGTTCGCGCGCGTGCGCGGCAAGCCGCTGCCGCCGTGGGCGGCGGAGCTCGGCATCGCCAGCTGGGCGCAGTACTTCCTCAAGTGGATCGTGTCGCACCCGGCCGTCACCTGCGTCATCCCGGCCACGAGCAAGCCGGCGCACATGAAGGACAACGTCGCCGCGGGCTTCGGCCCGCTGCCGGGCGAGGCCGAGCGGCGGCGCATGGCGCAGTACTACGCCGCGCTCTAGTCGTCGCCGTTCCGCGACAGTTTCAGCGTCACTGCGGCACCGGTAGAATGCGGTCACCGCTAGCGCCCGTCCGGGCGCTCTGCCGGAAACTCCGAAAGGACCCCCGCATGAAGCCTGCCGACCTCGGCGCCGTTGCGCATTCGAATGGCGCCCTCAACCGCCTGATCTCGGCGCTGCCGCGCGTCTTCGTGCCGGCGTTCGCGCTGCTGTTCTTCACCTTCTCGGTGTGCTTCGCCGTCTCCGCGGTCGTGCAGTTCGCGCTGCCGATCCTCGAGAACGGCGACTTCCTCGAGGGACTGATCAAGGGCCTGCACACCGGCGTGGTGGCGCTCGCCGTGTACGAGCTGGCGGAGATCGTGCACGAGGAGTACGACCACGAGGGCCGCACGCAGAACGCGCTCGCCCGCATCCGCCGCGGCGTGTCGCGCTTCGGCGCGGTGGTGATCGTGGCGCTCGTGCTCGAGTCGCTCATCATGGTGATCAAGTACAGCCAGGAGAACCTCGCCGGGTTCCTGTACTACCCCGCGGCGATCATCGTTTCCGCCGCGCTGCTGCTCACCGCGCTCGGCGTGTTCGCCAAGCTCACGTCCGTGCCGGTGCGCGCCGCGAACGACTAGTCGTATCCCGGCGGCGGCGTAAAGGCGAAGCATTCGCGCTCGATGAGGCGCGCCACCGCGATCGTGCGGTAGTCGCCGTACTGCGGTCCCACGATCTGCACGCCGACCGGCAGCTTGCCGCCGGCGAGCTCGATCGGCGCGACGCTCGACGGCAGGTAGCACATGCCGGAATAGCCCGCCCAGAACATCTGCGTGGTCGAGGGCTGCGGCTTGCCGTTCACCTCGATCATGCGCTCCCAGCGCTCGCCGCGCTGGTTCTGCGCAAAGGCGGGCGTGGCCGCCGCCGGGCACAGGAGCACGTCCCACTCCTTGAAGAACTCCGCCCACAGCAGCCGCATCTGGTGGCGGCGGTTCGACCAGCCGAGCCACTCCTTGTGGCGCATGACGTTGGCGCGCGCCGCCTGCGCTTCGTAGCTCATATCCTCCCTCGCACGCGTCTGCGACAGCTCCTCCCACAGCGCGACGTGGTGCGGGGACTGGCGCGCGGAGGTGGCCGAGCGCAGCAGCGCGAGGTACACGCGGTGCGCCTCGTCGGGATCGAAGGCGGGGCGCGCCCGGTCCGACACCTTGGCGCCCTTCCTTGCCAGCGCGTGCGCCAGGCGCTCGATCGCGCCCGAGACGCTCGCGTCCGCTTCCGCGGTCGGGTGCGAGGACATCACCGCCACGCGCAGCTTGCGAAACGACGCGAGCTTCGGCCTTTCCAGCGCGAGCTTCCAGCCCGCGCCATCCACCTCGTCGGGACCGGCAACGATGTCCATGGCGAGCTTCAGATCGTCGGCGCTGCGCGCCAGCGGCCCGATCACCGAGATGTCGGCAGGATGCATCGCGCCCGGCAAGGCGTGACCCTTGGGCGAGCACACGCCCCAGGTGGACTTGTGGCCGTACACGCCGCAGTAGTGCGCGGGGCCGCGGATCGAGGCGCCGATGTCGCTGCCCAGCTCCAGGCCGGTGAGTCCGGCGGCGAGCGCCGCCGCCGAGCCGCCCGAGGACCCGCCCGGTGTGCGCAGCAGGTCCCAGGGGTTGTTGGTCGTGCCGTAGATCGGATTGAAGGTCTGCCAGTCGGCGAGCAGCACCGGGACGTTGGTCTTGCCGAAGACGATGGCGCCCGCGCGCTTGAGGCGCTCGACCGCGAGCGCGTCCTTCCTCGCGACGTTGTCCTTGAACTCCGTGAGGCCGCGGGTGGTGGGCCAGCCCGCGACGTCAAAGGACTCCTTCACCGTCATCGGCAGCCCGTGCAGCGGCCCGCGCTTGCCCCGGAACCGGTCGGCGGCGCGCGCCGCCTTGCGGTCCTCGTCCAGGTTCATGACGCAGATGGCGTTGAGCGCCCGGTTGTGCTGGCGCACGCGCGCGGCGTACAGGTCGAAGAGCTCGAGCGCGCTCAGCTTCTTCGCGCGCAAGGCCTGCAGCAGCTTGGTGGCGGACCAGAAGGCGGTGTTCATGTTTCCCCCGCGAGGTGTCGGCCGGCGATCCAGCCGAATGTCATGGCGGGCCCGAGCGTGATGCCCGGCCCCGGATAGTTGCCGCCCATGATGGAGAGCGCGTCGTTGCCCGCCGCGTACAGACCGGGGATCGGGCGCTTGTGCTCGTCCAGTACCTGGGCATGGCCGTTGGTGGCGATGCCGGCATAGGTGCCGAGATCGCCGATCTCCACCCGCACCGCATAGTAAGGCGGCTGCGCGAGCGGCGCGACGCACGGATTGGGCCGGATGTCGGGGTCGCCGTAGAACCGGTTGTAGGCGTTCTCGCCTTTGCGAAAAATGGGGTCTGACCCCATTTGCGCGCCGTCGTTGTACTTCTCCACGGTCCTCTCCAGTGCGACGTCGATGCCGGCGCGCATGGCCAGCTCGCCGGCGGTTTCGCCGCGCAGCAGATAGCCGGACTTCAGGTGCGGCCCGACCGGCAGCGGCCGCGGCTTGACGAACCCCAGGCCGTAGGCGCGCAACGCGCGGTGATCGGTGACCAGCCAGGCGTGCGTCTCGCCGGTCTTCAGCAGCGCCTGCACGAAGTCGTGGTACGAGTTGCCTTCGTTCACGAAGCGCTCGCCCTTCTGCGTCACCGCGATGACCCCTGGCTTCGCGCGGTCGATGAAATGCGGGAACAGCCCGTAGGTCCCGTCGCCGCGCGGCACGCGCGACACGGGCACCCAGGCGGCGGCATTCGGCAGCGATTCGTCCAGCTTCGCTCCGGCGGCTTCGGCGAGCGTCAGCCCGTCGCCGGTGTTGCCGGGCGGCGCCGGCGAGAAGTGCTCGCGGTGGCGAAACAGCCGAGCCTGGCGCGCGGCGTCGCGCGGGAATCCCCCGCACGCGAGCACCACGCCCCTCCTCACCGTCACCCGGGCTTCCTTGCCCCCGGACTCGAGGATCGCGCCGGCGATACGGCCGTTCTCCCGGGCGAGCTCCTTCACGGCCGTCGAGGCTTGCAGGCGCACGCCCGCGTCGAGCGCCGACTTGAGCAGCCGCCCGGCGAGCGCATTGCCGTTGGTGAGCCGCACGCCGCGCCCATGGAACAGCGTCGCCGCGCCGTGGCCGAGGAGGCGCCGCGCGACGAAAGCCGCCGAAGCGAGCGACTTCGACCAGCGCATGAAGTGCACCAGCTCCGCGCCGGAGCCGATCATGATGCCGAACACCGTGAGCTCGGGAAGCGGCGGGCGCAGCATCGTGAGCATCTTGCCCAGCTCGCGCCCGTCGAAGGCGCGCGCGACGATCGAGCGCCCGCCCGGCCGCCCGCCCGGCGCGTCCGGGTGGTAGTCGGAAAACGTCGCCGACGCGTCGAATTTCACGGCCGTTTCGCGCGTGAAGAACTCGACCATGCGCGGGCCCGCGGTGAGAAAGGCGTTGACGCGCTCGGGATCGAACTTCTCGCCCGCCTCGTGCAAGAGATACGTGCTCGCGTCCTCGAGCGAGTCGGAGACGCCGATCTCCTTCTGCATCGGGTGATTCGGAATCCACAGCCACCCGCCCGAGAGCGCGGTGGTGCCACCGAAGAACGGCTCCTTTTCCGCGACGAGCACCTCGAGCCCGGCCTTCCTGGCGGTCACCGCCGCGGCCATGCCGCCCGCGCCCGAGCCCGCCACCAGCACGTCGCATGCGAAATCCATGCCCCATCTTACAAGGGGGGCGGCGTTAGAATCCCCCACGTTTCGCGCCGAGGAGGACGCCCCATGCTGCAGGAACGCATTCCCGACCTTGCCAAGTGCGTAGAGCCCGACCGGGTGCGCAAGGAGGTCTACACCGACCCGCAGATCTTCGACCTGGAAATGCAACGCATTCACGAGAAGGTGTGGATCTACTGCGGCCATGAAACGCAGGTGCCCAAGCCGGGCGACTATTACGCGGTACAGATCGGCCGGCAGCCGATGCTCCTCGTGCGCGGCAAGGACGGCAAGGTCCACGTGCTCTACAACCGCTGCCCGCACCGCGGCAACATGCTCTGCGGCGACAGGAGCGGCAACACCGGCGAGTTCTTCCGCTGCTCGTATCACGCCTGGACTTACCATCACGACGGCAAGCTCAGGTCCATCCCGATGATGGAGTCGGGCTACCAGGGCACGCGCCTCGGCAAGGACAGTGCCGAGCTGTGCGTGAAGCGCGCGGCGCGCGTCGAGAGCTATCGCGGCTTCGTGTTCGCCAGCCTCGCCGCCGACGGCCCGACGCTCAAGGAATTCCTCGGGCCCGCCATCGTCGCCTTCGACGACATGTGCGACCGCGCCCCCGAGGGCGAGGTCGAGATCGTGCCGACCTGCTTCCGCGTCATCCAGCACTCCAACTGGAAGATCTTCCTCGAGAACCAGCTGGACGCCCTGCACCCCTCGGTCACGCACCAGTCCACGGGCCGCGCGGCGCACGAGGTGGAAAAGCAATTGGCGAAGAAGGCGAAGCGCGGCGAGGCGCCGCTCTCGTACCACATGCTCTCGGCGTTCGCGACCGTGACCATCGACAAGTGGGACAACTTCCAGACCATCAACTATCCCTACGGCCACTGCATCCTCACCGGCTACATGGGTCTCAGGCCGCAGGACCCGGACACGCTCGCCTACGACAAGATCATGATCAAGGCGTACGGCAAGAAGCGCTTCGAGGAGATCATCGGCGTCAACATCCACCACGTGCTGCTCTACCCGGGCCTGTCGGTGCAATCGCCCCTGCAGCAGCTGCGCGCGGTGCGGCCCCTGGGCGTGGACAAGACGCTCACCGAGATCTGGCACTTCCGCCTCAAGGGCGCGCCCGAGCCGATCTACCGGCGCTCGCTGGCTTATTACAACCTCGTCAACTCGCCCTCCACGATGATCAATGCGGACGACCTGGAGAATTTCTGGAAGTGCCACCAGGGCTTGTCCTCGGACGGCGGCGACTGGGTGAGCTTCGCGCGGCACCACGGCCACGACATCGAGAAGAACGGCGTGGTCGAGTCGGCGCCCAACCAGGGCACGTCGGAAGCGCCGATGCGCAACCAGATGAAGGCCTGGGCCCAATTCATGGGGGGAGCGCGGTGAGCAGGCTCCAGGTGCAGCACGACGTCGAGCAGTTCCTCTACAAGCAGGCGGAGCTGCTGGACACGAAGCAGTGGCAGGCGTGGATCGATCTCTTCACGCCCGACGGCGTGTACTGGATGCCGCCCGAGCCCTCGCACAAGACCTGGGAAGGGATGCCCGCGATCTTCGCCGAGGACAAGAACCTGATGCACGTGCGCATGGGGCGCGTGCAGCACCCCGACGCCTGGTCGCAGCGGCCGCTGTGGGGCACGAACCACCTCGTCTCCAACGTAGTGATCGACAAGATCGCCAAGAACGGCGACGTCACCGTGCGCTCGCGCTTCCACATGATGGAGCTGCGGCGCGACGACGTGCGCCACTTCGCCGGGCAGTACACGCACCAGCTGAAGAAGGCGAAGGGCGGCTACAGGATCAAGCTGCAGCGCGTGGACATGACCAACGCCCAGGCCGCCTTCGACTACGTATTGCAGGTCTGGGTCTAGTCGAGGATTGCGCGGGCAAGCGCGATTGCCGATTTTGCGCGCTGGCGCGCTTCCAGCGCGGCCGGATCCGGCACGTCCGCCAGGCAGAATCCGAGCATCGACATGACCCGCAGCCAGCCGAGGTCCCAGGTCCGCGCGAACTCCTCGCGGTCGATCGGTTGTCCCAGCGCCGCCTCGAGCTCGGCGAGGTAGAAGTCGAGCAGCGGCGCGCGAGCTTCGGGCGCGCGGCCGTCACCGGGCGGATAGGCCCAGAAATGCAGGAACCAGTGCCACTGCAGGTCGCAGGCCGCCGGCGCGCGCGACGCGAACTCCCAGTCGAGCAGGGTCACCGTATCGCCCGCGACCGCGATATTCGCGCGCCGCAGGTCGCCGTGGTTGAGCGTCGGCGTGGCGTCGTCGAGTCCTCGGTGCCATGAGCGGTCCGAAGCGAGTTGGATGAAGAAATCGGCATCGGCCGGGCCGAGCATCTCGAGGAACGTAGGCAGCAGCATCCCGAGCGGCGTGAAATCCTCGACGCACCGTCGCACCCAGTCCGCCGACGGCTCCGCGCGCCCGGCGGCGAAAGCGATGGGCTCCGCCAAAGAGGCGGTGGTGCCGCGCACCGGGGCAAGCGGCAGCCTGTCGAGGCCGTTGCGCCCGTCCCAATAGTGCGCATGCAAGCGCGCGATCGCCGCGAGAAGCACTCGCTCGTCGCTCTCCGTGAACGCCCCGCGCGCCCGGATGCCATCCGACACGTCGCGCATCAGCATCCACCACTCGTCGTTGTCTGCGTGGACCGCAACGTCGACTGTCGGACACGCCACTGGCTCGGGAAGGTCGCGCGTGGCGCCGCTCAGCCACAACGGCCCCTCTCCGGCGTCAGGAGCTTGCATGGCCGCGACCCGCCAGGTGTTACGTGGCAACACTTTCAGCACGTAGCCCGGGCGGATGGCGATGACGCGCGCGCCCGTGCGCCCGCCGGTGAGGGGCTCGAGGCCGGCGACCTGGAATCCGGCGGGGACGACGCCCCGTGCCTCCGCCTCGCGCAGGTAATCCGCAACCGTGCCGCGTGTCTGCGGCGCTTTCGTCAACGACGAGTCCTCATGGAGGTGGCGCCCAGCCCCACTGAACGATTTTTCGGTGGCTGCCGACGATGCCCGGGATCGGCTGCTCCGAGACGATTTCCAGCATGGAAGTGCGGGAGTAGCCGATCTCGCGCAGCGTCGCTCCGAAACCGGCGAAGTCGCAGCTGCCTTGCCCGACCGGGTCGTGGCGCCACGCCTGGCGACCCGTGTCGGACAGGTGGACGATGCCCAGCCGCGGCGCCACTTGTCGCAGCCCCGCGGCCGTGTCCTCGCCGATGAAGTGCGCATTGGCGATGTCGTAGCAGACGCCCACCTGCGGGCTGCCCAGGCGCTCGGCGAAGGCGAACAGCTGGTCGGCGCGCGGGTACACGCCCATGGGAATGTTCTCCAGCAGCAGGTGCACGCCGGCCCGCTCCGCCGCGCGCAGCACGCGCTCGAAGGCTTCGGCAAACCAACCCTCCAGGTCCGGCCGCGCCGGCGCGATCAGGGGATTGACGCGGCCCGTCACCACGACGACCGCGGCTGCGCCGATGGTTTCGGCGATGGCGACCAGGCGCTCGAACAGGCGCACCGAGTACTCGCGCATCTCCGGGGCGGCGCTCGCCAGGTTCTGGTCCAGGCTCGGCAGATTGACGGTCTCGACCGTGAGCCCGGCCTCGCGCAGGAAGCGCGCGAAGGCGAGCGCTTCGGCGCGGTCCATGAACGGGTCGAAGTGCGGGCGCTGCGCCATCACCTCGAAGGTCCGGTAGCCTTCGCGCGCGAGCGTCTCCAGCGCCTCCCGCGCGGAGGTCTTCCACATGAACGACATGGTGTTGGCGCCCACCTTCATGGGCGCCGGCTTGCCTTGGTCAGCCACTATCCCTCCCTAGCCGGCAGTGCGCTTTCGCGCAGTTCGCCCCGAGCGCGACGTCAATCCTCGCAGGTACTCCGGCATCTCCTGCCGCAGCACCTGGCGCAACGTCTTTTCAGTGATGGGCTGATCGGTCTCGGAAAGGTACTGTCGAAGAGCATCGTTCATCATCGTCTGGTAGCCCGTTCCCGCCTTCTGAGCTCGCACTCGAAATTCGTCGAGCACGCTGTTGTCGATGAAGATCGAAATGCGCGTCTTCCCCTTCTGGGGAATCGCGGCCCCGCGCTTGCCCTTGGAGAAGTCGTATTCAGTCCTCATAGGAATTCCGTTCCTTTCGTGTGGGTCGGCGGGCCGAAATGATCCGGCACTCGCCGTCGCGCTCGGTGTAGACGACCACGAGCAGTTCGCCGGCGCTGCCCAGCCCGATAGCGATGTACCGATTCTCGCCCTGCGCGTCCGGATCAGGCACCGTCAGCGCGAGCGGATCCTCGAGCACGCCCTCCGCGTCCGCGAACGAAACACCGTGTTTCCTGAGATTCGCGGCTGCCTTGGCGGGATCGTACTGGATCCGCATGCGCGCAGGATATATATATTATATGCATCAGGCAATCAGCGGGGAGGATGCCCGAAAGACTCTTACGTCGTATCCGACCGTGCCTTGGCGACCCCGTCTTCCAGATACGGCTGCGGCGCGCCGCTACAACCCCAGCCGCTTCTTGAACCCCTTGACCTTCGCCGAGAAGCGGTGGCGCTTCAGCTCGCGCGAATGCGAGTCAGCGCCGGTCATGTAGTTGAGCATCAGCACGCGCCGTTCGCCCACGAACTTGTGGTGCCCGTGCCAGCCGTTGGGCGTCACCTCGAAGATCACCAGGGTGCCGGCGGTCGAGGGGATCTCCGCCACCGTGCTCTCCAGGTCGTCCGGCGAGCGCAGCATCCTCAGGTTGCCGGTCTGGTGCGGCCAGTCCTCGTTGAGGTAGAGGAGCAGGCTCACCACCTTGTCGTCGGAGTCCTTGTGGATGCGGCCGTCCTTCTCGCGCGAGCGGCCGCGTAGCGTGATCATGGTCGGGCGACCCTGGAGATCCAGCCCGAACTTCTCCGCCACCACCTTGCGAAACTCCTCGCCGCCGATCTCCCCCACCAGCTTCTTCATGGCGGGGCCGAGCGGCAGGATGTCCACGGGGTACACGCCGCCGTCCTCGATCAGCGGGAAGTCGCGCGAGATCTCCTTGATCGCGCCCGGCTTGAGCATGCCGCTCACCACCACGAAGGGAAACGGATCGCGCACGATGGGCTGCGCGCGCAGCCTGTCCAGGTCGAGGAGTTCGGTGCTCATGGCGTTGGCAGCGGTTTGAACCCGCGGTGCGTGAAAAGTTTCTCCATTTTACCCGCCACCGCGTCCACCGTGATGAGCCGCAGCGCGCGCTCGTCGTGCACCCGCTGGCGCCAGCCCATGCGCTCGCGGCCGAGAATCGTGGCCGCGGCCTCGTCGAACACGTCCACCGTCCATTGCGGCTCGACATAGGGGCCGGTCTTCTTCGACGGCGCCACCGCGTACAGGCCGACCACGGGCTTCCCCATCGCCTGCGCGATGTGCAAGGGCCCGGTGTCGGGGGCGAGCAGCGCGTCCACCTGTCCCAGCAGCGCCGCCAGCTGCCGCAGGCTCGTCTTTCCGACGACGTCGAGCACCGGCGGCGCCAGACCCTCGCGCAAGGTGTCGGCCAGCCGGCGCTCGTCCTCCCCGGGGCCGCCGATCAGCACGACGGTCATCGGCCAGCGCGCGGCGATGCGGTTGAGCGCCTCGCGGTAGCGCTCGACGGGCCAGTTGCGCTCGGCCTTGCTCGCCGCCAGCACCACCGCGAGCTTGATGCCGCGCGCGCGCTCTACCTGCGCGCGCGCCCAGGCGTGCTCCTCGGGCTTGAGCGGCAGGCCCCATTCCAGCACGTGCTCGCGCGCGCCGACGTAGGTGGCGAAGCGCAGGAAGCTGTCGACCAGGTGCTCGGGCTCGGCCGGCACGAACTCGTCCACGAACCAGCGCTGCAGGTCGCGCGAGTGCAGCGCGCCGAAGCCGATCTTGCGCCTGGCGCGGGCCACGGACATGACGAGATTGGCACGCATGCTGGCCTGCGGCGCAAGCAGCCAGTCGAAGGAGTATGCGCGCAGCTGGCGCCACAGGCGCCAGTAGGAGAGTAGCCCGCGCGGCTTGTCGATGACGATCAGCTCCACGCCCGAGATGCCCTCGACGATGGTGTGGAACGGCCGCGACACGATCCAGTGCAGCTTCGCCCGCGGGAAGGCCTTCTGCAGCGTGCGCAGCAGCGGCAACGTCATCACCACGTCGCCGAGCGCGGACATGCGCAGCACGGCGATGCTGGTGGGAGCTGCGTCCTGCGCCATGGGGCGCGATTATCCCCCAGCGCCGGGGCGCAGGGTCGGCTGCGAGTCGATCTTCCATAGCGAGGCGAGCTGCGCGCGCGCCACGGCCTCGCCCAGCACCGGCCCCGCGAGCTCGAGGAACTTGGCGTCGAGCTGCGCGTCCGAGAGCGGCGCGTCCGGGTCGCCGATCCTCGTGGGCTGCAGGAACTCCTCGCGCCGCCCGTCGCGCGCCTCGATCGCCACGCGCGCCGCGCGCTGCGCGGGGAACGCGGCGTCGAGCTGCGGGTCCACCGCCACTTCGATGTGGCGCATCAGCTCCCGCGTCGCCGGGTCGGCAAGGCGCGCCGGCTCGAAGGCGGCGAAGCGCACGCTGCCGTGCGTGAGCGCGGTGGCCACCACGTACTTGAGCGAGAAGCGGCCCTCGGCGGCGGTACGCGGCTCCTCGTAACCGGCGACGTCCAGCGCCGCCTTGTAGGTGCCGACGCGCACGCGCGCGATGTCCTGCGCCTTCAAGCCCATGCGCGCCTGCAGCGCCTGCGCGCCGTCGATGGCGGCGAAGGTGTGGCCGCAGCAGGTGTGGTTCTTGAAGGTCATGCGCGTGATGTGAAAAATCCGCCCGAGCGTGGCGAGTGCCTGGTCCCAGTCGGGGCCGTCGCTCATCGCGCGGCCATAGCCCGCCTCGCCGTCGATCACGTCGAGCGAGCCGATCACGCCCTCGCGTGCCGCGAGCGCGGCAGTGAGCCCGGCTTCCGCCGCGCGCCCGGCGTGCAGCGGCTTGGACATCGAGTCCTGGCGAAAGGACTGCTGCAGGCCGGCGGAGAACGTGGTCACGGTGGCGAGCGCGTGCGCGAAGCGCTTCGCATCGAGGCCCAGGAGCTCCGCGGCCGCCGCGCAAGAGCCGAAGCAGCCGATCGTCCCGGTGTTGTGCCAGTACTTGTAGTGCGCGCGGCCCATGGCGGCGCCGATGCGCGTCGAGATCTCGTAGCCGACGACCACCGCGCGCAGGAACGCCCCGCCCGAAGCGCCGAGCGACTGCGCGAGCGCGAGCCCGGCGGGGATGGTCGGCGCGCCGGGATGGTAGATGCCGTCGCGGAAGATGTCGTCCACCTCGGTGGTGTGCGCCGCCGCGCCGTTGATGAGCGCCGCCGCGCGCACCGTGGCGCGGCGCCCCAGCGCGAGGCGCGCCTCGCCGCGGTCGAGCTCCTCGGCAAGCGCCTTCTCCAGCAGCGTGGCGGGCGGCTCGACTGCGCCCGAGACCATCGCGGCGTGCAGGTCGATCACGGCGCGCCTGGCGTGGTGCACGACATCCGCCGCGAGCGGCTGCGCGCGGAACGCCACGGCCCAGTCGGCAAAGCGCTCTATGACGGTGGCCATCGGCGCGGTCAGTTGAACGGCCACGGCAGGTCGACGTACGCCTGCAGCAGCCCGCGCGGGAAATCGAGGCTCAGCGCACGGCCGAGCAGGAGGACGCAGGCGAGCATGGCGACCGTATAGGCGATGCTCACCGTCCAGCTGCGGTGCGCGCGCTTGCGCACGAAAACCAGGAAGAACACGGCGACGGCGAGGATGTAGCCGAGCAGCGCGGCAAGCGCGAACAGCGCGGCGAACCAGGCAAAGCTCGACCAGGGGCTGGCGACCGCCGGGTCGCCCACGTGCACGCCGGTCACTTCCTGGTCCTGGTTGGCGGGATGCGCGACGCGGCGGCCGCTCACCGCCCACAGCACGTAGCCGCCGGCGAGGAGCGACGCCGCGCCCACCGCCACCGGGAACACCGCGGCGAGGAAAGTGTGCTGCAGGCTGTCCAGGACCGCGAACACGAACAGCGCCACGGCGCCGGCCGCGAACAGGATCTGCGGCCGGCGCTGGCTGGCTTTCGGCTGCGGCGCGACCGCCTCGCCCAGCGCACCGCCGCGCACCACGCCCTCCTCGCCGACGCGCGATCGCGACCCGAGAAGCACCGACAGCGCCGTGATGGCGAGGATGATGAGCACGCCGGGGCGCGCGAGGAAACCCCAGGAATAGAACTGCACCGCCTGGTAGAGATAGGTTTCGGCCTGCGGCGCGAGCACGAAACCGATCAGCACCGCCGGCCGCGGCCAGCCGAAGCGGCGCAGCAGGATGCCGACCAGGCCCACGCCGAGCAGCAGCACCAGATCCGACAGGTCGCGGCGCGCCTGGAAGGCGGCGAAGGTGATCACCACCATCATGAACGGCGCGATCAGCGTGAACGGAATGAGCGTCAGCCGCGCGATCGGGCCCGCGAGGAGCAGGCACAGGCCCGCGCCGATCACGTTGGCGAGCGCGAGCGACCACACGACCGTGTACGACAGCGACAGGTTCTCGCCGACCATGCTCGGCCCCGGCTCGATGCCCAGGAGCACCAGCCCGGCGAGGAAGATCGCCATGCTGCCCGATCCCGGCACGCCGAAGAGCAGCGTCGGCATCAGGGCGCCGCCCTGGCAGGCGTTGTTCGCCGCCTCGGGCGCCACCACGCCGCGGATGTCGCCGCTGCCGAACTTGGACTTGTCGCGCGAGGTCTGCACCACGTGCCCGTAGGCGATCCAGTCGACCACGCTGCCGCCCAGCCCCGGGATCGCGCCGACCAGGGCCCCCAGCCCCGAGCAGCGCACGACGATGAACCAGTGGCGCACCGAGTCGCGGAAGCCCTGCACCCAGCCCGAGCCGAGCTTGTTGGCCTTGGCGATCGGCCGGTTCAGCCGCAACAGGTCGACGATCTCCGGAAAGGCAAACAGGCCCAGCGCCACCACCACCAGCGGCAGGCCGTCGCGCAGGTAGTCCATGCCCATGTACATGCGCTCCACGCCCGTGGCCGGCGCGGGGCCGATCGAGCCGAGCACCAGGCCGATGCCGCAGGCGGCCAGTCCCTTGGCGAGGCTCGCGCCCGCGAGCACGCCGACCATCGACATGCCGAACACCGCGAGCATGAACATCTCCGCCGAGCTGAAGGCGAGGATCACGGGGCGCGCGACGAGCACCGCTGCGGTGAGCAGCAGCGCGCCGAACAGCCCGCCCATGAGCGAGGCCGAGAAGGCCGCGCCGAGCGCGCGCGCCGCATGCCCCTGCTGCGCGAGCGGGAAGCCGTCGACCACCGTCGCCTGGCTGGCGCTCGAGCCCGGGATGCCCATCAGCACCGAGGTGAAGGTGTCCGAGGTGTTGATGACCGCGATGAGGCCCACGAGCATGGCGAGCGCCGACACCTCGTTCATGCCATACAGGAACGGCAGCAGCAGCGACAGCCCGGCGATGCCGCCGAGCCCGGGCAGGATGCCGATCGCCATGCCGACCACCACGCCCACCCCCAGGAACAGGAAGTGCTGCGGGGTGAACAGGGTGGCGAGCGCGGTGAGCAGCGTGTCGAGCATGGGCTGGCGTCGGCCGCGCGGCGGGCGCTTATTCGAACTTCACCCCGTAGTTCTGCGTCAGGTGCTCGCGCACCCAGAACTTCGACGCCGGCGTCACGTGCGTCGCGACGCGGTACAGCGTCTCCGCGTCCTTGCCGGTCGCCTGCGGGTACTCGCCGAGGATCTTGTCCTTGGTGGCGACGAGCTGCGGGTCGCTCTGCATCTTGCGGAACGCCTCGCTGTACGCGTTGACGATGTCCTTCGGCGTGCCCTTGGGCAGCACCACGATCTTCTGCGCGCCGAAGCCGGCGGTGATGAACGCCATCAGCGTGTCCCACTCCAGGCCGGACTGCTTTCCGCCCGCGGCCGCGATGACCTCGCCGACGTGCGGCAGGTCGGGGAAGGTCGGGTCGCGCGCCAGCTTGCCGCTGGCGTCGAGCACGCCCCAGCTGAACAGCGGCACGGCTTTCCCGGCCTTCACCAGCGGCATGACGCTCGCGAGGTAGGCCCCGGTGGTCTGGTAGTCGATGTTCGACTCGCCCCGCTCGAAGGCGAGACGCGCGCCGCCGCGCGCCTTCATGCCGAAGACGTACTGCACGGGCAGGTCGAGCTGGCGGAAGGCGAGCATCGGCACGAGGCTGAGCGAGGTCGCGCCTTCGCTGCCGTAGAGGAGCTTCGCCTTGCGCAGCGTCGCGATGTCCGCGGCGGACTTGGCGCCGAGGTCGGCGTTGACGAATACCACCCCGCCGGTCGGCGAGGCGAGCACGGGCGTCCAGTCCTTGTACTCGTAGCGCACGCGCGTGTCGCCGAGCAGGTAAGGGAACTGGGTCGAACCGGAGGTGCCGAGGATGGTCAGGCCATCGGGCTTCGCGCGCTCGGCGAACTCGTTCGCGCCGCGCGTCGAGCCGCCGCCCGGAACGTTCTTGACGACGACCGTCGGATTCCCGGGCAGGTACTTGGTCATGAACGGCGCGTAGAAGCGCGCCCACACGTCGGAGCCCCCGGCGACCGGGAACGGGATGACGAAATCGATGGTCTTGCCGCGGAAGTCGGCGGCCTGCGCGGCCAGCGGCACCATCGCGGCGATTCCGCTCGCCAGTGCGGCCTGCACCAGCAGGCGGCGTTTCGAGCTGTGCTTGGTTTTCATGAGCTCCTCCTTTGTTTGATGTTCGACGTGCAGCTTAGAACTGGTAGCGCCGCAAGCCCCCGTCCACCGGGATCACCGCGCCTGTAATGTAGCTTGCCAGGGGCGAGACGAGGTAGCACACGAGGTGCGCGATGTCCTCGGGCTCGCCGTAGCGGCCCATCGGGATCTCGTGCTCGGCCTGCCACTGGCGGAATTCGGGCTTGTAGTTGCGCAGGATCTGCTCCGAGTGGATGCGCCCGGGGGGAATGCAGTTCACCGTGATGCCGTGCTTGCCCACTTCTCGCGACAGCCCCTTCGCCCAGGCGTGCATCGCCGCCTTGGCGGCGAAGGCGCCGTTGATGCCCTCGGGCTCGCTCTTGCCGGTGATGTTGACGATGCGGCCCCACTTCCGCGCCATCATCTGCCCGAGCAGGGCGTGCGCGAGCTGGCGCTGGCGCGTGAAATTGAGGGTCATCGCCTCCTCCCACTGCGCCTCGGTCGAATCGAGAGTGAACGCGCGCGAACCGCCCGCGTTGTTGACCAGGATGTCGAGCGAGCCGAGCTCCTTCAGGGCAGCCTGCGCAATGCGCTGCGGCGCGCCCTCCTGCATGAAGTCCGCTTCGATGATCGCGAGCTTCGCGCCCGTTTCGCGCGCGAGTTCCTCGAGCCTGTCGCGCCGGCGCGCGGTGACCGCGAGCCGCACGCCTTCGGCGGCCAGTGCCTTGGCGATGCCGCGGCCGATGCCGGCCGAAGCGCCGGTCACCAGCGCGGTCTTGCCCGACAGCTGCAGGTCCATCGCTAGCCTCCCGCGGCGCTTGCGCCCGCGATGCGTCCGAACACGGCGCCGTTGGTCAGCCCCGTGCCGCCGGGGTAGTTGAAATAGAAGATGCCGCCCACGAGCTCGCCCGCCGCGTACAGGCCCGGGATGGGCTCGCCGTCGGTCGAGAGCACCTGCGCGTCGGTATTGATGCGCAGCCCGCCGAACGTGAACGTGATGCCGCAGGTCACCGCGTAGGCCTCGAAGGGCGGCGTATCGAGCGTATTCGCCCAGTTCGACTTCGGGATCGCCAGCCCTTGCGTGCAGCGCCCGTCCTTCACGTTCGGGTTGAACGGGATGTCCTGGCGCACCGCGGCGTTGTAGGCCTGCAGCTCCGCGAGCGCGGCCTTGCCGTCGGTGTCGTCGAGCTTCGCGCACAGCTCCTCGAGCGTGTTCGCGGTGTGCTTGGTCACCTGCCGGATCTTGTATTCATCCCGCAGCTGCGCCTTCACCTTGGCATCGAAGATCTGCCAGGCGAACTGCCCCGGCTGCCCGAGGATCACGCGCCCGTACTTGGCGTAGGTGTAGTTGCGGAAATCCGCGCCCTCGTCCACGAAGCGCTTGCCCTGCGCGTTGATGTACACGCCCCACGGATAGGAGTGCTTCTGGAACTGGTCGCCGATCGCGAGGTCGCCGAACTCGGGCGCGTTCCTCTCCCACGCGACCGCGTGGCAGCCCGACCAGTTGCCCACGGGCGCCGCGCCGATGTCGAGCGCCATGCGGATCACGTCGCCGGTGTTGAAGCGCGTGCCGCGCACCTTGGCGAGCTCCCAGCCCGGCCCGAGATAGCGCGCGCGCCACTCGGGATTGGCCTGGAAGCCGCCCGCGGCGAGCACCACGCTCTTCGCGCGCACTTCCACCGTCTTGCCCGCCTTCCGCACGCGCACGCCCTGCACGCCCTCGTCGCCGGCGATCAGGCCCACCGCGCGCGCCGAGTACCAGATGTCGATGCCGTTCTTCTTCGCCGCGTTGGTGAGCGACTCGACCAGCCCCGGGCCGCCGCCCACTGCTTCCACCGTGAGGCCGCCCCAGAACTTGAACCTGCCGCCGATGTTGAATGCCTGCCGCCCCCAGGCGGCGGTGAAGCGCACGCCCTTCGCGCGCATCCAGGCCACCGTGTCGAGGCTGCGCTTCACCAGGATCTCGGTGAGGTCCGGGTCGCAGCGGTACTCGGTGACGCGCGCCATGTCGTCGAGAAACTGGTCCTCGGTGTAGGTGCCGAAGTCGGTGCGCGCGATCTCCTCGGCCGTCAGGTCGGGAATCGCGTGCTTCAGGTCGTCCACGCCCGCGTAGGCGACGCGCATCAGCCCCGCGGTGAAGCGCGAGTTGCCGCCCGATTCGTCCTCGGTCGCGCGCTCGAGCACCAGGACCTTGCCCACCTTCTCGCGCGCGGCGAGCGCCGCGCAGAACGCGGCATTGCCCGCGCCCACGACCACCACGTCATAACGGTCTGTCACGGCGTTCATGCTCCCATGCTTTGGCTTGCGGCGAAGCGCCCTGCGCGCCTGCCGGATACGAATGCCCACGCCAGGTGGTGGCCGTGGCCCTTCAACAGCAACCCGCCCTGCCCGGTGGACCCGGCGGCGTACAGGCCGGGTATCGGCCGCTCGTGCGCACCCAGCACGCGGTGCTGTTCATCCACGGCCAGGCCGCCCTCCGCGTGCACGAAC
Organism: Burkholderiales bacterium; assembly: GCA_035251235.1. Classification (GTDB taxonomy): domain Bacteria; phylum Pseudomonadota; class Gammaproteobacteria; order Burkholderiales; family SG8-39; genus JAABQT01. Next base: position 19,503 of record DATFEJ010000312.1, read on the forward strand.
ACCGAGCGCACCGGCCCGAGCGCGATGAAGGGCGGGCGGCTCAGCTCGGCCTCGATTGCCGGCATGCCGAGGCGCCGCGCCAGCGCCTCGAGCGTCGGCGCCTCCGTATACACGTCGGGCCGGTTGCGCCGGTAGTCCGGCAGGTAGGCGTAGGCCACGCCCGGCGCGGTGGAGATGAAATTCGGCCAGGCGGAGAAGCGCTGCGCGAGCGCGCCGTCCATCAGGATGAACGCCACCTTGCCCGGCTGCTCGGGCACGCGCCAGGCGGGCCGGTCGCGCTCCTCGCCGAAGCGCTCGCCCTTGCGGTTGACGAGCAGCGCGCCCGCCTCGAAGAGGGCCGGCGAGGGCGCGAGCGCGGTGGTGAGGAACTGCATGACGAAGGGGCGCAGGATCGCCGCCGGCAGGTGCTCGAGCGACCAGGCCATGGCGGTGGCGAGCGCGCGCCACGGCGGCAGGCGCCGCGCGAGCGTCTCCTTCACCGGCGCGATGAAGCGCAGCTCCGGCCCGAGCGCGAGGTCGCCGTTCACGATCCGCGCGCCGAGCGCCTCGGCCATCTTCTGGCCGTCGCCGGTGGCGGTGAGGTTGACGCCCTCGACCTGCGCCGCCTGCTCGCCCATGAAGCGCGCCTTGAGATCCGCGCCGTTGGTGAAGTCGCCGGCGGCGAGCACCACGCCGCCGCGCGCGATGAAGCGCTGGCCGTCCAGCGTTTCCGCGCCACGCACGCGCCCGCCCTCCTGCAGCAGCCGCGCCACACGGGTGCGCGCACGGATGTCGACCCCGGCAAGGCGCGCGCGCCGCTCCAGGTGATGGATGTAGGCGCGCGAGTTGGGCAGCACGTTGTGCATGCGCGGCTTGCGGTGCGGCGGCTCGGGCATCGGGCCCATGAAGCGGATGCCTGAGTCGAGCAGCCACTGGAACGCGGCCGGCACCTCGTCGCACAGGATCTTGCGCAGCGCGTCGTTGTCGCGCGCGGCGAGCTCGCCCGCGAATCCGGGCATGTCGGCACAGTGGTCCTGCGGATTGTCCTCGATGCCGCGCCGGCGCTGGTGCGGCGTGCCGGTGGCGGTGATCGAGCCGATCGACCAGGCCGTCGAGCCGCCGAGCTCGGCGTTCTTCTCCAGCAGCACGACGCTGCGCCCCGCAGCGCGCGCCTCGATGGCGGCGGCGAGGCCCGCCCCGCCGCCGCCGACCACGACAACGTCGAAGCTTTCGCTCAAATCAGGCCACCCACGGCTTGCCGAACGCCGGTTCCTTGAACGGCGTCGGCGGCAGCTGCCAGGTGCCGGTGGACGGCGGCCGCACTTCGGCGTCCACATGCACGTCGAGCACGCAGGGACGCTTGTTCCTGATCGCCTGCTGCAGCGCGCCCGCGAGGTCTTCGCTCTTCGTGACGGTGACGCCGTCCGCGCCGCAGGCCCGCGCCCAGGCGGCGAAATCCGGGTTGTAGGGCTTCCTGTCTTTCTCGAAATAAGTACCAAGCTGCCGGTTGCCGAACATGCCGACCTGGATGTCGCGGATCGCCGCCCAGCTGAAGTTGTTCCACACCACCCAGATGCACGGCAGGTCGTACTCCACCGCGGTGGCGACGACATAGGGCGTCATGGAAAAGCCGCCGTCGCCGCACACCGAGATGCAGGGGCGATCGGGCGCCGCGAGCTGCGCGCCCAGCACGCTGCACACGCCGAAGCCCATCGAGGAGTACCCCCAGCTGTTCAGCATCGACTGCGCGCGCTTCGGGCGCCAGAACTGCATGAACCAGTTGTGGTGCACGCCCGAGTCGCAGGTGAGGATGGCGTCGTCGGGCAGCACCCTCTGCAGCGCGTCGACGACGTACTCGGGCCGCAGCGGCGTGGTGAGCTTCGAGAAATTGGGCCGCACGTACGCTTCCCATTCCTTGCGCCAGCCTTCCACCTCGGCGCGCCACTCCGAGTACTGCTTCTTCAGCGACGCGGCGCCGCGCTGCTCGCGCAGCCCCAGCGCGTTGAGGAGCTGCGCGCTGAACACCTTCGCGTCGGCGATGATGCCGAGCGTCGGCGGGTAGTTGCGCCCGAGCTCCTGCGGGTCGAGGTCGACGTGGATGAGCTTGGTCTTCGGGAAGTTCCACGAGTAGCCCGGGTACCAGGAGGACGAGGAGCGGTCGTCGAACCGCGTGCCGATGGTGATCACCAGGTCCGCGTGGCGCCCGGCCTGGTTGGCGGGATAGGCGCCGTTCCTGCCGATGAAGCCGAGCGTGAGCGGGTCGTCCGCGGGCACGCAGCCCATGCCGTTCGGCGAGGTGATCACCGGGATGCCGTAGGTCTGCTGCAGGCGCGTGATCTCGGGCCCCGCTTCCGAGAGCGTCGCGCCGTGCCCGATGAAGATCACCGGGCGCATCGCCTCGGTGAGCATGTCCAGCGCCCTTGCCACGTCGGCGTCCGAGGCGCCCGGCCGGTGCTGGCCGAACACGTGCGACGCGGCCGGCATCTCTACGTCGTCCTCTTCCTGGTAGACGTTGTACGGGACGTCGATGTTCACGGGGCCGGGACGTCCGGTCACCATGGTGTCGAAGCCCTGCCGGAGCGCGAGCGGCAGCATGTCCACGCGCGTGGGCTGGAACGCGCGCTTCACCACCGGCCGGATCACCGAAGGGAAGTCCGCCTGGTTGTGCTTGTAGATCTCCTGGAACGGCGCGCGGTTCATCTGCGAGGTCGGCACGTTGGACGTGATCGCGAGGAACGCGGAGGAGTCCGAGAGCGCGGTGGCGAGCGACATGACGAGGTTGGCCGAGCCCGGGCCGGTGGAGGTGAGCGTCGCCACGGGCTGGTGCTTGACGCGGAAGTAGCCGTCGGCCATGTGCCCCGCGCACTGCTCGTGGCGCGGCGAGATGAGCTTGAGCTTGTCGCGCACCGCGTACAGCGGGTCGAGGATGCCGACGTTGCCGTGCCCGCAGATGCCGAAGAGATACGGCACCTTCTGCTGGATCAGGTACTCGGCGATCAGCTCGCCGCCTTTCATCCTGGCCATGGCGATGCTCCTACGCGTTCAACGTGAAGGTGACGATGCGCTCTTCGGTCATCTCGTGCACAGCATAGCGCGGGCCCTCGCGCCCGAAGCCGCTGTCTTTCGATCCGCCGTAGGGCATCAGGTCGACGCGCGAGCTGGAGGTCTCGTTGACGTGCACGCCACCCACCTCGAGCTGGCGCGCCGCCTTGAAGGCGTCCTGCAGCCGGTTGGTGAAGATGCCGCAGGCGAGGCCGTAGGGCGTGGCGTTCACGCGCGCGATCGCCTCGTCGAGCGTATCGAACGGCACGATGCACACCACCGGGCCGAACACCTCGCGGCAGCCGACCTTCATCGAGTCGTCGATCCCGGCGAGCAGCGTGGGCGGCACCGAAGCGCCCCGGCGCGCGCCGCCCGCGAGGCGTCTGGCGCCCTTCGCCACCGCCTCCTCGATCCAGGCCTCGACCCGGATCGCCTCCTTTTCGCTGATCAGCGGCCCGACGAAGGTGTTTGCGTCGCGTGGATCGCCCCAGGCGAGCGCCTGGACGAGCTTTGCCAGGCGCTGCTCGACCTCGGCCGCGATCGAGCGGTGGGTGAGCAGCAGCTGCACCGAGGTGCACACCTGCCCCGCCTTGCGGTAGCCGGCGTTCACCACCTTGGCGAGCGCCGCGTCGAGTTGCGCGTCGTCGCACAGGATGGTGCAGGCGATCGAGCCGAGCTCCATCTGCGTGCGCCGCAGGCCCGCGCGGCTCTGGATGCTGCGGCCCACCTCGGTGCTGCCCGTGAAGGCGAAGAAGCGCACGCGCTCGTCGGCGATCAGCCAGTCGGCGACCTGCGCGCCGCCGGGAATCACCGAGAGGAAGCCGCGCGGCAGGCCGGCCGCGAGCAGCACCTCGGCGAGCTTGCAGGCGGTGAGCGGCGTGGCCGACGCGGGCTTCAGGATCACGGCATTGCCCGCGGCGAAGGCAGGCGCAATCTTGTGCGCCACCGTGTTGAGCGGCGAGTTGAACGGCGTGATCGCCAGCACCACGCCGAGCGGCACGCGCAGCGTGAAGCCCATGCGCCCGGCCTGCTGCGGCGCGCCCGCGAGCGGGATCACCTCGCCGGCGAGGCGCCGCGCTTCTTCCGCGGAGAGCTTGAGCGTCTGGATGCAGCGGCGCACTTCGCCGCCCGCGTCCGACGCGGTGAAGCCGGCCTCCATCTGCATGGTGCGCACGAAACTGTCCGTCAGTGGTTCCAGCATTTGCGCGGCGCGTTCCAGGATCGCGCCGCGCTCGTACGGCCCGGGCGCGCCGCGCCGGAACG